>JBBSBI010000045.1:0-29495 GCA_038251425.1 Polyangiales bacterium
CGTGGCGGGTGCGCCTTTCGCCGTGGCGGCAGGTGGAGTCGCTGCCGTCTGTGAAAGACTGGGCGCGGCAAGCAAGGAAAGAGCGAGCAACGGGAGGAGGTTCATGCCCACCCTAGATCGATAGGATTTCACTGTTCGTCCTCCGAGTCATCCAGGACTTCTCGCAATTCGTCGTTCAAATTCTGCTCCTCGCGCGCGCGCTCGCGCTGCAGATTCCTCACTCGCACCCGTTGCTCCTCGCGTACTTCCCAAGCCTGCTGAACAATGCCGACGTTCGCCCTTAAGACCAAACTCTTTAGCCGATCGCGCACGAGACCGAAGTTCTTCATTGCAACTTCACCCACCAACAGCCGAGCTTGCTGATCGAGCCCCTCAAGATTGAGGGCGAAGTTCTCCAGCTTTCCAGCCTCTTCATTCACGACACTGAGCAGCTTCGATGAGCTTTCTTCGGCCTGCCGTTCGTACTGTGAGCGAGTGGCCTGCAGCGAATCTTCCGTCGAGCGAGATTGAGCCAGGAGCCCTTGAATGTCGCGGGCATAGTCGACCGCGTCGCGATCCTGGCCGGCAGCAGACAACTCCACCTCGCGATCAAAAAGACGCTTCAGATTCAGACGCGCGGCATCATCTTCTATATAACGCTGATCGCCAAAACCGATCTGAGCGCGCCCCATCTCTACCGCTTCCTGATAGCCCTTCACGCGTGTCTCGTAGACCTCAAGATCGCGTTCGTTGGCGGCGATTTCCTCACGGAAGCGGTCACGAGTTGCGGGATCTTGGGAGACGCCACGCATACCATCTTGGAGCACTCGTCGAAGGCCATTCACGATCGCACGCAAACGATCAATCTCCAGCGTGAGGCGCTGAAGCTCTTGGGAAGCCCCACTCCACTGAGATTCCCCGAGCGCCTCGCGACGCGCAAAATCACCATCGGTTACCGGCAAGAAGCTCACACGCCGCATGAGCGCCCGGCGCTCGCGCCTGACCGTTGCAAGCTCCCCACTCACGTTGTCGCTGGCCACATCGTCCATGCCCAAAGCCAGATTGTATCGGGCCATACCGACTTTGTTCAGGGCACCCAGAGTTTGTTCGAGCGCAGCTCGTAACTCTGGGAATGCTTTGGCTCGCGTTGACGAACCCAAAACGGCCCGCAGCTTCTGAGCCAGCTGACCCGCCTTCTTCAAGGTACTGCGCGACCGGGTGACGTCGTCAATCACCGTAAACACGTTATCGCGAGTGGATTCTTCGCGGGCCCAATCCAACACCAGGGGCGAAAGCTCACCGCCGGCCGCAAACTCTTCAGCTGTCAGCTTATCGTAATAGACAGCCGGATCAGTGGTGGTGGTCAGAAAGCGATCGACCTGATCCCGCAAGGGATTAAACCGATCCCGAACGCTTTCGTACGCGGCTAAAGCTCGATCAAACTGGCCTGAGCGCAACATGAGGTCGGCACGCAACAGCGAGCCATCGGCGATTTTCAGCGTTCCTGGATCGGTGATTGACAATACTTCCAGCGAGCGCTGCGCGCGTTCATAGTCACCCAGCCGGACCCAGACCCAGCTGAGCTCGAACAACATCGTGGAAAATTCCGGAGAGGAACGGTCAACGTGTCCGTAGGCGTCAGCTGCATCAAGGTAAGCATCTGTCTCGTAAAACAAACGACCGATCGCCATCCATGCGAGATCGACGACATGCCGGTGCTCGGACGTGTCGGGTGGCAGGCGGGTGACACGCCGAAACTGCTCGATAGCCGCTACAAAGCGCGTATCTGAAGCGGTTCCCGAACCTGGAGGTGAGCTTGCCTGGGGAGCGGCAGCCTCTTTTGCCAACACCACACCGAGCAAGTATTGGGCCTGATGCGCGTAGGCGCTCGTGGCCGGTAACCCGCCGATGGCACTCTTCGATGCCGCGTAATCGGCGCGCAAGAAGAACGCTTTAGCGCGAGCATATTGAACCGAGCCCGTGTCGTCCGTGGCCGGTAAGCTACCGAGCTTAGAAACGATGTAATCTAAGCCTTCTTTGTCTCCGCGCCTCCAGGCGATGTCGACAAGCCGGCTGAGCGCGCGTCCGGCGTAGGAATCGAAAGGCCGGCGCGAAGCCTGGTCGAGGATCAGCTGATAACAACGCCGTGCGGACAGCTGCTCCTTGGACTTGAAATAGGTTTCGCCGAGCAGAAAAAGCGCGTCTGCGTACGTTGTTTCAGGGATTTTACCCTGCCGGAACAACTCGACGACTTTGTTGAACTCTTCCCCCGCACGCTCAAAATCATCCGTTCGCAGCATCAACTCGCCAGCGGCAACACGCTCCGCGGGCGAGACGGTGCTCGTCGTCGCCTGAAGCGCAGGGGAGCCGCGCCGGGCCTGCTCGGCCGCAGCCTGCAGGCTTGCCTTGGCAATGTCCTTCGCTTCAGATGTACTGAGCGCGGACGCGACTGATACTGATAACACGGTCGCCAGAGCCGAAAGGCTCCCAAGCGCTCGCGACCGAGCGCTGACCTGACTCTTCACTTACTTACCTCCAGTGCCAAGATTGATGTTGCCGGATGCACTCGGATTCAGAGCTGGGGCCGGGGCACGCTTTTCTGCTCCCGAATCGCCCTGGACGCCAGACAGTAGTTTCTGGCCGTAGCGAATTGAAGGTCGCTCTTCGAGCGGCGTGGTGACTCCGCCCTTTTCGTAGGCGACAACCTCAACCTGGACTGTCTTGCCTTCAGTGATGGTGAAGGAGTGACTGCTCTTGGCGTCAAACTGATAGCCGCGCAGATAAGAAAAGACTCCGTACCCGTGACCGCGGAGCTTCAGTGCAACCTGCAAGGTGTGGTCTCCAGACGGAACCGCTCCGTTGAAGATGGGTATCTCTTTTTGCTCTGCTAGCGCGCCAGAATCGTCTTGCTTGTTGTACTGCACTGCTCCGTCGAGCACGAAGAGCGCGCTCGTCAGTCGAAAGGCGTTGCTCATCTCGTTCACGAACTTGATTTCGGCGCGTGCGCCACCAACACCGCCGGAGAGGATAGTGTCGCTGAGTAAGCTCAGTCGCGTGTGGCTCCGTCGAATCTGCTCCTTCAGCTCGTCAATGCGCTGCTCAAGGTCGCGCAAACGAACCGCATAGGTTGCCCCGTCGATCGCGCTACCTTCGCTCGCGCTTGGTGCAGCGGCAGCGGTAGGCCCTTGAACAGCAGCCGGTGGAACGGTGGTCGCTGAGGCAGCGTCCGCCGCTGATGCAGCAGTCTTTGGAGCGTCCGCCGCTGATGCAGCAGTCTTTGGGGCGTCCGCCGCTGATGCAGCAGTCTTTGGGGCGTCCGCCGTCGGAGCGGGGCTGGTCGGCTTTGCCGTAGCTGAAGCCTTGGCAGCTGCAGGAACCGGTGCGTCTTCAGCCCACGCAACTGCAGGCAGACAAATCGCTAAGACTATAAGTGCGCTGTTGAATCGCATCGTTTCCCTCGTGCTCGTACGTTTGGGCTAGTGTCAAAATTCAGCCGACCCACAACTTACATCTAGCCGGGCATTCAGTCCCCATTTTTTTGCAACAGCTCGAGGCGAGGTGAGCAAGTGCTCCTCCGGCTCAAGGCCCGGTTTATCGCAGCCTGACAGCTCACCGACGCCAGCCCGCCGCCTGGCCGATACTTCAGTGGCGCAACTCAAGTTTCAAATCTCCGCAGCGAGCGGGCATTCCCCCATGCGCGAAGGCCGTTTCACTTCGCATTGGTCTGCACGAGGCCGGGTAGCCTGAGGCTAGCGGGAAGGCTACACGATTGGGGTCCTGCCCCTCGTTCGACCAAGCCAGTTTTTGTATGAACGCCTCGAACAACCACGCCTCCGATAACGCCCTGATGGTTCGATACCAGCGCGGCGACCTCGGGGCCTACGAGGAGCTGGTCCAGCGGCACCTGCAGAGCGTCTACACGATAGCCTGCTACACCGTGAGCGGCAGCGGAGCAGCAGAAGAGCTGACGCTCCGCGTGTTCGCTGAGTTCGCTCGACGCTCCGGAGAATTTAGGGATCAGCTGCCTTTTTCAACCTGGCTCTATCGGCTCGCGGTGAGTGTGCCCGCCCCACCTGGGGACCAACCTGAGGAAGCTGAGACCGCCGAGTCGTTAGCTGTCATTGGCACGCTACCACTCGAACAACGGACTGTCTTCCTCCTCAAACAGGTGGCAAACCTTGAATTCGCCCAAATCGCTGACGTGATTGGCACCGATGCCCAAGACGTGAAGGAGCGAATGCGGAAAGCACTGCTCGCACTGCAAAAGACTCTTCAGGAACGGCGCGCACCGGGTGAGAACTCGAAGCGTACTGGAACACATCACCCCCAAGGCTGACTCATTGTGGATTGCGAACAGTTCGACCGTGTTGCTCTGGATCTTCTGTACGATGAAGCCGAAGATTACGCGCGAGGTGGCGCCGTTCAACACCTGGGCCATTGCTCGCGCTGCAACGGGGTCTACGTGCGCCTGAAGGCCGCACAAACGCTCTCGCAGTTCCCGCTCGCCGTTCCGCCAACCGAACTCCGCGACCAGATCCTGATGCGCGAGCACACGGCGCGTGCCGGACAGGGAATTGGAGCACGCATGGGTCGCTGGATATCCATCGCGGCGGGCTACGCAATGCGCCCCCAGGTGAGCATGGGCGCGCTCTTTCTCCTGATGATTGGTGCCAGCCTATTATTTCTGCGCGCACATCCGGGTGACCGGGACAGCGTTTACGTTACGGAAAAAGGGGTCCCGGGAAACGAATCGGAAGTGGCCCCCCCGAATCGCGTCACTCACGGAACACGGCAAGCTGCGCCGGAAAATGCACACGGCGCCCTGCAGGTGAGCGGCAGTGCATCAAGCGCAGAAACAGCCACGGAAGGACCCACCACGCGGGGGGCCGAGGCGACGTTCAGCGACGGCGAACACGCCTTCAACCAACATCATTTTCGAGAAGCCACTGAGCTTTATGACAAGCTTGCTAGCGCCGGCGGTCCCCGAGCTACGGAGGCCTCCCTCCTGGCGGCACAGTCCGATCTCAGGGGGCGCGGCTGTGCTGCTGCCGTCGATCGTTTTGACCGGGTCTACGCAGATTCGCCTGAGAGTGTGAGCGGCCGGATCGCCGCCTGGGAAGCTGGAAATTGCTATAGTCAGACGGGGCAGAAGGATCGAGCGCGAGAGTACTTTCAGAGCCTGGCCAAAGATCCGATCTATTCTGAACGAGCACTGCGGAGCCTGGCTGCGCTCGATCAACTGCCAATCGCTCCCCAGGGTGCGGCCGAAGCGCCACTCGCCCCGGAACCTTCCGCCACTCAAACGCCGTAGTCGAACGGCGGCGCTGCCCTTCAATTGGTTGAGTCGCGCACGTAGGCGATGGTTCTGATGAGCTCGACAATGCGCTCGCGATCGTCAGCTGTCAGCCCATGAAATAGGATCCCCATGCCCGGGTTGCGGTTCTCGGACAGAAGGCGCACCGGGTTGATCCACTGCACATGGCCACGCAACACGAACGCATCTGTTGATGCAGGTGGAGCGAACCGGAGGCGAACCTGAGCCCCAAGCTCAAGCGGCTCTCGGGTGCTCACAAAGATCCCCATCTCAGAAATGTTCGTGATGCTGGCGTAGAGAAAGGTGTCGTCGGTTTCGCAATCGACGGACCACATCACCTCTATTCGGTCCGCCCCTCGACGCTCCGAGCCGGGTGCGGGTTCCGACGGCGGAGAATTGGATGATCGGGGCGGAGAATCGCTCACCCATCGGCCTTAGCCGCTCCGGAGCTTGGTGTCACCCGTGGCTGGTGGTCGTCCGCCTTTTTTTTTGACTCCTCCTCTGCATAGGCACCTGAGTGACGCTTGCATCGGAGTTCTCCGGCGAGAGCGGACGGCGCCACGGGCCCGAGTTTCAGCGCACCAAAAGCACGCCTCCATCTAGCCGATTGTTCTCAGCCTGACCGCGCTCCACCTCAAGACGCCGGCTTCCTGAAAACAGCCCGAAGTACACGCGGTAGCGTCCAGCTGCAAGATCGTGCGCGACCGTGAAATGGTGCACATCCTCTACGTGATCACCCACCTGCCAGAGCGTGAGCGGGTAGCGCCCCTCGAGCGGCTCGTGATCGACGTTAATCCGTCGCTTCATACCGTCGATGTGAACAAACGAGCGCCAATCTTCCGTGACTTGACCCGCCACCTTGTAGAATATGACAAACTGGCTCGGTTTCCCTGCAGTGAGCCCCGCCACAACGTCGCCTTCGGCACTCCGAATTTCCCAGCCGAGCACATCTAAGACCCCGCCCAGATTGGCGTCCATCGAGTGACGGGGCAGCGGTGCTTTCGTTGAAAACCAGTGAGCGAAAGGATTCTGGTTAGGCGCTTGGGCGAGTGAGTTCGACGCTAAGAAAAGCGAACCTGATTGAGTGTAGAGCACTGGCAAACTGTGCCGTGCTGCGTTGGCCGCGCGATACTCCGAATCGAGCGGCGCGAGTTCGTTCTCTGGCAATAAAAGCCAGCGCCTTTCCTCGGGTATTTTGAGCAGCCACTCGAGGGCCTCGGCGGAAGTTTCCATGCCTGTCACGGGTGTGCCCGCGTAGTAGTGCGCTCGTGCACTGACACTAGGGCCTAAAATGCCCAATGCCTCGCGTGGACCGGCTAACGATCGATAAGCCTCAAACGCAGCCTTCGGAGAAAGCTCCGAAGCCAACGCTGGATAAAGACCAACGCTCAGACTGAGCCCCCCCAGCGCCAACACGCCTCCCGCAAGCCAACCGGGCGGGGGCAGCACTGCCACCAGCAACCGGACGATCTGCGCCTTCATGCCACGCCCTTCCCCTCGCGCCTCAAGCGTTTCAAGCGCACGAGCAGGGTGCACAAGCAGGAGGGCCAGATCGGCCATGGTAACGAGCAGGCAGGGCACACCCCAAACCAGACCCGGCAACGCTAGCCACGCAAAATCCATCACTTTACGTTGGCGCACAGACATTCGCTCAAAATATTCAAAATGAAAGAAGCTATCACTCACCACCCTGCCTAGAAAAAGCGCCAACGCACCCAGCGACACCACGAGGATCGCGAACTGCAAGTTACCTCCGTAGACTGCAGCCAAGGTGCGCGGCCAGCGGCTGTACCTCCCGCGACTGAGCCAAGATTGCGCCGAATCGCGGTGCGAATAAACCAGCGCAAAAAGCGCCACCAACGGCAAGAGTGTGGTGGTGGCAGAGGCTGAAGCCCGCGCTGCGAAATGGTCGGGCAAGCTTCGACCTATAACAACGAACGGCGTCAGAATCTTGTCTGGGAGGTTCCTCACATCGAACACAAGGATGAGCATGAGGCCCAACGTGCTCACGCTGACGAGCCGAGAACCCGCTTTGGATTGATTGAAATCATCGAGGGCCAGCGCTACGGCAACAGCGAGGGCAAACACTGCCGGAAACGCAAAAACGCCCACCCACGGCGCAAGCCAAGTGAACATAACAAAACTCAAGGCCAGCGTTACTATCAGCAACACTCGAAGCACTGATGCTTCCCGAGCTACGCTGCGCCCCGCAAGTGCCCCTCCAAGTCGAGCGTTAGCTCCAAGCCGCCAAAGCGCCACCGGAAGAAATGCGGACCAAGGCAAAAGCCCGTGACCTAGCTGCACGACCAGAGCATCAAACGCCGGCAGCACTGTGGGACGCTGCACCAGCATCCCGGACCAGAGCGTCACCTTGCCCGAGGCCAGCGACTGATTCTCGGCAAGGCACCCCAACGCCAAAGCCAGAAAACCTGCAGCCAAAAGCCCGAGCGCAATGATCCGAGGAAGCCGATGCGAGGGTCGTTCGACAACTGGGAGTAACCAATAGGTAACACCCACTGCGAGCAAGGGCAGTGCAACACCCGGCAAGAGGCCCCGGCACAGAACCCCCAGACCACAGAAGAAACCTGCAGCCAAAAGCCAAACCGTAGCCCGGAAAGGCGATGCCACTTTCCCAACCCGATCACCAAATACTGCGAATGATAAACAGCAAATAGCCCAGGAGAGGACCGCCATGGTCACGACATCACCCAGCATCGTTCTGGCTTGGACGAAATAGAGAGGCATCGTGCCCAGCACGAGTGCTGATAGAGCGGCAACCCTCGGACCAGCAAAACGCAACGCCAGGAGCGCGGTCGCGGCAACGCCCAAAACACCCCACACAACAAGCGGCGCACGCCCAGCCCATTCGTGAAGCCCGAACACCCGAAATCCAAGCGCGATGGACGTGAAGGGCAGTTGCCCACGGCCGAGCTCCGTTTGTGTGGGCACGCTGTTCAGCAAGTCGGGTAGGCGGAGCGCATCTCCTCCCAAACGGGAAGCGGCAATTCGCCGTGAGAATTCAGCAACTTCGAGTTCCGGTGGATCCCAGAGGCCAGCTTCACGGATCCCGCTGCTTAAGCTCACAAGTACCGTGAGGACCAACAAAAGCCCTTTTAGGCGGGTTGCGCCCCCAGGCCTCCCCTTGACTGAGGTGCCCTCGTCGGTCACAAGAGCGCCCCAACTTTGGAGCCTGGTGTCGAAGGACGTGGTCGGGACGCTTTCAGGTCACCCATACCTCGCGTGCTAGTCGCACGACTGTCTCACCCAGCGCAAGAGCTGAACTTTTTCCAAGCAAGCCCGCCTCCCCAAGCGCGCTAACCCCCCAAAAAAACCTGCGTATGAAATTCGGAACTGTCGCCATCGTGGGACGTAGCAACGTTGGAAAGACAACCTTCCTGAATGCGGCGCTGGGCGAAGATTTGGCCGTTGTCTCACCTGTGCCACAAACGACGCGTGAGAATCTGCTCGGGGTCGTGCATCGGAAGGCGGCGCAGATCGGCTTTCTCGACACACCCGGGATCCATCGCCCGCGTTCGGAGCTGGGTCGCAGGATGAACGATTCCGCCATCGAGGGAGCTCGCGGTGCCGATGCCATTCTCTTCATGCTGGACGCCAGCGTACAGTTAACTCCAACTCGCCGGCCCAACGCCGAGCACGCCTTTCACCCGGAGGATCAGCTGCTCCTTCAAACGCTAGCTGAACTGAAGCTGCCCACGGTAGCGGTGGTGAATAAGGTCGATTTGATTGGGGCGAAATCGAAGCTTTTGCCGCTGCTCGAAGCCCTGGGCAAGGTTCACGATTTTTCTGCGATCATTCCGGCAACCGTGCTTGAAGGAGCTGACGTGGAGCGCGTGCTTTCAGCTTTGGAGACGGTGCTTTCCGAAGGTAGCAAGGCCTACGCAGACGATACGCTCACCGATCGACCGCTTCGCTTTTTCCTCGCGGAGTACGTGCGAGAACAGGTGCTCCTGCAATGCCGCAAGGAAGTGCCGCATGCGGTTGCGGTGAGCATTGATAAGGTGGAGGAGTCTCCGCAACGGACGGCCATCTACGCCACGTTGCACGTTGAGAAAGAGGGGCAACGCCGCATCTTAGTGGGCGCTGGCGGCGCGCAAATCAAGGCCATTGGTACCCTCGCCCGGCAGCGCATCGAAGCCCGCGTCGGCCATCCTGTCTACCTCAAGCTGTTTGTGCGCATCACGCCACGCTGGAAGCACATTCCGATCAAACTCGCAGAATTCGGTTACGGCTCGTCCCAATTCACGGGCGAGGCCGCCCTCGCGAAGGCTTCAACCAAGCCCAAGAAGCCGCGAGCTTCAACCGAGCCCAAGAAGCCCCGAAAGAACCCAGCATGAAGCCAATCGTTGCCATCGTTGGGCGCCCAAATGTGGGCAAAAGCACGCTTTTTAATCGATTAACCCAGCGCCCACTGGCGATCGTGTTCGATGAGCCCGGGATCACTCGGGATCGGCACTATGCGGACGCGCACATGCACGGTCGCGACTTGGTGTTGGTGGACACCGGAGGCTTCGACCCCGAGTCCGACGACCCGATGGGGATCGGCATCGCGAATCATGTTCGGGCCGCCATTACCGAAGCAGACGTGGTGCTGATGGTTCTCGATGGCTCCGCGCCGCCTACTGAAGCGGATCGTCAAGCTATCCGTTTGCTACGCCACAGTAATAAGCCAGTGATCTACGTGGGTAACAAAGTTGACGGACCCATCGGAGACACTCTGATGCTGGAGCTTTATGAGCTCGGCATCAGCCGTATCCTTCCGGTCTCCGCGCTGCATGGGCGAGGCATGGCTGAGATGATGGCAGCCATCGTCGCTGAAATGGCGCCGTACGTCGCTGTGACCGAAGCTATCGAAGGCGGAGGGCCCCGTGTGGCCTTCGTGGGTCGCCCGAACGCGGGCAAATCTTCGCTGTTGAATCATCTCGCCGGTGGGGAACGCTCGCTCGTGGACGATCGACCGGGAACGACTCGTGACCCAGTAGATTGCCCCATCACCTACGAAGGTAGCCCTTTCCTGCTTGTCGATACCGCTGGCATGCGGCGACGCGCACGGGTTGAGGAGGGCGTCGAGTCGGCTAGCGTGATCCGTTCGATTCGGGCGATGGAGCGCGCCGAGGTTGCGGTGCTCGTCTGTGACGCCAGCGCCGAAGTTGCAGAGCAGGACGCCAGGCTGCTCGGTCTGTGCCTTGATCGCGGACGCGCACTCGTGATCGCGCTGAATAAGGTCGACCTTATCAACTCCGCGACGCGGAAAAAAGTTGAAGCGCAAGCGCGGGATGCCCTGCGCTTCGCCCCTTGGGCTCCCGTTGTGGTGATCAGCGCCAAGACAGGCCTCGGCGTCCCGAAGCTCATGGCCACCATTACGAAGGCCGCCAAGGAGTTCACGCTGCGTATTCCGACGGGTGAGCTGAACCGCTTCTTTGATAAAGTGCTCGCAACGCGCCAACCACCGACCAGTGGCGGCAAGGCACCTAGGATCTATTATCTGACTCAAGCCCAGTCGGCGCCTCCCGTATTCGTGGCGATGACGAGCGCACCGGATTCGGTCGCCGAAAGTTATCGTCGATTCGTGAGCAATCAAATCCGCCAGGAATTTGGCTTTGAAGCGGTGCCCGTCCTGATTCGCTGGCGCGCGCGCCGCCGCACCACTCGTTAAGCCAAAAGGACCGCAGCCACTTCGGCCAACGCCGTGAGGTCGTGGACATCGCGCTCCATTGCTGGCACCCGCAACAGGGCCTCCGACGGCACGTTCAAGGCGCGAAGCTTTGCCGACAATCGAGCCACCTGCCGGGCTTCTTCTTCGGCGACTGTTTGTGCCTCTTGGCCAGCCTGAAGAATTCGGCCTGGTAGATCGGAGCTAAGCGGCATTTGCAGCTGAGCCAACCTCGCCGTCAGCTCAGCGAGAGTGACGTTGGCGTCAGGTGCTCGATGCAAGCGATTGATGACAACGGCATCGACAGAAATGTGTTCCGCGGCCAGGCTGGCTGCAAAAAATTCGGCATCCGCGATCGCACTCTCCCGCGGTGCCGTAACCAAAACATAACCAAACGCTGGACTCGTGAACGCCCGGCGGAGCTCCGCCGCTCGGGCCCGAAACCCACCGAACAGCGCGCTCAGATCGGTCACGAATTCCGCCACCGACTCGAGGAATCCTTTCCCGGTGAGCCGCCCCAACCCTCTCAACGCAAACGCCGCTCCGCGCGCCACCAGGTTAAACCCGAACGCTCTTTTTGGCTCAAAAGCCTGCACCAGCCAGCGCATGGCTGGGCTATCGAGCGCCTCCATCAAGCGCTCGGGTGCGCGCAGAAAATCAAGCGCCTCGGTGGTGGGCGGCGTATCTAAAACGATCAGATCGAAGCGCGGATCTTGCGTGACTTCGAGCACTTTCTCCATCGACATATACGATTGGACACCAACCAAGTGGGTTGAGATCGACTGATAAAGCTTGTTGCTAAGTATCCGGTCTCGTAGCTCTGCCGATTTCGCGTGCTTTTCGATGAGATGATCGAACACGGTCTTGGTGTCCAGCATCATGACGCTGAGCTCACCAGCTGTTGCATAACCGAGTGCCACCAAGCGTTCAGGATCGATTCGATGGACCCCCTGGGTCATGTTTTCAATACCTAAGCTGTTAGCGAGGCGCCGTGCTGGATCGATCGTGAGGCACAGAACCCGCCGTCCACCGCCGGCGGCACCGAGCGAGAGTGCAGCCGCGACAGTCGTCTTCCCCACCCCTCCAGAGCCGGCGCACACGACCACCTTGCGTCCGGAAACGAGTGTTAGGAGGGCCGATGCCATCGCCTCTAGGTGTAACACAGGCTTCGAATGCGGCGAAGTTGGCCGAGCTTCGCGCCGAATGCGATCCTGGGCGCTATGAGTACGCCCAGCCATGACTCCTGGAATGATCGGAGAAAACACCGCAGCAATGACCTCGAACAGGCGCTCGCCCTGATGCTCGAAGCTTGCCGAAAGCGCGCGCATTTGGATGTCTTGGCCATCTCAGATGAAGCGGGCCTACTCGTGGCAGGAGCCGGCCCCGCCCGAATCTGTGAAGAGCTCGCAGCCACGGCGCCCCTTGCACCGAGCGGAACCCGGCGCGCGGCGGGCTTTGGCCCGGTCTTGGTGCAACGGGTCGATCTGCCTGGGCAAGCGGTATTGATGTCTGGAATGGGCACTCCAGCACCGGGCGCCGAACAACTGAAGGAAGCCGCCGCCGGTTGCATTCGGATCTTGGCCGCATAAGTCGCACTCCACCCCGTCCTCCGCTACACCTGCCAGGTGGCCGATTTCTGGGACCTGCATTGTCACTACGTGTGGGGAGTCGACGATGGGGCGCGCACCATCGAAGACAGCGTGGGGATTCTGCGCGGCTTGGCGGCGCTCGGCTTCTCGCGGGTGATCGCGACGCCGCACATGCGACCTGGACTCTTCAACAACTCGCGGAAGGTCATCGAGGAAGCGTACGCCCGCACCCGCGAAATGTTAGCCGACACGGACATTCCTGAGCTGGCTCTTTCGAGTGAGCACTACTTTGACGATGTGGTGTTTCAAAGAGTCCTGGCTGGCGACGGGCTTCCCTACCCAGGAGGCAAAGCGGTGCTCTTCGAGTTTTACGAGGTCGACTTTCCCTACACCGTGGATCATCGCCTCGCCGACGTGCGCCGCCACGGGATGGTGCCGATCATCGCACATCCCGAGCGCTATCAGGCAATTTGGCGTGCTCCGGATATTCTCCAACGGTTAATCGAGGGTGGCGCAGGAGCACTGCTCGACGTTGCGGCGTTGGCAGGCAAATATGGCAAAAAGCCGCAACGCTCCGCGGAAGAGTTGTTGGAGCGAGGCCTCTACCACGCAGCCTGTAGCGACGCGCACCGGCCCGAAGATGTCGCGCAAGTAAAGATTGGGATGCAACGTGTGGAAGCACGCTACGGAATCGAGGAAGTTGAGTTTCTTTTTTATGAGGGGCCGCGCGCACTTTTGGAGGGGCGCCTCCCCAGCTGAAAGGCAAGCCATGGCCGAAATCTCCGAAAGAATGCCTAAAATGACCAAGAATATACCTCTGAACCCACGAACGCCGCTCGCCAGCTGGATCGCCGCCACGATCACTGTGCTCGTGCTTTCGAGCTCCGCAAGCGCGAGAACCCCGTTCGAAGTTGGCTACACTAAAACTCAGGTTTACAGTGCCGCATTACGCTACCTGCGCGTGGATCTCGGGCAGGATGTCTACGAGAAAGATCCCGATTCAGCCTACCTGCTCTTTCATTTTGTGGCCGATGGTCCAGAGCGCCAAAAATCAGACGGGAGCATCGAAATCATTTCTGTGAAAGCGGGCTGTCGGGTCGTGGTTCAATTGCCGAAGCTCCCGAGCTACTTCGAGCAGACACTGCGGGAGTCGTTGGTGGCGAAGCTTCGCGGAGACTACGGCGCGCCCGACGCGGCTAAGCCCGAAGCCCCCAAGACCCAGAAAAAACCAGAAAAATCGCCTGATCTGGCACAGAAACCCAAGACCGAGAGCGCTTCCGAATAGCCCCGGGGCATGTTTTTTGTGAAGCAACATCTGCTCCCGCTGCTTCAAAAATTCTTTTTCATGCTGCCCGTTTTATGGCTCACGCTCTGGGCACCCAAGGCGGCACCTGGCAAAGCGCGAGTCGTTAGCCTGAAAATTCCAAGTTCCAAGCTAGTTTGGTTGAAGGCGCTCACGACGGAGCTTGGCTCAAGCGATCTTGAAATCTTGGAGGCTCAGGACCTGTGCCTGCGTTCAACCCGAAGCCGCCCGGAAGGCGGAGCCCGCGAGCAATTCTGCACGGACGGGCTCTTCGCCGATGAGCTCCCCCGGCACTCGGTGTTCATCTCTGGCTTCTTCATCGACCGCACCGAGGTAACAGTAAAGGAGTACCGAGCTTGCGTGAGCGCTCAACGCTGTCTGCCGCTGCGGGAATCTGAAGGCGCCGCGCGCTTTTTTAAGCCAGAATATCCGGTTTCCCTTCTGACCTGGAGCGAGGCACAAGCCTACTGCGAGTTTCGAGGTGGACGCTTGCCCACTGAAGCGGAGTTCGAGCGAGCTGCACGTGGCGGCGTGCGTACTGTTGAGCATGGGCCTGACGGGACCGAACGCCGTGCGCGCGTGTTCCCTTGGGGCGACCTTTTTAATTCGCATGTGAGTAACCACGGTGGTCCCGCGCTTCGGACGCCGCTCGGGGTGAGCGACGAAGACGCCATGAGCTCGGATGCGCGCGACGGTTTTGAAGAATTGGCGCCAGTGGGCTCTTTTCCTTCGGGTGCCACGCCGGAAGGAGTGCTCGATTTGGCCGGCAACGTCGCCGAATGGGTTTACGACCTCTACGCCGAATATCCAAAGCCAACAGCTAACAGCTCAGTAGTTTCCGTTGTTCGCGATCCCAAAGGCCCCACCGCTTCAGAAACGGGAATGCGGGTTGCTCGCGGCGGGCACTATAAAAGCAGCCCTGCTTGGCTGCGCGCGGCGGCACGCTTAGCCTTCCCTCCCGAAACTCGGAGCCCCTTGCTTGGGTTTCGCTGCGTGCGGGAGCGCGCCTCGCACCCGGAAGGAAACGGCCCATGAAACACGAAGACACTTTGCCCCGCACCGACAAAACGGACCTTGGAAGCGACGAGAGGCTCAGGCTCCCAATCCACGAGGCGGTCAGCTTCGTTTTGGTACAGCCGCACTACCCGGAAAATGTTGGAGCTTGTGCGCGTGCGATGAAAACGATGGGGTTCTACCAGCTCAGGATCGTGCGGCCTGGGCGCCTGGCGTCCCCGGGGCACGACATGGCCCAGAAGATGGCAGTGCGCTCGTGGGACGTGCTGGATAACGCGCTCGTCACGGACTCGCTCTCGGAGGCTCTCGCGGATGTCGACTTCATGGTCGCCACGACAGCGAAAGCGGGGCACTCGGCGATTATGCACCCGAAGCAGGTTGCTCAGGAGCTGCTGCGACGCGCGTCAAGGGGCGAGCGGCTGGCCATCGTTTTCGGGAACGAGAAGACGGGCCTTTCAGAGGTTGACACGGCCCATGCCCATGCACTGGTCCGGATCCCGATGGCGGCTAGCCAGCCCTCCATCAACCTCGCTCAGGCCGTGCAGATTCTGGCTTACGAAATCTTCGCAGCGGCGCTTCCTCAGAAGCCGCCAGCCTCCACGGCTCCTGGAGAGGCCGAGTAGCTACGATTCAGTCCTTGTCGACGAAATCTTCATCCTCGTCGGCTTCTTCTTCGTCGACGTCGAACTCCTCGTCTTCTTCCTCAGCCTCTTCTTCCTCTTCGGCTTCGGGCTCTTCTTCAACTTCGCCCTCGACCTCTTTGCCGTCGATCTTGATATCGAGCCCCACTTCGCCCAGCTGGGTCTCCAGGAGTTCGAACAATTCGTCGACGTCATCGCCACCCCACTCGTCGAGAACCTCGGTTAGGAACTCGAAGAAGTCGGCGTTATCGAGGCGACGCTCGATCTCCTCGACCTGATCTTCGGTGAAGGCTTCGAGGATGTCCTCGCGCAGCGATTCGATGTCATCTTCTTCGATCGCCTCCTGGGCTGAGAGACGAATGTGCCGGACGGCACGCCTGTCGAGGTGGATTTCCATGGATTTTCGCTTCCCTGAAACTTTGGTCGCCTTTAAACGAAGCCTTGCGCCCACGTCAAGGCCGCTCGACACTTGCAGCGTGCGCTTTGCCCTGCCCTCCCGAAGCCGCGCCTCGGTTTGGGCGCGGATCAAGCATCGTTCGGTGACTGCCGGCGTATTTTTTCTGACCCCAATATTCTCTTCCGCGACGGTGTCCGCCCTTCCCTCGGAAAGCGAACCAACGCCTCCCCCGATCAACACGGAGGAGCTCCGCTACGGGGTGGCGTTCGCACTCGAAAGCGTCGCCTCGGGCGGCGACGTGTGCCCCGCAGCCAATGGTCCCGCAAACTGCATCTTGGGGTCGGGCTTCGGGTTGGGTGTCCGCGTCGGATATCGACCGCGCCCCTGGCTGTTCGCGGGGGTGTACGAATTCTCACGCCAGCAATCGGCCAATCTCCTAAGACTCGGCATTCTCCAGCAGTTGCGCGGCGAGGTGCGTTACTATCACGAAGCCGGTAACCGAACGACGGCCTACCTGCTCGGCGGCATCGGACCGATGGTTTACGGCGATGAGTGGGGAATCGAGAGCGGTGGTGCTGTGGCTGCGCTCGGTGCTGGCGTGGAATACGAAGTGAGTTCGACAACCTTAGTGGGTGCAGCGCTTGCCTACCGGCCGCTGCTGTTCCGACACTTTACCGATGAGGCTGGCGTACGGCGTGCGGACGGCTACCTCGGGTTCGGCCTCGCGCACATGATTGGTTTTGAGGTGACGTTCGAGCAGCGCGAGCTGCTGCCGCGTTGGTAATGCCGAGCTCCAAATTCTCTGAGCGGAATGCGCTCGGCCCGGTGGCCACCCAAAAGCAACTTGACGCAATCCGGGCGACACGGTCCCCTTGTGCGGTGCCGTGTCACCACTGTGGGACTCAAAACCCACCTGACTCCCGCTTCTGCCAAGCGTGCGGGGGCTCGTTAGCTGCGCCGGCCAGACCCGTGTTCCCAGCGTTCGAGCTGTCCGAGGATAAGCCACCGTCCGTGAAGAGCGTGTGCAGCCAGTGCGGGGCCGCCAATCCCCCAACCAACCGTTTCTGCGCCTCCTGTGGAATGCTGTTGGGGCCGCGACCGACGAGTTCCCCTCCTGAAGCTGCGTATGGCGCACAGAGCGCTCCTGCAGCGGATCCTGGCCGTTCGGTTTGCAGTCGCTGCCGTGGCTCAAATAGTGCTGACCTCACCTATTGCCAGTTCTGTGGCAATCGCCTGCGCTTAACGGAATCGGCTCCCGCGCGACAGCAGGCGGTATCGCAAGCAGGAGGAGCTTCACCGGGGCAGCTCGTCGTGATTGCGCAGGATGGCAGTCCGGGGATAAGTTATCCGTTGGGCAACCTAACCACCGAAATCGGCCGAGCGGAGGGGCAAGTAGTGCTGCCCAACGACCCCTACATTTCACCACTCCACTGCCGCATCACTTATCGAAATCAGCGTTTTTGGGTCGAGGACCTCGGCTCGGTGAACGGGATCTACCTCCGCCTGAAGGCTGAACGGGAACTCGTCGATGGGGACTTGGTGTTGGTGGGCCTAGAGGTGTTAAGGTTTGAGGTCGTGGACCCACAAGAGCGAACCCTGATACCTGCCGCGCGCCAGGGAGCACAGATCTTCGGCTCGCCCGTGTGCCCACGCTATGCTCGCCTGACCCAACAAACCATGGAAGCGGCAACCCGAGACGTTTACTACCTGACCCGTGATGAGACGGTGATCGGTCGCGAGTCGGGCGATGTTGTCTTTACCGGTGACCCCTACATGAGCCGACGACACGCCCGAATTTTGAGAGGCTCGGATGCTATGCCATTCGTGCTGAGTGACCTCGGCTCCTCCAACGGAACGTATCTTCGAATCCGTGGCGAAGCTGAGTTGACCAACCGGGACTACATTCGTGTCGGGCAGCACCTGTTCCGACTTGAGGTTCATACGAGTGGGCGGACCAACTGATGATGAATGATCGCATGCCGTCGCCGAGCAGTAGCCCGATCCACCTACAACTCTTCGGGCGCACCGATGTCGGACAAATTCGAGAACACAACGAGGACAATTTCGTCGTTGCTGATCTGACGCGGCAACGCCGCGGGATCCGACAGGAAGATCGCGATCAGGTGGTCGGGCCAAGAGGCACGGTGCTCGGCGTGTGCGACGGAATGGGTGGAGCTGCGGCGGGCGAGGTCGCAAGCCAGCTAGCCGTCGACATCATTTACGAGTTCCTCGCGGCGGGCGAAGCGCCCCCGAACCACGA
The DNA here is from genome assembly GCA_038251425.1 of Polyangiales bacterium. Classification (GTDB taxonomy): domain Bacteria; phylum Myxococcota_A; class Polyangia; order Polyangiales; family Polyangiaceae; genus JBBRRP01. The sequence continues at coordinate 18,169 of JBBSBI010000045.1, forward strand.
CGAATTGGCGCGGCGCTTAGTTCGCGCCGTCGAGTCAGCAGGGATCAATATTTTCAGCGAGGCCCGCGCCGACCGCACCCGGCGGGGCATGGGGACGACAGCCACCATCGCAGCTCTCATGGATTCTCGCTTGTTCGTAGCGCAAGTGGGTGACAGCCGAGCCTACGTACTCCGAAACGGCCGCTTCGTGCAGGTCAGCCGCGATCAATCGCTGGCCAATCAGCTCATCGAAGCAGGGCAGCTCACCGAGGAAGAAGCCGAAACGTTTGAGCACAACAACATCATCTTGCAAGCGCTGGGGACGGCGGAAACGGTACAGGTCGACCTCACGTTCGTTGACCTGCGCCAGGGCGACGTCCTCTTGGTGTGCTCAGATGGTCTCTCGGGAATGATGCGCGCCGACGAAATGCGCGAGGTGCTCAGCATGCTGCCCGACCCGCAGGCGGCCTGCAAAGAGTTGATCGATCGCGCCAACCTGGCCGGAGGTCACGATAACATCACGGCTATCGTGGCGCGCTTTGATGGCGCAGGGCTGCAGCCACTCGGTGCCACCGATGAGCTCAAGTACCAAAAATACGCACTTCCCGGGGAACCCGCGGTGGAAGCGACTCCCGTGGGAGTTCCGGCGATCGATCCCATTGAGTTGCAGGCCATCGCCTCGCACCCTCCAGCCACCACGGACGGTCGGCTGCGAATTGGGCATACGATGGTTAACGTCGCGTCCCCCCTTTCGGAAAAAACGAGGCTGGCTTCGACTCCGGCTGGAGCTCCCGCTCCAACGCCGCAGAGCCTGAAATCAAAAGCGCCGGTTCAGGACGACCCCGTTGAAATCCCAACCACAGGTCTTCCGCCGAGGGTGGTGGGGGCGCTGATGCTGGGCGCGATCCTGATGGTCACTGTTGCTGGCTTTTTGTTTTTCCGGTAGGAAACATGCGGCAAACGCTGAGGCAGATCCTAAGGATCGTGCCACTTTTGTTTGTGGTGTCGATCACCGCATTTGGGTTCGTCAGCCTCGTCCTCGCGCAGCATACGAGAGCAGACTCTGCCGCGCAGCTTCCACTTTTCTTGAATCCTGCGCCGGAAGATGTGCGCGTCTTCTCGCTCTCGTTGATGAACAAGATTGCGCACGGTGAGCGTGTCGGAGAGCCGGAAAAGAAGCTCGTTGAGCTCGGCGGAGCCGCCTTGCCGTTCGTATTGCCGAGCCTCGACTCACTCCGGCCCGGGGAGCGCGACCTCGTGGCGCAAGCTCTGTTGCCCGTGGCCGCGCGCATCGGCCTTACGGCCCCGGGTGTCGACGGATCGCAAGCGGCAGCGCCTGTTTTTTGGCAACGCTTCTGGCAGGATCGCGCGTTCGATTTTCGTCCGATCATTGTGAAACGCCTCGCAGAACGTCTGGCCGCTGGCGAGAGTCCCCTCAGCCGGCGCGACCTCCTCGAACTCGACACGTTTTGCTTGAGTGAACTCATGGCAAATCTTGGGAGTCTGCGCACGCCCGCCGATATCGCCCGAATCACTCGACTCCTGGATGTCGCGGCAAAGGTGGCTCAGAAGGACTGGCGCGTGCCGCCGGGCGCTGACCTTGCCAGCACCAAAGAAGTGGTGAAGCGCTGGCGCGAGTGGTGGTCGCGCGAACGAGCCCACTACACGGCCCTCGACGGCCCTCTCCGGATTATCGCGCTCGTCTCCGAGACACAATACGGCAAATGGTTAGCATCACTCTTGCGCGGTGGGCTCGGCACCGACAAACACGGGCTACCGCTGCTTCCACCTCTCGGCAAACGGGCACCGATCACACTCGCCTTGATTCTTCCCGCGTTGCTCTTCGCTCACATCGTCGGACCCAAGATCGTGCGACGACTTCGGCAACTCCCCAATGCTGTGCGGATCGGGCTTTTGATGGGCTGGTTCTTGCCGGTCTGTTTACCCGTGGTGGCGTTGTTCGGTGTGCAAGGACGGCACGCGGGCAGCTTCTCGACTGCGATTCTGGTGATGCTGGTGTGGGTAACGGCACCGACCATTTGGCAAGAACTCGCCGCTCAAACCAAAGCCGATGAGTTGCCGGCATCGCTTCGCCTGCTGGAACCCGAGGCTCCGATGCGAGCCATCTTTGGGCTGGAGCTTTCGGCTGTCTTTAGCCTAGCTGTGGTGGTTGAAACTCTGTTTGGTTTGGACGGCCTGGGGCAGATGGTCGCCCTGGCTTTGCGGCAAGGTGACCGCAACGTGCTGGTCACCTTTGCGCTGCTGGGCACCCTGGGGGCATCGGTACTTCGGATCATGAGCGATGCCGCTCGGAAACGGCGGCGCTCGGTTCCGCGCCTTCTCGTGATCAGGGATTCCACTCCGGACATGAACGCTTAGCTGAGCTGAACCCCATGCAACGCCGAGTGAACTTCTTGAGCTATGCCCTACTGCTGTCGATTGGCAGCTTAGTACTGCTCGGCTCGCTTCTCATCCAGCCGCCTGCCCCGACCGCCACGCTCGGTGGGCTTCCGCTTGCCGCGGCTTTATTGCACGCGGGGCGAGCCACACTCGCCAGCTGCGCTTTGGTGGCGCTCGTCTCGGCGGTGCTGGGAGTGGGACTCGGCATGCTCCATTGGTGGGAGGCCGGGCCGGGGCGAGCTCTGGTTCAGGGGCTGACGGATTTGACGACCAGCCTCCCGACCTTGGTCATCGTTGCGTTGCTCATGGCGGGAGCTGGCAGCCCGTTTGGCGGGTTTGTCGCTGGCCTTGGCACCGTGCGCGCGCTTGAGATCGCACACGAGCTCTCGGCAACCCTCAACCGTTTGCGACCGGCTCACGTGACCGGTGAAGCCAACAGTCACAGATTACCTTTTTGGGTGTTTGCGCGGCGCTACGTCCTCCCCCAAGCCACCGTCCCTATTCTAACCAGTATCGGCCTCTGCTTCCCCGCCGTCGTGGGACTGGAAGCCGCCTTCGCCTTCCTTGGCTTGCCAGGCGCCAGCGAATGGAACCTCGGACGGATGCTGATCGCCGGCGAGCCCCTCGCACGTGGGTTCGCTTTGGTCTTCGTCACTCTCACCGCCGGGGCCCTTTTTCTCGTACTCCGCTCGATTTCCCAGGGAGATAGCCAGAACGGGGCGCGCTCTTCCCGCCTACCCGGGCTTGCGGCGCGAGAGGAAACGAGTAAATCGAAGACTTAATATGGCTCTACCCACTGTTACCGAGGCGAATTTTGAGCGCGAAGTTTTACAGAGCGATCTCCCGGTGCTCTTGGAATTTGGCGCGGAGTGGTGCGGTCCCTGTAAAGTAGTGGCCCCCGAGCTTGATGCGCTGGCTGCCGAGCTAAAAGGCAAGGCCAAGGTCGTGGCCGTCGACATCGACCGTTCGCCGATGCTGGCTCAACAAATGGGCGTTCGCTCGGTACCTGCATTCGTCGTATTCAACCAGGGGCAACCTGTCGGGGGCAAAGTCGGTGCGCTCAAACGCAATGAGCTGCGGGCGCTGATTGAGCCCTACTTGCCCCGCGCCGCCGGTGCGCTGAAGCCCAACGAGGTGCAGATGCTGTTCAAGGCAGCCAAAGTCAGCCTGGTGGATGTACGGGAAGCGCCGGTTTTCGCCCGAGCCCACATTGAGGGCGCGATAAGCATCCCGCTTGAGGAAATCGAGACACGCCTCGCGGAGCTGCACATGCTGCCAACGCCGGCTGTGCTTTACTGCCGCGCCGGCGATAAAACGAAAGACCTCGCTGAGAAGCTGAACGCAAGCGGCCTCCCTGTCGCGTTCATGGAAGGTGGCGTTTTGGCCTGGGAAGCCGCGGGATTTAGCCTGGTTCGACCTAACTGAAGCGAAGCTTCAGTGGCCCGGGCCCACTTTGACCAATGTGGCTAACGCACTCGCGAGCGCCTCGGCCATCACTTCGCGGAGCGGCACGCGCTGTTCGGCAGCCAGCGCCGCACAATCATCAAACTCAGGTTTTATCTGGGGCGGCCCATACGGGCCCTCACTCACTTTAACGCGCACGCGCCCAAAGCGAGTCTCCACCTCCAGCGTGCGCCTTGGCCTTTCAAGCCGTGTGACGCTGCGCCGACGCACGCCCAAGGTGGTCGTTTCTGTGAGCAGCAACGCCGCCAAGCTCGGCGCGAGGGCGGGCTCTGACAGCACGCTCAAGACCAAACCAGGCCTGCCCTTTTTCATCGTGATCGGGCTGGCCCAAGCATCCCGTGCGCCAGCCAGCATCAACGCGGTAATGACGTAGGCGGCCAACTCGCCGGTCATGTCGTCGACGTTGGCTTCAATCAGCTCATAGGTCCCGGACTCAACACCTGTAGCGTTGGGGGCACCAAGGATCGCACGGAGCGCGTTCGGGCGGTCAGGCAACTCACGAGTGCCACCACCCCACCCCACACGGATCGGCGAAAAATCAGGCCAAGCCATGAACTTCTGGGCAACCGTCCCGATAATGGCTGCCCCGGTTGGCGTCACCAGCTCCACGTCAAGCGGCGTCGAATAAGTAGGCACGCCAATCAGGCACTCCACGGTTGCGGGCGCAGGCAGCGGGATCCGCCCATGCCGGCACTCAACAAACCCTCGCCCCATAGGAAGAGGAGAACTTGCAACCGATGCCCCCAAGTACACCAAGCACGCCGCAGCGCCAACAATGTCTACGATCGCATCCACCGCCCCCACTTCGTGAAAATGTACGTCGACGACGGCAATCCGATGCACCTTCGCTTCAGCATGCGCCAGGCGACGGAAGATGGCGCGCGCCAGCTCAGAAACTTCCAGAATCAGTCCGGACTCTGCGATCAAACCATCTATCTCTGCATACGAACGTTCTCGGCCACCCGCTGCGATCTTGACGTCGAAACGCCGCACGCCGAGTGCACCTGCAAAGTCCGACCAAAGCCTCAATTCAAAACCCGTGAGCTTTAGCGCAGCCACTGCCGATTCAACAACGGCGAAAGGCACCCCCAAATCAACCAGTGAAGCTATCACCATGTCACCGGCCAGTCCGCTCGGTGCGTCAAAGAACAGGATATTTCCAGCACCTTCCCCAGGCTTTAGCGGCGGCAGAGCGTCTGCTTCGCTGCTTTCTGAAACGGCTCGCTGCCCGTGATGGTGCGAGTGGTCGCCATGCGAGTGCGCGTGGCGCATGCTCCGAGGAGGAGCCAACGGCTGGCTAGCCTTCACCGGATGGATCTTCTTTGGGGGCAGCTCTTCCTTACTCATGCTGCGTCACTCAGCTGCACCTGAGGTCTTACGCGGGAGCAGCATGCGCGCCACGGCCATGGCAGCGCCAAAGCCGTTGTCGATGTTGACGACTGTCACGCCTGACGCACAGCTCGTGAGCATCCCCATCAACGCGGCAAATCCTGACAGAGCCGCACCATAGCCTGTGGAGGTTGGCACCGCGACAACAGGTGCGGCCACCAAGCCGCCGACAACGCTCGGCAACGCACCCTCCATGCCTGCCACGACGATCAACGCGGGTGCCGCTTGCAAGCTCCCAACTCGTGCCAGCAGGCGGTGCAACCCAGCAACACCGACATCGTAGACGCGCTCACTTGGGATCCCGATCATCGACAACGTCTCGATAGCCTCTTCGGCCACCGAAATATCACTCGTACCGGCTGTAACCACCGCGACCTTCGCAAGATCCAGCGGCACGATCTTCTCGTGACCGAAGGTGGCAACGCGCGCCGGCGTTACGTAGCGCAATCCCGGCAACTGCTTCACCACGTAGTCCGCGCTCTCGCGGTCAAGCCGGGTGATGAGCACCACCCCGTCCGACTCGATCAGGCGGCGCGCGATCCCGAGGATCTGCTCGGGCGTCTTGCCTTCGGCAAAGATCACCTCGGGGATCCCCATCCTCAGTGCCCGATGGTGATCGACCGTCGCGTACCCCAGATCCTCAAACGGCAACGACTTTAACTGCTCGACAGCGCTTGGAATATCGAGCTCACCGGCCTTCACCGCTCCCAGGAGCTGACTGAGCGTTGCCTCCTTCATCGACCGGTGGTGTAGTCCATCCGCTACCACCCGTCGACCGCCCGTCGACGCACCGTCAAGCGCAAACGCCTCGTGTCTCCCCCTTCATCCCTGAAAGATCTGCGGAAAAACTAGTGCCGGCACCCATCGGTCCCCTTCTTGGATTCACGCTTGGGATCCTCTTTGCCTGGGCCGCAGCTGAAGAGCTTGCGCGGAGCCCTGAGCCGCGCGTGCTCAACCGATCGCAGTTGCTCGTGTTCGCATTCAGTTTGCTGGTCTATGCCCCGCTGGGCGGGTTCTTTGTCGCTTTCGCTCCGGCATGGTCTTTCGTTTATTTGGTGGCGCCTTCCCAGTCATCGAGTTTTCTGGACGCTGCGGTTCTTTTGCTCAACGCTGTGAGCGTGCCACTCGGTTTTTTCTCCGCGGCTCGCCTAGCATCAAAGCGCGACCTGCTGGCACTGGCGAGGATCGCCGCCGTACCGGCGTTGCTCACGGTGGGCACGCTCGGAGTGTCGCTGAGAAGATTGGCGTTGGTGGGCTCCTATGCTCAATTTCACGGAGATTTTGGCACCCAAGCGCTCGGTGGTAGCCCACTTGGTTACGCTGTCTTGTGGATGGGTGCGGTGTTGGTCGGTGCCACGCTGTGGACACTTTATTGGCTCCGCCGCATGAATAGTGATCGAAGGAAGTTATGACAGAACAGCGAAACCTCGAAACGATTGCGACCCAAGTGATGCAAGAGGCCCTTAAAAAGGGAGCCGACGTGGCAGAAGTGAGCCTCGGCAGGAGTTGGGATCTGAGCGTCAAGGTACGCCTCGGAAACGTTGAGCTTCTGGAGGAGGCTGGGAGTTCTGGTTTGGCGTTGCGGGTTATCCGCGGTGATCGCGTGAGTGTGACTTCCACGACCGATCTGACGGAAGCGGGCCTACTCCGCTGCGTGGAGGATGCCTTAATGTTGGCGGAGCTGAGCGAGGCTGATCCATTTGCGGCTCCCGCGGATCCGAGCGAACTCTCGCAGGGGCCTTATCCAGAGCTAGACCTATTCGATCCGGGCATTTCATCCATCACCGGGCTCGATGCCATTCAACGTGCACGCGAAGCCGAAGCGATCGCGCTCAGCCTGGACCCGCGCTTGACGCTGAGTGAAGGGGCAACCTTTGGCAGAACCAGCTCCGAAGGCATCATCGCGCTCTCCGGTGGCTTTATCGGTCGCACCCGCGGCTCGTACGCCTCGCTGGTGGTGACACCGGTGGCCGAAGATGAAGGGGGAAAACGCCGTCGAGGTTACTATTGGTCTGCCGCACGCCACCTTTCGGATCTGGAACCGTCAGAGGCCGTCGGGCGGGAGGCGGCGCGTCGAACGTTAGCCAAGTTGGGTGCAAAAAAAGTGAAGACCTGCAACGCACCGGTCATTTTTGACCCCGATGTGTCGCGTTCCCTGATCGGCGCGTTCGCGGGCTGCATCATGGGCGGTAGCGTGTGGCGGCGTTCAACCTATCTCTTGGACCGCGAAGGCACAGAGGTGGCTTCCCCGCTGGTCAACATCATTGACGACCCACACATCGTACGCGGCCCTGGTTCAAAGGTTTTCGATGGCGAAGGGCTGGCCACGCGCCGAAATGTCGTCGTGGAAAACGGGATACTGAAGACGTACCTCTGCGATTGCTACAGCGCACGCAAGCTGCAGCGAAAAAGCACAAGTAACGCGGCGCGCGGCGGCGGTAGCATTTCGGCATCAACCACGAATTTCATTTTGCAACCGGGCACAACAACCCCCGCCGAATTGATCGCTAGTACCCCGACAGGCCTGTATGTCACGGAACTGATGGGCATGGGGTTCAACCCCGTGACGGGGGATTTCTCGCGGGGTGCCGCGGGATTCTGGATCGAGAACGGAAAGTTAGCTTTCCCTGTCAGCGAGGTAACGATCTCATCGAATCTCGACGCCATGCTCAAAGGGATCGATGCCATCGCCAACGATCTCAGCCTGAAGACCTCAACAGCCGCACCCACCTTGCGCATCCAATCGATGACAATCGCAGGCACCTAGACAGCTAGGGGCTCGGGGTAAAATTCTCCGCACCCGGCGAAGAGCCAGGTGCAGTGTGAAGCGCGTAAGCGGTCAGCCCCTCACTTCCGGGCTGCTTGCGACACACACTGATCCCTGAGACAGGCGCTGGATCGGCTGGAAAGCTTGACACGAGGACTCCGGCCGCATCTCGCAACTTCAGCATCTCTCCCGAGTTACTCAAGCCATTGGTGCCAAGATGCGGAACCCGGAGAAGTTGAGCGAACGGATCCGGCAGAGGATCGGCGCCATTCCTGGCGTCGAAGCTCTCGTTCACGAGGAGTGCGTACCGCCCCGGGGGCAAGATTGCGCTCGGAAGTGCCGTGGTTCCCGCGCTGTCCTCAAGCACGAAACCAGCTAAATCTGCGGGGGCTCGGCCGTCGTTATAGAGCTCAATCCACTCCTGCTGCGGCTCAGGGCCTTTCGGATTGGCGAACACTTCGTTCAAGACGACGCGCGGGGATGCCCGGGTCGTCGTGATGTCCAGCTGAGCGGTGCGCTCCAATCCAGCTGGATTTAAGACGGCAATGGAGAGCGAATACAGGGTCTCCGGTTCCAAGCCGAGGAAACTCTGCTGTTCTCCCGCCCCGAGAGCGAAAGCTCGCTCTTCGGCACCGAGCTTGACCGAAACGTAGCTAGCCCGATCAACCGATATGGCAAGTCGATCATCCATGACGCTGGCACAACCAGCAGGTAACGGCAACATACCTTCGGCGCAAGGAGCTTCCGCGGGACCCCACGCTGCCGGTGCATTCGGCTCAAAGAGCGTTGGCTCCAACGCGAAACCGGAAAGGGCGACCGGCGACACACTGACACCGCTCCCTTCCAACTGCTCGTTGGATTGAACTCGGAGGCGAACGCAACGCAAGGCTTCCAACCCAAGCGGTAACCCGGGAACGACTGATAGCGCCTGTCCGCTCGGTGCCAGTGTGGCCTCGGTGCCGTCCAACGACGGCAGGGGACCCGCGGCATCGCGGCAAAATAGCGCAACTTGCCCTGCACTTTGACCGCTCGTCGGCCATACACGTCGCAGCATTTGACCGGACATATCCACCGTTCCCTGGAAGAGCACGCCTCGCCCTAGCTCCACCAGAGAAATCGCACCAGAAAGCGCCTCCAGCGGCGCCACCACACGAGCGGAATCGCCCTCGCTCCAATTCAGAGAGGGAATTCGTCGATCCAAGAGCGCTTGAGATGGTTCATCTCGACGGATTTGGCCAAGCGCATAGGTCGAAAGTTCCCCGCGGAGCACCCAAAGTTTTGCGGTCGCGCCGGCGGCCAAAACTCGGAACCGCGAACTCTGACCGAGGGATAGCCCCTGCTCAGAACTGACCTCAACCTTCACGTTCGCCTGTTCCGAGGGCAGCGGCGAAAGGCCCACCCCGCAAGCCGAAATACCCACAACGGCTGCCCCAATACTCAGGAGGTTCTTAAGGCGAAGGACGAATTGATCGGGAGCACCCATGGCGCCCGTTCGGCCACATCAATTCCCGGTTGCGTGATCTTTATTCGTCGTCGTCGTCGTCGTCATCGTCATCGTCATCGTCATCGTCATCGTCATCGTCATCGTCATCGTCATCGTCATCGTCATCGTCATCGTCATCGTCATCGTCATCGTCCGCCGACTCGGAGGTTCCGGGAGGTGCGCTTGCTGGCTCCTCTTCGCTGGATTTTCGCTCCTCGGGCTCCTGGTTGTCCTCAGGCGCGTCAGCATTTGGCGCTTCGGCATTCTCGCTCACGCCCGAAGGCTCGGATTGGCTGAAAGTTGGAACTTCGAAGGGCCCCTCAGGAACTTCCTCGCCTGTTTTTTTCTCAAACTCGGCCCGCGCTTCGCCCGTAAGTTCGGTAAATTCCTTGAGGGTAGGCAATTCGCTCAAGCTATTAATACTAAACAGCTCGTTGAAGCCTGGTGCGGTCCCGTAGAGCATCGGGCGGCCTGGCTCATCTTTCTTCCCGAGAATGCGGATCAGATCTCGCTCGAGCAACCCCTTCAAGACGGGACCGCAATCGACACCCCGAACATCATCGATCTCCGGACGAGTGATAGGCTGACGGTACGCGACGATGGACAGCGTCTCAAGCTGCGCACGCGAAAGCCGGATCGGACGTTGAGCAAGAAAATTCTGCACGGACTTGGAATAGGTGGCCGTCGTACGGAACGCATAGCCACCACCCACCGAATCAATCCGAACGCCTCGACCGTTGTACTGCTCGCGCAACTCACCCAAAATCTCCTCCGTGCGTTTTCGATCCAGACGAACCGCGCGGGCCAGCTCCTTAATATCTAGCGGCTTATCTGCGACGAACAGAATTGCCTCGACCAAGCCGCGCAAGAACGCCTGAGTGTCTTCGACGTTCTCCTCGGAGACCGATCCATCCGCTGATTCGCTTGGCTCACTGGTTTCCCCTGAATGCGACTCGCCCATCTCGGCGGGTGGAACCTCGGACTCGGACAAGAGGCTGATCTCAGGCTCCGCTACAGGTTGAGCTTTCGTTTTGCGCTTCGCCTTGACCTGAGCAACCTTGGCAACAGCAGGTTTCTCCGACGCGACCACCTTCTTCGCTGGCACTACCGGCTTAGGCGCTGTTGCTGGTTGCTTGGCGGGAGGGGTCGGTTTTTTCGCAACTGCAGGTTTTTCTGTGGGCGCGCTCGCTTGAGCGACGACCTTCGGAGCAGGGCCGTTGGGGCTGTCTTTTGCCGGCTGTTTCGCGGGCTGCTTTGCCGGCTGTTTCTTCGCGGGCTGCTTTACCGGCTGTTTTTCCGGCTGTTTCGCAGGCGCTTCGCCGATTGGGTCGGTGCTTTTCGCCGATTTTGAGCGAATCGGCATCACTTTGGCGCCTTCTGCACGCTTCGGGGCAACTTGCTGCGAAGTGGTGGTGCTTGGGGCTTTCTTGCGTTTTGCCATCCGTTTTACTCTGACTCCGTATCAGGTTTGGACTCAAAGGGAGCTGAAGCGTCGGCTTGCCCTCCGATGATGTCCGCTAGGGTGCTCGCTTCATCCAGAGATTGCGGTAACGCAGGTTCGTTCCGTGTCTCTTCTGGCTCTTCCTGAACGGCGAGTTCGATCAGGATGGGTGAGAAAGCGCTCTCCTGAAAAATACGCGTCATTCGTAGACGCGTCATTTCAAGGAGAGCAAGGAACGTGACGATCAAATCAGCTCTCGAGATCTCTCCCTCAAACAGCTCCTCGAATGCCATCTGGTGGTGCCGCTTGAGAAGCTCAGCGAGCTGACCAATCCGATCGCTAATGGAAAAGCGCTCAAAATCGATCTGATGGTCGATCGTGATCTTGGCGCGACTGAGCAGGGA
>JBBSBI010000046.1:0-29420 GCA_038251425.1 Polyangiales bacterium
GCGGAAGCCGCCCTGATAGCCACCGAAAGCGAGCTCAACAACGCGGCGAGTGACCAGGCGAGTGAGGACGCACAGGCGCAACCTATCGACATCTATGGCTTTGCCGACGTGTACTTTGCTGCACCGTTGTGGCGCTCGAACGCCCCCTACAGCACTAGCGGTGTGGGCTCCCATCCTTACTTCAGCGTTGGCAACCTCAACATCTACCTGAGCAAGCACTTGGAGGAACGCTGGCGTTTTCTTGGCGAAGTTCGCTTCGTGTACTCACCGAATGGTGCCAATGATCCCGCGAATCCCGGCACTCGGATTTCTACACGAGTGGGAGATACCTCGGACATCAACCGACCGTTTCGCTGGGGTGCAATCGAGATAGAGCGGGTGCATATCGACTACCAAGAAAGCTCGCTCCTCACTCTTCGCTTCGGCGAGTGGCTCACGCCGTACGGAATCTGGAATATCGATCACGGTTCGCCCACTGTCCTGGCGATTCAGCGGCCGTATATCGTCAGCGAGGAGCTTTTCCCGCAGCGACAGACGGGGATCCAGGCCTTCGGGCAAACCTTCGTGGGAGACCTGAAACTAGGCTACGCGCTTGGTGTTTCCAATGGGCGTGGCCCGATGGATGAGCAGCGGGATCTCGACTTCGACAAAGCCATTACCGCGAGACTCGAAGTCGGATACAACAAGCTGGGTGATTTGAAGGTTGGGAGTTCGTACTACCGAGGGCGCTACACCGACGCGAGTTTCCCGCTCTTGAACCCGAGCGAAGCCCGCGCCGATCGCTCTGTCCTTGAGCGTTACGGCGAGCAGTCTTTCGGTGCCGATCTGCAATGGGATTACGAGAAGTTCGTGATCCGCTGCGAATTCGCCTACAACGAGCGTTGGTATTCGGACGGCGTTCGAAGGGTCCTGTCGCCTGGGCAAGTGAGCCCTGATCGCCGCCGCTATGGCGCCTACGCTCTCTTCGGGTATCGGACACCATTTTTGGGTGTCATGCCGTATGTTGTCTACCAAGACTACGTCTTAGGTCACGATCCTAGTATCCCTCAGGTTGAACATCTGCGCGCTTTTCACGGCGGGCTCAATTGGCCCATAGGACCGCGTGTCACGGCGAAAGGTGAGTACCTGCACGTCAAATTCCCCGGAAGCGACACGATTCTCACCAAGCGGGACACCTTTCATCTGGTGCAGTTCCAGCTAGCGGTGGCGTTCTAGCCATGGACACGAAAGGCTGGCTAACACGCGGGAGCTTCCTCCAATTGGGGGTTGGCGTCGCGTGCACATTGATTCTGCGCGAAGGTAATGCCGCAGAACCGTTGGTTATCGTGGTGGCGCAAACGTCAGCACTGAAAGAGCTCAGCTTGCAAGACCTCCAACGGCTGTATCGGGGTGACATCAATTCTCTGCAGGGGAAACGAATGCTCCCGCTCAATCATCTTCCGCGCAGCGAGCCGCGAGAACATTTCGATCAGCGAGTGCTTGGGATGAACGCCGAGGAGACGGCTCGCTACTGGATCGACCGTCGCATTCGCGGTCAGTCGGGTGCACCCAAATCAGTGCCTGCGCGCCTCATGGCCGCCGTTGTCGCTAAACTTCCGAACTCGATCGGTTACGTCTCTGCCGGAAGTGCAGACGCAGCGCTGACAGTACTTCGTGTGAACGGCAAGCTACCAGGCGAGCCCGGCTACCCTATTTTTTAGCTCGAAACGTAGCGCTCCCAAAGCTCCGTTCAAGCGCGCTAGGATGCTTGTGCCATGCTTGCCTCCAACCCACCGAAGCCGATCTCGTTCAACGCCAGAGTTGTGGCCGGGCAAACCTCGATCCATTCGCGTCGTCACGAGGAAATCTATCGCGAACAGGGAATGGACGGCTGGATCCTGAATTTTACGGAGAGTGGCAAAGGCGCGATCAATCGCAAGGCAAAGCCATTTGAGGTGCAGCGTGGGGACATTCTGCTCTTTCCGCCATCAGTTCCCCACGACTACGGCGCAGCACGGCCTGGTAATGAATGGACGCATGCTTGGGTCTATTTTTTCCCGCGTTCGGGTTGGCAGGAGCTGATGCTCTTCCCGGAAAGTCACGATGGAGTCCTCCGTTTGCGTATCGAGGATGAGGCACTGCAAGAGCGCATGGCAGCGAACTTCGACGAGCTGATCCGAACCACACGCAGTAGCCTTCGACAGAAGGATGCCATGACGATGAACTTGCTCGAAGCGATGCTGCTTTGGGCGGACAACGCGAACCCCATTTGGACCGAGAAGCGCATCGATCCGAGAATTCACTCAGCGATAAACTACATAGCGCGCGAGTTTCAGCATCCACTGAATCTTCAGCAGATCGCTCACCACTCGGCCCTTTCCGTGTCACGCTTGGCGCATTTGTTCAGAGAGCAAATGGGCGTGACGCCCATGGAGTACCTTGAGGAGCAGCGCATCGGGCAAGCTCGTGAGCTTCTGTTGATGAGCGACCAACCGATCACATGGGTTGCCGCCGAAGTTGGCTTCGAAGATCCGCTCTACTTCAGCCGCGTGTTTCGGCGACGCACGGGCAAGAGCCCTCGACAATGGCGTGGCGCTGCCCGGCTTGAGATCGGTGGGCTCGGCGGTGCGCCCGCGCGGCCAAAACGGACATAATGCGTTTGCAGACGGCAAATCTTGTTTAGCAAGATCGTCCATACACTTAGCATGTAACTCCCTGGCGAATTCAGGTTCCGTCCTTCATTCTAAGAGCACGGTGACACGAGTCGCGCCCATCCGGAGCGCGTCGATGAGCGCATTTTTGCGCCCATTTGCGACTGTTCGAGGACCCCATGCAAAACCGATCACACCAGGCAATCTGGCGCCTAGCCACCACTCCTTTATTGGCTCTGCTCGTCGCATGTAGCGCCCAGGTCGGCTCACGCCCTGGTTCTCCGCGAGTGGACGCCAACGGTAACCCCATCGACGTCAACGGTAAGCCGATCGCAGGCGGGACAGGTGGTGCCGGCAACATGAATACCCCGGGTGGAACGGGTGGTGTAACGATGGTGGACCCAGTCACGGGCATGCCGATCGAGGTGCCGCCTCCACCAGACCCGACGGGAGCTCCCGGTGTTGGCTTCTTCACGCCACGTTTCAGTCGTCTGAGCTATCGTCAATGGGTTAGCGCCACCAGAGATCTCTTGATGCTTCCGAATTTGAGTGGCCTTGAGAAACGGATCACCAAAGACGCTCTCGCAAACTTCGACAACGAAGCCTCGAAGTTGATCGTAACGCCAACGCTGCGCGCCGATTATCAAGCCGCGGCCGAGCAACTTTCAGCCCAAGTTGCCGCAGATCCTGCCGCACTGGCACGCCTCATGCCGGCGAACGCTCCAGCTGATTTGGCAGGCAAAGAACAGGCCTTTATCACCACGTTTGGAACTCGTGCCTACCGCCGCCCGCTTGAAGTAAGCGAACTGGCGGAAGCCTCTAAGTTGTTCGAACGGGCACCGACTTTGATGCCCGGCAAAGATCCATTCTTGGGGGGGGTTGAGCTCACGATGCAGCTCTTTCTGCAGTCACCGCATTACCTATATAGGAGTGAACTATCGACCGCCCAAGTGGGGATGGCGATCCCGCTCAACGACTATGAGGTGGCTTCCAAGCTTGCGTTCTCGCTGACCAACAGCATGCCTGACGACACCCTGTTCTCATTGGCGGCAAGCGGAGGGCTCAAGAATCGCGATGCCGTGCTGGCGCAGGCGCAACGTTTGTTGGCGACACCTGCCGCCGGTACCACGCTCGATAGCTTCCATTCTCAGCTCTTGCGCATTGGAGGCTTAGATACGCTGGCCAAAGACAATGTGTTGTTTCCGGTCTTCACGCCCGCCGTGGCTGCGAGCCTCGGACCGGAATCTCTCGCGTTCATGCGCTGGGCATTCACCGAAGGCCACGGCATGAAAGACGTGCTGACGCTGCCGGTTACCTTTGCTAATAGCGCAATTGCCGGCGTTTATGGCCTCCAGGGAACTTTCACCAACGAACTCGTCAAGATCGATCTCAAGCCCACAGAGCGCGCAGGGCTACTGACACGGCTGGGCTTTCTTGCTGCCAACGCCAGCCGTACCAACCCAAGCCCGATCCGCCGCGGTGCCTTCATCAATGAGCGAATTTTCTGCAAGGCGCTGCCACCTCTGCCTCCCGGAGCCACTCCTTTGCCGCCGACCAACAACGCTGAAACGACTACCAATCGTCAACGCGTCGAGGCGCACACGAGCGTTTGCGGTGCCGCCTGCCACACGGCCATTATCAACCCTCCCGGATTCGCCTTCGAGAACTACGATGCCATCGGCGGCTACAGAGCGACGGACAATGGCTCTCCGGTCAACGCCACGGACACGTACGAATTTACAGCTGGAATGAAGCAGCCCTTCAACGGCCCTATTGAGTTCAGCACGTTCGCAGCCGACAACGCCGATGCCCACAACTGCATCGCGCAACAATGGATGTCCTATCTCTACGCGCGTTCGCCGGCACCTGAAGATGTCGCGCTTCGGGCTTATTTGGGCGCCAAATCCAAGAACAGCACGCTCGCCATCAAAGATATCGTCCTCGCACTCGTCAATCACGACGCCTTTCTCACCCGTATCCCTGGAGGGCAGTAATATGACCAACCACAAGCTTCACCCGCATCGTCGACAATTCCTTAAAGGCATCGGAGGAATCACCCTCGGCCTGCCCTTGCTCGACATTTTCACGCGCACGTCGAGTGCAGCAGGAGCAACGCCATCCCCGTTTCTCGCCTTCATCATTAACGCGAACGGCTTTCAACAAGGGACCTTCGTCGCGGGCGACGGAACGCCTGATGCTTCAGAAATGTTTTGGCCAGCGTCAACCGGACCGCTCACCCGAGCTGCAATGCTCGACCCCCGACACATCAACGGAGGCGAGCCCCAGCCATTTTCGGCAGCGGGTGCCATGCGCGGCACCTCACCACTGGCGGATTACGCGGATCGCTTGTTGATGATCAAAGGTGGGATCCATGACTTCGACAATCCCTTTTGCGCTCACTCCGCCAACGACGCGCAGCTGCTGACAGCGGCCAGTATTGTCAAAGGCCCGGGGCACATCTCGAACGTGCTCTCCATGGGCGAATCGATTGACAATCGCATCGCGCGCGAAATGAACCCACAGGGCAGAGAGCCGCTCACCCTGCACGCGGGCCAATATTCGGCGGGCGGTCAGGAATATAACGTTCCAGGTTTCATCTCGTACACGGGCCCGATGCAGCAGCGCCCCGCAGAAGCTTCACCGCTTCAGGCTTACCAGCGCATCGTAGGATTGGTCGGAACCCCGACTCAGCCCGCCCCCATGCCGGGACTTGCCGACGAAGTGGCAGCACGACGCGTCAGTGTGAATGATCTCCTGCGCGGACAGATCACCAACCTTTTGGCGCGCAAAGATCTCTCGGCAGATGACCGCACTCGCCTGCAGCAGCACTTTGACTCTGTGCGCGAGCTTGAAATGAACATCACGGGAGCACTGACACCCACCAAAGTCTCCGAACTCCAGACCGTCGAGGCCATGCTCCACGCCGAGAGCACGCACGACAAGATCATTCGTCTGCACATGGACGTCACCGTCTTCGCTCTTTCAGTAGACTACACGCGTGCCGCAACGCTCAAGATCGGTGATCGCGAAGATGATCATCACTTCGGGTTCGCCGGCAACAACGAGAATTTCCACGACATCTCGCACGGTGAAGGGCCGAATCCCTTCGAGGCCCACCACCTCGCTGACATGTACCACGCAGGCCTTTTCAAGTACTTCCTTGATGAGCTTGCCGCTGTGAGCACGCCCACTGGAAGCCTTCTCGATCAAGGTTCTGCGATCTGGACGAACCAACAAGCTAACGGCAGCCACGACGTGAGCCCCTGCCCCTTCATCCTCGCCGGCACCTCACAAGGTTTCTATAAAAAGGGCGTATTCGTGGAGATTGATAGAAAGATCTCCAACGCGCGCATGCTCAATACATTCCTCACAGGAGCGGGCGTGCGGAATCCTGATGGCTCACCAACTGCGGACTTCGGTGACGCGAGCCTTGCGAAGAACGTGCACCCGGAAATCATGGCCTAAGTTGAGGAGCGGCGACGAGATTGCCCTGAGGAATTGCTTCCCCAGGGCGCCTTCCATTGATTGCTCGCTAGAACTTACTGCGGATAACCCGCAATGTTCATGTGGATCTCGAACAGGCCGGCCGGTACGGGTCCACCCCAGTTCGGCGCCGAGACGTACAGCGTTTGGCCGTCGGCACCACCGAAAGTCAGGTTGGTGTTCCAATCGATGCCCGCGGGAGCGGGAATCGCACCCAGCAGTTGGTATCGGGGGCTGAAAACTAGGATTCGGTTGCCCTCGGGCCCGCCACCTGCTGTGACGTAGACGTTGCCGGCGCAGTCACGAGCCATACCGTCGGTCGGACCCTGAATTGCCTGGGCTTGCTCATTGCTCTGCGGGTAAAGGCGTTGTCCGTCGCTGAGTTCGCCATCCTCCGAGAGCTTGAAGCGGTACGCACCCTCTGCGCCGCCCACAACCAGGAACTTCTCATCCAGGCTCAGCATGATGCCGTTCGGCTTGTCCCTGAGGTTGGCACCGCCGGGAGCGCCTGGATGCGCTGCGTCGTAAAGTACCTCGCCAGTGGTACGAATATCGAGCGCAGTGACCGTGCCCTCGGTATCCACGCGGTACACGCGCTCACCGTCGGTTACGCGATCGGGGAAATTGCCGGCGCCCTGCCGGGTCGCATTCACGTCAATTCCAGCCGGCGTGTTCCAACTTGGGTCGGTGAAGTAGATCGTGCCGTCGCGTGCGACGGTGAGGTCGTTCGGGGCGTTGAAGGGCTTGCCGTTATACAGGCCAACGATGGTGGTCGGCTTCTTTTCTGGATTGTTCCACTTGAACGAGGTGATCGAGCCGTCCAGCTGACGGGCTGAGAGCAGCTTGCCCTGGAAGTTCACAACGTTGCCGTTGGTTCCGCCCACGGCCACGTCGACAAACTTTGTCGCCACGGAACCGGGCTCCAGTCTCCAAATGACGCCGGCGTTACCAGGTCCGATGTTCGAGTAGTAGAGGGCGCCGTTGTGCCAGGTTGGGCCTTCGACGTTGTTTTGCCCATCACCGGGCAGATTAGGCCAATTCACCAACACGCCGGGCGTGCGCGTCCAACTAAGCCCACTTAGATTCACCTGAACCTTGCGGTCGTTGGCCTTGCAGAAGCGATCCGGCGCTACGGGGGTGTCGCTCTCCAGTTTAAATGTCGCCTCGCTTGACCCATCGCTCGATTGAGCGTCGACGCCGCTGCAACCGAGAACGGAGCCGGCTCCTAAGATGCCGAGCCCCCAAATAAGTTTCGAAATGATGTTGGTTGAATTCATGAATCTCTCCTTGATGGTTGCGAATCGCGCATGAAACCCGGTGCAAAAACGAAACGCCCCCAAAAAGAAGCCAAGCTCCGCCAAAGGAGCGCGAAAGCACTCCTCCATTCGTCGCTGCAAACGCGAGTCGTGAAGGCTCCTACATCGACCTATTGGGATTGTCTAGTAACAATGACGTGAAGTGTGAGTGGCGTCGCAGAGTACCTGCTGGCCAACTTGCACGGCCTGATGAAAGCTTGTGCTCAGCGTTAGCACTGCGGAGTCACGCCCTAGCACCGGACATTCGTAACCTTAGGTTCCTGTCGGCCGGCCGTTTTGAATTATGTCGCGCAGAAACGTGAGCGAGAGCTGACTTCAGCGCGGGAATCGAATCTTCCTAACGGGACTGGCTTCTTTTGAGCTTTCGAAGTTCGTTTGAGGGAGTGCCTTCGCAACAGAAAGAGAAAGTAAGCATGCTTACTATCCGATTGAAGAAACAAAGCGCTCCCAAGTCTGCTTGGAGAATATAGAGGCGTCGGCAGTCGCACACGGGCTCGTCCAGATCTGAATTTTGTCACATCCCGTAGAATCCCGCGTACTTAGGCTCACGGCGCGCACGGCCATCCATCGTGAGCGCCCGGCTGCGCCAGTTGCACAAGGCTTGAACAGCAGGTGACCGGCTAGTACAGAGCCAGGGCCACGGGCCAGCCACCCCACCCGTCCTGGGTCGCTTCATGCCCACAGGGGGGCAGGATGCCCGGAGAGGCGTGCTCTACTCATCCGATGAACGCGACGAGCCCGTACTACGTGCCCACGGTCTTCAATGTCGCATTCACCTTTCGATTCAATTGGCAAGGCAAGTTCTCTACGATGGAGGATCACTTAGGCGGCCTCATGATGAAGCGGACGGTGATGAACGCCGGCAACTGGCCGAAGCTCGGCGACACCGTGAAATAGGTTACAATGCGTACAAGCTGGGCAAAAGTCCGCGTTTTTCGAGTATTCGGACAATTTCGTAGGCCGCTTCTTCGGGGTCCTGGTTCTCGGCTGAAACCCGAATATCCGGCTCGGCGGGCACTTCATACTCGGGTGCCGGATGCGTGGGGTCGTAGGCTCCTCGGCGGTCACGGGTTTCACAAACTTCGCGCGGTGTTGCCACATGCACTTCCACGAAGCGCTCCGGACCCACGGTATCGCGGAGTGCGGCTCGATCGCTGCGAAGCGGAGTGGCAAAGGCGAAGATGACGAGGATGCCCGCGTCAGTAGCGCGGCGGGCAAGCTCTGGTGCTTGTAGGGGGCTCCCGCCGTCTGCGCGTGCGCTCCGGCTCTGGCCGTCTTCGGGGTCGACCACCATGGCGAAGCGGCCTTGATCAAAGAGGCGTCGTTCGAGCGCATAGGCGACGGCACTTTTACCGGAGCCCGGCAAGCCGGTGAGCCAGATCGTGGCGCCCCTCTGGCCGAGGCGTTCAGCGCGCTCAGCTTGGCTGATTTGCGAGCGCGGCTGCTCAGCACCGAGAGCCTCCTTTTCGGCTTTGCTGAGCGGCGGGGGCTCAGCGTCTAAGATCATGCCGGCGGCAACGGTATTGTTCGTGAGTGAGTCAATCAGGATAAAAGCGCCGGTAGTGCGATTCTTGACATACGCGTCGTAAAAGAGCGGCTTGTGGCAAGAAACAGTGACGCGGCCAATGTCGTTCAACTCCAAGTGAGCTGCAGGCTTCTGCTCCAACGTGTGCTCGAGATCGATGGTGTGTTGAACGCTGCGCACTTCGGCGCGCACGAGCTGCGTGGTGTGTTTTAAGAGGTAGCTCTTTTGGCGATCGAGCGGCTTCTCACTCATCCACACCAACATGGCGTCGAAGCGTGTGGCCATCTTGGGGGCGTTGTCTGGATGCACCAACATATCGCCGCGGCTGATGTCGATTTCTTCGGCTAAACGCAGCGTAACGCTGCGCGGAGCGGCTGCAGCTTCAAGTTCGCCTTCGAAGGTATCGATGCCCGCCACCCGTGTGAGCTTGCGCGAAGGCAACACGAGGATGGGATCGCCCTTCTTCACGACTCCAGAGGCAATTGAGGCCGCAAAACCACGATAATTCAGGTTCGGCCGTAGCACGCACTGCACCGGATAGCGAAAATCTGAAAGATTGAGATCGCGATCGAGCGGCAGTGTTTCCAAGAGCAGCAGCAGCGTCGGCCCGCCGTACCAGGGCATCTGCGTGCTCGGATGCGCCACGTTGTCGCCGAGCTTGGCACTGATCGGAACGAACGAGACTTCTGAAAAGCGAAGTTGAGCGGTGAACGCCTTGAACTCTGCGCTGATTTCGTCGAAGCGTGCCTGGCTGTAAGCTTCAAGATCCATCTTGTTCACGCACACGATCAGGTGCGGGATACCCAGCAGTGAAGCGATGTAGGCGTGGCGCCGCGATTGTTGGAGCACGCCCAGCCGAGCATCAATCAGGATCACTGCGACGTGCGCGGTGGAGGCGCCCGTGGCCATGTTGCGCGTGTATTGAGTGTGGCCCGGCGTATCGGCGATGATGAATTTGCGCTTCTCGGTTGAGAAGTAGCGATAGGCCACGTCGATGGTGATGCCCTGCTCGCGCTCTGCTTTGAGCCCGTCGGTGAAAAACGAAAAATCAATCTCTTCGCCCGTGCGCTTGGAGGCCTTTTTTACGGCTAAAAGCTGGTCTTCATAGATGCCGTGGGTATCGTGCAAGAGGCGCCCAATCAGCGTTGATTTGCCGTCGTCCACTGAGCCCACCGTAACAAAACGCAACAGCTCCTTGCTCTGATGGCGCTCGAGGTAAGCTTCGACGTTGCTCTCGATGAGCTTCTGCTCGTCCACGGCTTCCATGGGTTGAATGGATGGTTGGGCTGTCTGAGAATCTATTGCCACTTGAGGGTGCCTTGTTTCAATAACGGGGGTAGAGGGGAGCGGGGGCAGAGCGGGGATAGAGCGGGGGTAGCGCTGGCTCAGAAGTAGCCTTCGCGCTTCTTGGTTTCCATGGAGCCTTCTTCATCGCTATCGATCAGGCGGCCTTGGCGTTCGGAGTATTTGGTGAGCAGCATCTCGCGGATGATTTCGGGAAGCGTGGTCGCCGTCGATGGCAAGGCGCCCGTGAGCGGGTAACAGCCTAGAGTTCGGAAACGCACCATCTCAAGCTGGGGTGTTTCGCCGAGATGGAGCGGCATGCGCTCATCATCCACCATCAAGAGCGTGCCATCCCGCTCAACCACCGGGCGTTTGGCGGCAAAATACAGCGGAACGATGGGGATATTTTCCAGGTGGATGTAGAGCCAAATGTCGAGTTCGGTCCAATTGGAGAGCGGAAAAACTCGAATACTTTCGCCTTTGGTCAGGCGGCTATTGTAAAGGCTCCAGAGTTCGGGCCGTTGATTTTTGGGGTCCCATTGCCCGTAGCGATCGCGGAAAGAGTAGATGCGCTCTTTCGCGCGGGATTTTTCTTCGTCCCTGCGAGCACCGCCAAAGGCAGCGTCGTAGCCGCCCGCACTCAGGGCTTGGAGGAGCGCGTGCGTCTTCATGACAGTCGTGTACTTTTGGCTGCCGTGCTCGAACGGGTTGATGTTATCCCGCTTCCCTTCTTGATTGGTATGAACCAACAGATCGAGGCCATGTTCGCGACAAAAATCATCCCGGAATCGGATCATCTCCTTAAACTTCCAGGTGGTGTCGATGTGCAAAAGTGGGAACGGAAGCTTGCCGGGGTGAAAGGCTTTGCGCGCCAAATGCACCATCACCGAAGAGTCTTTTCCGATCGAATACAGCATCACAGGCTTCTCGAATTCGGCGGCGACTTCTCGCATGATCTGGATGCTCTCGGCTTCCAACTTGCGCAGATGCGATAGCGACTGGGAGGTCACTTGGGGGTGAGGGGTGCTCACGGTGGCGGGCTGCATTGGGACGATTTATCACCCTTTTCGTCGGAATTAAGGGGATTTGGCTAACTGATTGAAATGATTGGAGAAAGCCTGGTTTAGCCGGAGCCCTAGCGAAGCCGAATCGGCTTCAACCGTGCTTCGGACAGGAGTGCGAGATACTCGGCCCGGCGAATATTGAAGGCCCCCATACTCGCCAGGTGGTCGGTTAGGAATTGGACCTCAAACAATTCAATGCCAACGGTGAACAGAGAAGTGACGGCGGCGATCAACGCAACCTTGGAGGCATTGGTCACCGTATGAAACATGCTCTCAGCCGCAAAGACCGCCCCGCGCTGCACACCATACAGCCCGCCAACCAGAGCATCACCTTGCCAAACCTCAAAGCTCAGAGCGTCACCCTGACGGTGGAGCTCCTCGTAGGCCTCGATCATGTCGGGGGTAAGCCAGGTACCTTCGGGGCGGTTGGAAGCGCAGGCTCGAATAACCTGGGCGAAGGCGCGATTGGACGTAACTGCAAAGCCTGACCTATGGAGCGTGCGACGCATGCTACGAGAGACGCGGAGGTGCGCAGGATCGAGAATGGCTCGAGGATCCGGGCTCCACCACATGGGGGGCAAACCTTCATCGTACCAAGGAAAGATCCCGTGGTCGTAAGCTAACCGCAAACGTTCCGGAGTTAAGTCACCACCGATGGCGAGCATCCCGTTCTTGTCGGCCAGATGCGGATCTGGAAAACTGGGTTGGCCCCCAGCACTCAGAAACACCGGGGTTAGCCGCGAGCGCACCATCCACACCTTCTAGCGCCCAATCGTGAAGAGGGCACCTTCTCCGCACGTTCTCAGGTTTTACCTGGGAAACCGGACATCATCGGCCGTTCGCAGCGCGCCATCGGCGCCAGCAGAATAAACGCTTATTTCTGTGCTCTCGCAATGAATCCGAAATCGCTCGCCCCAAGGATCGGCACTTGTATCCGTGGTTTTCAAATAGTGTTCGTGCACCAACTCGACAAAGGTGGGGCAGCCCGACTTTTCTCCGTCTTTTTGCCACTCCAAAGCGGCCGCGTGGATCGTCTGCGCCGAGTGGCGGGCGCTGGCTGACTTCTGATCAATGCTTGAGTGCTGCGCCCACGCCGTGGTTCCGAGCGCCAATACTGCGATCACGCTGGCTGTCAGCCCGGCTTCAAACAACGTCCAACCGTTCGCTCGGATGTGGCGCGCAGAAACGACTTGAGCGGAATGGGGACGCCCAACGAGCTCGGACATAGCAGGGGACTTTGACACGCTGGTTGGCTGAGACATTGGGTGCGGGCACTCCACAGCAAGCCACAGCAAGCCACGTGCCACGTTCAGGCAAATCTCGAATCCAGCGTAGCTAGCGGTCTTTTCGCGACATCTTTGCGTAACTGGGTTCTGCTGGACCGCTTTGAGACTGCCAGCTTGGCCGTGTGAGCAGCTCATGCGGGGGACCGGCTGACAATCTGTCAGTGGAGCGTGCTTGGGTTATGGGGTGCGCGGCTCTAGTGTCAACGGCATGAGCGAGTGGGACTATATCGTTATTGGTGGCGGAAGTGGAGGCATGGCGTCAGCGCGGCGCGCGTCGAAGTATGGCGCCAAGGTGGCTCTGATCGATCCGGGACCACTCGGAGGAACCTGTGTGAACTTGGGCTGCGTGCCGAAGAAGATCATGTGGAATGCGGCGTCATTCGCCGAGGAGATAGCTGACGCTGAAGGTTATGGCTTCGAACTTTCGGTGAATCGGTTGGATTGGGGGAAGTTAAAGCAACGCCGGGATGCCTACGTGGCGCGACTGAATGGGATCTACACCCGGAATCTGACGAAGGACGGCATCAAGCTCATTGCTGGGTGGGCTAAGGTGCTTGGGCCGCGTAAGGTGCAGGTTGGGGAAGAGATCCTGCGTGCTCGACACATCTTGATTGCAACAGGTGGATACCCACGAAAACCTGACATTGTTGGCGCGGAGCTTGGACTCACCTCCAATGATTTCTTTGCGTTCACTGAACTTCCGAAACGAGTCCTGATCGTGGGCGCGGGGTACATTGCCGTTGAGTTGGCCGGGATCTTGAACGCGCTCGGTTCGGAAGTGACACTCGTGGTGCGGGGCACGGAGCTGCTTCGGGGCTTTGAGCAAATCCTGCGAGAGGTTCTCAAAGCCGAGATGGAAGCGGTGGGTGTGCGGATTGTGACGGAATTCGAGCCAAGTGAGTTGAAGCAGAGTCAAGAGGGCCTGTGCTTGTTTGGAAGGGTTGGCAAGGTGGCAGAAGGGCGAGAGTTGAGTGCTGATTGTGTGTTGTTTGCCGTAGGGAGAGCCCCGGCGACCGGGGGGCTCGGTCTGGTCGAAGCTGGCATTCAACTCGACTCGGAAGGGCATGTCCTCGTGAACGAGTTTCAAGACAGCAGCAGCTTCACGCTTCATGCGGTGGGAGATGTTACCGGCAAGGCCACATTAACGCCGGTAGCGATTGCGACTGGTCGCCGTCTGGCGGACCGTCTGTTCGGTGGTCAGGCCGAGGCCAAGCTTGATTTTCGCACCATTCCTAGCGTTGTGTTCTCGCACCCGCCGATAGGTACGGTGGGGTTGAGCGAGGAAGCGGCTCGCCGTGAGTTCGGAGATGCAGTCAAGTGCTACCAGTCGAGCTTCACCAACATGTATCATGCGGTGACAGAGCGTCGCAGTCGTACGGCGATGAAGCTGGTCACGGTTGGAGAGAATGAGCGAGTGGTTGGCGTCCATGTGATTGGTCGCGGCGCCGACGAGATGATTCAGGGGTTTGCGGTAGCCGTGAAGCTTGGCGCGACGAAGTCGGACTTTGACAACACACTTGCCATCCACCCAACCGCGGCCGAAGAGTTGGTTACGATGAGTTAGCCGGGTTGGCCGTTCGAGTGTTCGGGCACGCTTCAGTGGCACGAGCCTATCAGTGGCGTGAGACGAACCAGGCGCTCACGACGACAATCAACAAGATCAATCCGATGCCGATCAGCGTGCTCGTATCGAGCTTGTTGGGTGTGGGTGGCCCAGATGCCAAACTTCGAACCGAGCTTTCGGGTGCATCATCCTGATCGTCGACGATTTCTGGTGGTGGCGTGCGCACGACGGCTCGCTTTTTCTGCTCGACGGCACGCCGAGTGGCGGCCTTCGCAATCGGGTTGGCAGGCGTTCCCTTGGTATTCTTTTCGTTCTTTTCGTTCTTGGCTTTAACGAGCTGGGGCGCCGCAAAGTTTTTGGCTCTTTGCTCCGCCTTACGCTGACGCCGCTGCTGTTCTTTGGCTTCATGCTCTTTGGCCTTTTGAGCGCGCTGTTTGCGTTCCCAAAGCTTTCGCTCTTTGGCAGAAGAAAACTTGGGAGTAGGCGAGGCTTTTGTTTTTGCTGGCGGCTCTAGGCTGTCCCATTCGGCGTCGACGGGTGAGCTGTCGAGGTCACTCGGGGTGAGCGGGGCTAGGCTCAAGGCGGGCGCCTGAGGCTCGGTGTCCCAGCCTTCGTCCAAGGTGTCGTCGTGCGCAGGCTCCTGGCCGTTCGATGTCATGATGTCCAATCAGGGTAAGCAGCGGGTGCGCCCAATATCAACCTTTTGGCACTTCCACCATCCGGTTTTCGTCGTCGGCCGCCCCGGTTGGCCCTCCGTGCATTCTGCGGCTCGGACCCATGCGATCGCAAAAATAGCCAGTTTGTGCCTGAAATGGCCCGTGTGCTGGGCTCCTTTCACCGGGGGTGTGGAATGGCCGAGAGCGTACGCCTAATACTAGCCTTGATGAGTGAGAGCGCCCCCGACTCGGAACACACCGGGCAATATTTGCCGCCTGGCACGCTGATCGCGGAGCGCTACAGAATTGAGGCGCTCTTGGGGGAAGGTGGGATGGGCGCGGTGTACAAGGCACACCATGTTCACATGCAGAAGACCTTCGCCGTCAAGGTGCTGCATCGGCAGATGACGACGCTCGAAGAGGCCGTGCGGCGCTTTGAGAGAGAAGCTGTAGCGGCGGGGCGCATTGATCATCCGAACATCGCGTCAGCCACGGATTTCGGTCGCTTGCCGGACGGTTCGTTCTACCTGGTCCTTGAATTCGTGGGTGGCCAAACGCTGCGCGCTCTGCTCGCGGAGCGGGGAGCACTTTCGGTGGAGCGCGCGCTCAGTATCACTCGCCAAGCCGCGCTGGGGCTCGGGGCTGCACATGCGGTGAGTGTGGTGCACCGGGACCTGAAGCCCGACAACATCATGCTCGTTGAACGCGAAGCGGGCGTTGAGCTGGTAAAAGTGCTCGATTTTGGCATTGCGCAAGTCAAAGGTGACGACACCAAGCAAGACCCAGTCACCCAATTCGGTGCCATTTTTGGCACCCCTCAATACATGGCGCCGGAGCAAGCTGCTGGCCAAGAAGTGGATCAGCGGGCGGATATCTACGCGCTTGGGCTCATCCTGGACGAAATGCTCAGAGGCGCGCCAACTTTTCAGGCAAATGATCTGATGGCGCTTCTGAGCAAGCAACTCGTCGAGGCACCGCCGCCGCTTCCCGCTCACGTCCCTGAGGCTGTTCAAAGACTCGTGGCGCACCTCCTCCAAAAAGACGTGGGCGCAAGAATTCAATCGGCTGAGGACCTGGTGTCGAGGTTAGACTCACTGTTGGGGATCCGAGCACCGCTAGGAAGCGCTGAGTTGGGCCGAGGCAGTGCACACACCGAGCGCTTGGTGCCTCATTCAACGGGGCGCGGACTGCTTGAGAAAGCTCGGCCTCATTTAAATCGAGCACAAGCCACTTGGGGCCGCTTAACGAGCGTGCTTTACGCGCGTTGCGTGAAGCTGCCCGTACTCGGCCCATTCTTGGAAAAGCCGCCTTTTTTCTGGATTTCCCGGGCGCGTACGCTCAGCGCGTTAGTCCTTTTAGTACTGGCAAGTTCGCTCGTGCTCGTCTGGCGTACGGGGCCTCGAAGCAGCATCAAGAATCGCAATGGGGCGTCTGTGAGCGCCACCGGCAGCGCCTCCGATCCGGACGACGAAACCACTGCGGATGAGCAGCTAGAGCCTACGTTGAGCAATCTGCTGCGTCTGGCTCGCACGGGGGACCAAACCGCGCTCTACGCACTGGAGCTGCGTAAAGACAGCGAGCGCTCACAAGCCGAATGGCTGGCGCTTGCCGAAGGGCGTTTGAAAAAGCACGCGATCGAGAAAGCGTTGGCGGCCATCGACCAAGCGTTGACCAATGACGCAAGCCTGAGTCTCAGCCCCAAGCTGCTCTCTGGCCTCCGGGCGCACGTGGATAAGCCGGAATTTGGCGTCAAGATCCTGAACTTTGCGGCCAGCAAGCTGAAGAGCGCCGGCGCCGATCTGCTGTTCAACACGTACGCGGCCACCTCGCTCGTGACCGAGGCCACACGGGAAGCCAAACTGCTGCTCTTTTCCTCGGACGTTAAGCAACATTGGTCTGATGCGCTGAGTGTGGCTTTGGCGTTGCGCGCCGCGGACTCGTGCGAAGGCTCCAAGAAGTTGCTCGATCAAGCAATTCGATACGCCGACGAGCGCTCTCTGAAGCCGCTCAAAGACCTAGCCAGCGAGACGGGCTGCGGCGCGAACAAACGCAGTGATTGTTACCCCTGCCTTCGCGATACTGAGAAGCTCGAAGCCGCCATTACTCAGGCGCAAACGAACAAAGCCCCCCGCTATGATGAAGGGCGTTGGTATTGATATTAGGTCGGCTCTGGACTTCTGAAGGAGGCAATGTGAAAAGAGTTAGCATTCGTGTTCGTAGATCCCCAAAGCTCGCCCAGCGGCTGACAGCCGGGGGGGTTCTGTTCGGCTTGTTCATGGCCTGCCACCCCGGAGAATCGAAGCCGCCGAAGCCGGTGTCGAGAGCCGACGTGCTTCCCAACCCAAAACCCAACGCGTCCAAGGATGCAGTTGTTGATGCCGCGCAGCAGGGCGAAGCAGAGAAAGGAGAAGCCGAGCCGAGCGAAGCGGAGGTCAATGCCGCGGAAGCTCCCAAGCCGGATCCTCAAGCCCCGAGGACCGTTCTGTACACGGCCACACCGGATGGTTTGAAGGTGGAGATCTCGGGAGTGAGCTTCTTGGTGAGTGCTACATCGGAAAAATTGGGCAACGGCTGGGGCGTGAAGCTGGAGTTGAGCGCAAGAGTTACGGATTCCGAGGAGCACAATTTGCTGACACCCGAAGGCGGGCCGATGGCTTTCTCCGCATTGGTGAAGCGGGGGGGGCGAAGCGTCCGAACGGGCGACAAGCGTGCTGGGGACGCCAGTGTGATGCTGGCGACTGAAACGCCGTTTAGCGGCTCCCGAATCTTCCCGAGCGAGAAGGCGCAGGCATTGCGCGCCGGAGACGAGCTTGAGTTAGAAATTGCGCTTTGGGGACTCGGGGCGGATGCAAAGTCGCGGCGCCCAATTCGGGATTTTTGCCTCGTTCGGATGGTGGTTGGCAGACACACTCCGGCACCGCAGGTTCTGCCACCAAAAAGTGCTGCGTCAGAATAGGCTAAATTCCAATATCTTTGGATAAATCCATCAGAGCCAAAAGCGATCCGCGGCCAAGGTGGCACATGCGGGATGACCCATGACACCGGGACGTGTCGGGTGGGGAACGAAATTCTTCGTGGCGCCTGCCTTGCTTAGAGATTAGTACCAATCAGTCAAAGCCCAGCTCAGAATCTGCCGATACTCTAGGCCTTGCCTGAGCCATGTAGTACAATCCCGACACTCAGCAGCTGGCTAATTCGCATCGCAGGAACTGGACATGAGTTTAACTTTAAGAAACTTTGCCGTGGTCACAGGTTCTGGTCTCTCGTTGAGCCTTCTATTGGCGTTGGGCTGCTCAAGCACCGTGCCGGGCACTCCTCGCCCGCGCCCTATGGTTGCGACAATGGGAATGGGTGGTGCTTTGAATGGCACGGGCACCGGCGGAGTCACTGGTGGCACCGGAGCAACTACCGGAGGGAGCCCTGCGGCCTTGCCCACCGGTGAGCAACTGAAACCGTTCAACTTGGCTTGCGCCCCGGGAGCCGTGGCTCCGCCGGCGGCACGTCGCATCATGTTGCTTTCACCCTCGGAGTTCACCGCCTCGGTGGCGGCAGGCGCGCCGATTGATCCCGCGACAACTGCCGGTTTCGTGCCCACGAGCACCATCGGCGTCACCCCAGCACTAAACGACACGGTGGACAAGAATCGCTATATCAAGCTGGACGCCGTGGCGACCGGAAGCGCGTCCTTGAGCTCCGCTGCTCCCGTGGGGCTTGGGTGCAATGTTTCGGAGTTTGGAACTAACGCGAGCTGCACGTCAGCGTACCTCGAAGCAGCCACGAAGAAGTTCTTCCGCGGCCGCTCCACGCCGGCAGACGTCACAGCTCTCGGCGCTCTCGCCACCGAGGTAGCTGGCCGCTCCGATGGCAAAACGGCCTTTGAGTACGCAACGCGGGCGATGGCCCTTTCCTCCAAGTCCGTCTACGCGACCGAAGGAATCGATCGCACGGTGGGTGGAACCGTTCCGTCAGCCATGAGCCCGGAGGAGATGGCGTCGTATCTGTCGTTCCGGATCACCAAGCTGCCCCCCACAGATACCTTCATTCAGGCGATTCGGGGCTTGCCCGCACCCACCTCAGCTAGCCTTTCCGCCCTCGTCGATCAGCAGCTTCCCCCTGATGCGATGGCCCGCGGCACCAATGATTTCTTGGCGGTTTGGTTCAACCTCGGGGCTCTCACCGGCGGCAACCTTGCGAAGGACCTTAACAAGCATCCGGGGTTTGATTTGCCGTTTCAGGCGCAGCTCCAGAAGGAAACCTACGACACCCTCTACAATCAGTTCCTGGCTTCGGGAACGGGCGATCTCCTTCGGTTATTCACTGAAAATACTCAGTCTGCGCTGATGAAAGACGCGCAAAATCCCCTGGTGCAGAAGTACGGCCGCCCCGGCATCATGGGGATGCCCGGATTCATTGCGAGCGTCTCGGCTCCCGAGCACACTGATCTGCCGAAGCGTGGTCGAGCATTGGTTAACACCTTTTTCTGCGAAGGCCAGCAGCCGCCTCCTCCCAATATCAGCAAGCCTCCCGGCCTTCCGCCCGGAATTCGCGCTCAGTTCGAGGCCATCGAGAAGCTGCCTGGATGTGGGGGGTGTCACACGCGCATCAACCCGCTCGCTTATCCGATGGAGCGCTACGATGAGGTTGGCAATCCGCGCGAGCTGGATGACGGCGGCCAAGCCATCGACACCACGGGAGCCCACGCGATTGTTCCACTCGCGCCTCGGGAATTTACCTACAGCGATATGGCGGACCTCGGCGCCAAGATGGCGACCAAGCCTGAGGCCCAGCTTTGCGCGAGTATTAAGGCGTTCGAATACGTCACTCGTGCACAAGCCGTCGCTCCCGTTGCCGGCGCGAGCCCCGTTCGGGACGATAGTTGTACCGTGAATCAAGTAACTGAAAGCGCACGCGCTTCAAGCTTCAAGCTCACGGATATATTCCGTGACGCACTCGTTCAAACCGCACTCACACCTCGGGCCGACTGAGTAGCTTCGGGAGTTTTACCAACATGCTTATCAAGACGAATCGACGAAAGTTTCTTGGAGCTCTGGGTACGGCCACGCTCGCGGCCTCAGCTCTTCGCTATTTCATCAAGTCGGCGGAAGCGCAGACCGCTCCTAAGCGGTTCGTGTTCCTCTTCACTCCGAATGGCGCCGACAATTCGGCTGTCAGCACGGGCATGGGCACTGGGTATGCACTAGGTCCGGACATGGCGATGTTTGGACCCCTGAAATCCAAGTTTACGGTGATCGATGGCTTAAGGATTCCGGATCACGGAGGCGAAGAGCATCCTTCGGGGCGCTGTTCCATGCTGAGCGCGTACCGCTCATCTGGCAGTCAAGCCACGGCCGGAAATCGAGGCCAGTCCATTGATGTGTTCTTACGCGATCGGATCGCCGCAGGTTCTTCAGTGTACATGGGCACCCATGCGCCTGATGATGCGCTTGATCTCCCGATCAGTTGGGTAGGCCCTGGCCAGCGAAACTCGGCGTTCGTCGGCGGTCCTGGTCAAGTTGCCGCCGTGCAGGCGGAGCTCTTCAGGAACGCACCCACCATGCCTCCCCCGGCGGGAAACAGCACGGAGGAAGCCAAAACTCAGAACGAGCTCGCGCTTAATAGTTATCTTGCCAGTGAATTAAACAAGCTGCGCTCCATTGCGCCCGCCGCGGAGTACGCCAAGCTGGATCAACACCTCCAGGCCCTGACCCAGATCCGCACGGCTTTGGGTGGGAATGGCAATCAGTTCACCGGCCTGTGTGATACTTCTGTGAGCGCCTCCGGTGACGATGCAGACAAGATGGGCTTGCTTCTGGCCCACGCACTGGCATGCAACCAAACGAAGGTTGCTGTTTTTCGCATCGGATCCTACGAACCCAGCCATGTGCACAGCCACTGGCAGGAGGGCGGCATGGCGTCGCCGGGGTTCGATGGCGAGGGGTGCCCGATCGTCGACGATACCCCAAGCGCTGCGCTTTCCATGGCCCAGCTGTGCCATAGGGGGAAGTATCAAGACATCAGCCGCGTGTGGTCGAAGAACGTTCTGAACTTCCTCACAGCACTGGATTCCTTCCCCGAAGGAACGGGAACAGTCCTAGATAATACCGTGGTTGTCTGGAGTAGCGAAGTGTCGGGTCACTACCTTTCCGACTATTTCCTCAACAATTACAATTACGTTTCGGCGCCGTTTAACGGAGATCTAAAGTTCTCCAACCTTGAGACGGGCGGGGTGAATACTCACGGCACCGTCGATATGCCGTTCTGGATGGCAGGTGGCAAGAACCTAGGCCTCATCCAAGGCCAGCGCATTGTGGCCCAGGATCGCTTTGCCGGTGAGCTCTACAAAGCGATCGCGCTCCAGATGGGCATTCCCATGGGGGACCTCAGCATGTACGGCGAGTCGCAGTACGCACCGGGGATCCTGCAAGAAGTTATCGGTTGAGGTCTTACCTCCCGTAAAACACAGGCTTTCGTTTCTCGGCGAAGGCCTGCAGCGCTTCGCGTCGATCCTCGCTCTTCAGGCACGCTTCGTACTGACCAAGTTCCACGTCGAACCCTTCGGACAAGGGAGTGCCAAACGCGGCATCAATCGCAGTTAACGCACCACTCTGAGCTAACGGCGCTCCCTCTAGGATCGGAGCAATCCAAGCTAGCGTTTCTGACAGCAAGTCTGCGCCAGCCTGGATCACGCGATTCACCAAGCCGAATTCAAGCGCTTGATCGGCTGTCAAACGTTCGGCGAGCAGGATCAGTTGCTTGGCGCGAGCTTCGCCGATGATGCGTGGCAAGCGTTGTGTGCCGCCGGCGCCGGGGATCACGCCGAGGCTTGTTTCAGGGAGGCTCAGGATGGCGTGGGCGGCTGCGATGCGCAGATCGCACATCAGCGCCAATTCGAGCCCACCGCCCAGTGCTACGCCATTGATGGCGGCGATGACAGGCACTTTCGAGGTGTCGAGCCAGCTGAGCTCACTGCGATAAAGGTGCAGCATTTCGAGTACTTCGGGCTCGCTCATGCCCGCGCGTTCCTTGAGATCCGCCCCCGCGCAAAAGGCTTTGTCGCCTTCGCCCGTGAGGATGATCGCGCGCACCTCGGTATTGGATGCCAGCTTTCGTCCGATATCGCCAAGCTCTAATACGGTCGCTCGCGACAGCGCGTTCATGCGACTTGGACGCCGGAGCGTGACCATCGCGGCGCGGCCTTCGAAGGCGAGGGAGACGTTGTTTTCAGCTGTGGAATGCTCAGACATCGCACGGCTCACTTTCTGCGCTTACCGGCTTTCTTCTTAGCGCCGGACTGTTTGAGTTCGGCTTTCTTGAGTTCGGGCTTCTTAGGTTTTGTTTTCTTGAGTTTGACTTTCTGGGTGACTTCCTCGGAATCGTTCTTGGCAGCCGCTTCGTGCTTCGCCTTCGACACTTCGGCCTTGCTGGGGCCTTTGGCTTCAAGCTTGCTCATTCGGGCCTTGAGCTCCGCCAGTTCGCCTTTGAGGCCTTCGACCTCGTCGGCGTGCGCGGGCTTCGCCGTACTCGCGAGCTCGCGCAAGGCCTCGCGCAGGCGTCGCTCGACGCGCCCGTCTGTTTCACGATCGAGCCTTTTTTGTAGGGCGCCGCGAGCTTTGAGGTCACCCATCCGCACCAGCGCTCGCACTACGTCGATTCGAAGATAGGGATCGGTGTCGTCGAGCAAATCTTCGAGGTGCAGGCGAACCTTGCGCGAATCCGAAAGCTGGCTCAACGCTGAAACGGCAGCTCGCCGCCCGCGGGTTGGCTGGCCATAATTTGAGTATTCCATCACGGCGTCGAGCGTCGATTCGTCGCGCAAGAGGGCTAAGCCATCGAGTGCGCCGGCGCGCGTGATGTCCGCCCAGGATTTTTTCTCCAAGAGACGCAACAGCGGCTTTCTCGCATGCGACTGTCGGGTCCGCCCGAGGGCTCGCGACGCTTCACTTTCGACCAGGTAGCTTTCATCTTTCTCCGCTAGCGGCAACAGATTATCGGCGGCAGCTTCCGTGCGGAAGTGGCCAAGCGCTGCTACGACGGCTCGCCGTACCTTGGGGTGAGGGGTGCGTAGATTGGCGGCGAGCGCTGAAAACGCTGATTCACCCCGCACCTTACCCAGCGCCTCAGCAGCCTCAGAACGCACCATCCAGGCTTCTTCGGCATTGCCGAGCGTGCTCTCGAGGGCTTCTACGCTCAGCAGATCCCCGCGCTGCCCCAGCGTTTCCGCGGCCAGCCAGCGCAAGCGTGCGCTTGGTGCGTGCGTCAACTGCTGGCGCAACATATCGGAAGGGCACGCCAACGTAACTGGCGCAGCAATCTTGAAATCGGGATCGAAAGCCACCCACTGCGGCTTTTCATCGCAGGGGACCGCGAGGGCATCTTGGGCAGAATCGATACGCCGTCGATGTCGCTCCAGCTTCCCGGAGCGGGTGCAGATCAAGATCTCCACCTCGAGAGCAAACAACCCCGTGGTTTGCGTCTGCTTCACTTGGACAGCTAACAGCTTGTCTTCATAAGTGATGTTCACTTTGAGCACCGGGTGCCCGGCGCGAAACACCCACTCATCGAAGAATTGCTCGAGCGATTCGCCGGAAACAGCCTCCAACGCACGCATCAGATCGGAGGTTTCTACGATGCCGCCACGATGGGTTTCCAGGTAGCGTCGAACGCCGCCAAAAAAGAGTGCATCGCCCAAGCGTTGGCGCAGCATGTGCAGGACTAACCCGCCTTTTTCGTACAAATGGCGATCGAAGAGATCAACAGGCTCAGCGTACTCACGGCATACGATCGGGCGGATGTAACGGGAGTTGGCCTCGGTGAGGTAGGCTTGCAGGTCCCCGGCAACCCCGTACTCGTACTCGTCTTTGCCGAGGCGATCTTCGCGCTCCAGATGTTCAAAGTAGGTGGCGAAGCCTTCATTCAGCCAGGCGTGCGACCAATCTCTGCAGGTTAGCAAATCCCCGAACCATTGATGGGCAAGCTCGTGGGCGATCAGATCGTTGGACGTGTTGTCCACGGCTGCCTTCTCATCCAACAAGATGTACTCGTACATCGTTGTGGCAGTCGTGTTCTCCATCCCCCCAAAAATAAAATCGCTCACCACTATCTGGGAGTAACGGCTCCATGCAAAATCCACTCCGGTGAGCTTAGAAAATAGCTCCACCATGCGGGGCGTTTCGCTGAAGCTGCGCTCCGTGTGGCGTGCCTTTTCGGGTGGAACCCAATACGTGATGGGGATACGGCGTTCGGCGTCGGGTGTGCCCAGGATCGCATCGCGGTCCGAAATGCGCTTAAAATCCCCCACAACGAGCGTTACAAGATAGCTTGGCAGCGCGTCCTTCATTTCAAAATGGAAAGACCACGCTCCGCCCTTGGGCGTGCTCTCAGATCGGAGCTCACCATTCGAGAGCGCCAACATACCGTTGGGCACGGTAACCTCCAGCTCAAACGTCATCTTGGCGTGGGGCTTGTCGTGGCAAGGAAACCAGTAGCGCGCGTCTTCGTCTTGGCACTGCGACCAAACCTGCACCGGGCGGTCCTTAACAAACTTATCAGGCTTCAGAAAATACAAACCCCGCTCCGGCCGTGCTCGATACGCGATTCGAACTTGCCCGGCGGTTACGTCGGCACCCAGAGACAGTGTTAGCCTGGAGCCGTCATACTCAAAATCGAGCGGCTGCCAGTCTTCTCCCGTTGAGACCTCCACGCGATAGATCACGAATGCCAGCGCATCCAACGAAAAACCGGGTGCGCTTTCCGACACTCTCTGAAACGACCAAGTGGCCTCTCCGGTGACTTCCTGCGCCTTCAGATCGAGACTCAGAACCAAACGCAAATGCGTCAAATTGAAGGGGCGGCTGCGTTCGTAGTTCCGGCGTGTTCCCGACAAGGCAAAAGCTGGCGGTGCCAGTGCACACCCGCAGCGGCTATGAATTCGTGAGTGTCCTCGCATTGTTGTTTAGAGGTACTGGCCTAGGGCAGGCTTGACAAGATGGCCTAACGCCAAGTCCTCACGCTAGAGTGCGCGACGTGGCGATCACCCTGACCGGCGAAGTCGAGCGAGTGACCTACGAGAGCGAGGAGACCAGCTTTCGGGTGATTCGGATCGGTTCTTTGGAGGGCGCTGAGAAGGCGCTCGGGAGTGTCTCGGTGGTGGGGACATTTCAGGCCGTCGGGGCGGGCACGCAGGTGCGGGTTACCGGAAGCTTTGTCGAAGATGCGCGTCACGGACGCCAGTTTCAGGCGAAGTCGTTGGTGGCCATTGCGCCGAACACCCAAAAGGGGATCGAGAAGTATCTCGGTTCTGGCTTGATTCCAGGGATCGGCCCCGGGCTCGCCAAGCGCATCGTAGATAAGTTTGGAACGGAGACGCTCAAAGTTTTGGATACTGAACCGAAGCGGTTGGTGGACGTTTCGGGACTGGGTCCACGCCGAGCTGAAAGCATCGTGAAGAGTTGGACGTCGCAGCGCGCGATTTCGAATCTGATGCTGCTCTTGCAATCGCATGGCGCCTCTTCCGCTTTGGCAACGCGGATTTGGAAACACTACGGCGACAAGTCAGCGGCCATTGTTCAGGGTTCTCCTTATCGCCTCGCGCTCCAAGTGCGGGGCGTAGGCTTCAAGACAGCCGACAAGATCGCGCAATCGCTCGGCATCGTGCGGGATCATCCTGAGCGTGCCCAGGCGGGCGTGCTGCATGAGCTCGATGCCTTGATCGAAAATGGGCACACGTTGGTGGAGCGGGCAATTTTGGCGGACAAGGCCGCGGCGATGTTGGAGATTGACGCGGGCCACACCGATGCCGCGATCGATGCGCTTTGGGCCGAGAATCGCCTGGTAGTGGAGGGCTCAGCTGTGTTCCCCGTGCGTCTGCAGCTGGCAGAAGTGGCAATCGCCGAGCATGTGGCGCGCCTGGTCTCGAGCAAGACTGCAACACTCGCCACCGTCGATGGCTTGCTTCAGGATTTCGAGCGTTCTCAGAAGATCACGCTGGCCGAGTCGCAGCGGAGTGCCGTGAAGCTGGCGGCGGAGAATAAGGTTTGCATTATCACGGGCGGGCCAGGCGTGGGAAAGACCACGATCATTCGTGCGGTGCTGGCGGTGTTCACCCGGGGAAAGCTGAAAGTGAAGTTGGCAGCGCCTACCGGGCGAGCCGCCAAACGGTTAGCGGAAGCGACAGGAGAAACCGCAACCACGCTGCATCGCTTGCTAGAATTTGAGCCAAGGCTCGCTCGTTTTCAGCGCGATGCGGACCATCCGATCGAAGCGGACGCTATCATCGTGGATGAGATTTCGATGTTGGATACTTTCCTAGCCGCCGCACTGGTTGCCGCGATTGGCAACGGAGCACGGTTAGTACTCGTCGGGGATGCGGATCAGTTGCAATCGGTCGGGCCAGGTGCCGTCTTGCGGGATCTTCTGGGCACCTCAAGCTTGCCGCGTAGCATGCTCACGGAGATCTTTCGTCAGGCTCAAACGAGTCGAATTGTACAAAACGCTCACCGAATTCTGCACGGAGAGACCCCCGAATCGGCGCCAGCAGACGAAAAAACAGCTGATTTTTTCGTAATTTCGCGCACCGACCCCGAACAGGTTGCGCAGTTGATTGCCGAGCTCGTCACTCGCCGCATCCCCAATCACTTCGGACTGAATGCGAAGAATGACATTCGCGTGCTGACGCCGATGCACCGAGGCCCCGTGGGAACGACACGCTTGAACGAGCTGCTGCAATCATTACTGAATCCAGCCGGGCCGGCACTTTCTGTGCGAGGCCAGCAGATCCGCCCGGGCGACAAGGTGATGCAGATCCGGAACGACTATCAGAAGGATGTCTTCAACGGAGATCTCGGTTCAGTGCTCCAAGTGGATACCGAAGGCGGCTGGTTGGAGGTGGATTTCGAGGGCCGCAAAGCACGCTATGAAGGCCAGGAGATTGAAGCGTTAACCTTAGCTTACGCGACGAGTATTCATAAAAGCCAAGGCAGTGAATATCCGGCAGTGGTGATCCCGCTGATGACGTCGCACTTTCTGTTGTTGTCGCGCAATCTGCTGTATACGGCAGTCACGCGCGCCAAGAAGCTGTGCGTGGTGGTGGCCGATCCGCGGGCTCTGAAGCTCGCCTTGGCGGAATTGCGCGGTGGCGAACGTCAGACGCGATTGAGGGAGCGGTTGGAGCAGGCGCTGGCGGGTGTTCAAAAAACTGAGCGTTAGCCAGTTTCCGCAGCAGGATCAGCTTCTCGAACCGCGAGCGCGTAGCCGAGCAACATCCGAAGCTCCACTTGCCACTGCTGGGCCAAGGCTGCCTCCACCTCGAAGGTAAAACTGACCTCACCATGCCCGAAATGCCACGGCGGTGCGCGCCCCGCATCAGCCAAGAAGTCAGCCCCAGACTGAACGACGCTCACAAGCTGCCGACTCGGAGTTGAGTCCGGCGCTGTGACCTCCAAGTTGCTGCGGACACGATTGCCAGCCGGCGGCGCCACTTCAACTATCTGGCTGA
This sequence comes from Polyangiales bacterium, assembly GCA_038251425.1. Classification (GTDB taxonomy): domain Bacteria; phylum Myxococcota_A; class Polyangia; order Polyangiales; family Polyangiaceae; genus JBBRRP01. Next base: position 27,302 of record JBBSBI010000046.1, read on the forward strand.
CGAGCTTTCCTCTCCCGAGGTCGCTTGGTGGTGCGTCGAGCCAGAAGAGATCACCATGCTTGTAGCAAAAGGCATTGATCCCGGATGCCCGGTTAAGAACCGTTCCCGGCTGAACAACGCGCTGGGCGATCAGCTTCACGGTCCGTGCAGCTCCTCAACATCGGGGTAATCACTGAGGGTCAGCGCGGGTGGAGCTTCCCGCATGGGCGCCGAACTCAGCTGGATTCTCGTCTGAGGCACCAGAATCTGCAATTCTAATTCTGGCCATTCGCTCAGTTTGATCTTGGGCATCGTGGTCCGCGGCCAAACTCTACGCGCCCAGGCGCCAATGCCTGCGACGATAGCTGAAGGCGAGGCCTGGTCGCCGATTTCTTGAAAACTTGCGGTCTCGAACACTATGTGAGGTCGCTGCGCGAGGAGGTGTTCCACAACAGCCGTGGTTGCCAGCACGCAGGCAAAGATCGGAGTGTCCGACACGCCTGCTGCACGTACATAGGCGTGCAACTCAGCAGGACTCGTTTCGCCTGGGTAGGTTTGAACCGTGACCTCGGGCAGCGCCAGGGCCTTCTGTAGCAACACGAGTCTTGCTTTATCGTCCTCCTCCACGAAGCGCCGCTCAAGTTCTGACGCCAACGCTCCAATATCCATGTCGGTAAGCTCGCTAGTTTGCGTGAAAACTCGCCCACGCTGGCCGGTACTCAGCACCTGCAGATTGATAGAGACGAGGCTGACTTTACCCTGTGACTCATTCATCGCGGCCATGAGTTCCCCTAAGTTTGTGGTTCGAACTGGCCATGGGCCGACCGTGAAACGTTCGACCCGCGGCGGCCCCGCCGCTGCATTCGGCGAAAGAGACGGTTGCCTCCTCGCCCTCATCCCAGCCTAAGACTTGATCAGTCGGGCGAACATACTCAGTCCTCGCGGAGGCCTCCACGGCTGGAAGCGCAGAGCTGGATACGGTTGCTGTCTCGATCGCGCGGATCTGAGCGGGCGTGGTCCCAGGCAAATACTTGGCGGGTTGATGCCGAGTGTGCAGCTTCTTCAGCCCTCGGTGCGGAAAGTGTTTCCTGCCGTGCTCACTCCACGCGCACTTGAGCTGAGTTGGGCACGATGTTTGGAGTTGAGGCAGAGTGACCATAGGCGATCAGTGTGAGTTCAGCTGCAATCCTAGCGCGGAACAGGTTGCGGAGCGAGTTGTACTGTGTCGCCGCCGCGAACCGGGGAGGAATGTCTCTGGGCAGTAAGCGTAGCCGTTCAAAGCCGATGATTCCGCTCAGGATTGGCCAAAATCCAATCGAGGCCCAAGGGGGCAGCGCGTTCGATGAAGGCGCGGCTCATCGCGGCCCGTTCGCCAACGGGTGTGCAAGCGACCAAGTTGCTGAGACCCACGCTCCGGTGCGTGCCCGTGAGCTCTGGCGTTTGTTGAATCAAGTTTAAGAGTTCCAGGCAGCGTGGGATGAGTCCATCGGGATCGTGCCCGTGAACGCCGAGACCGGGGTCGAGGAAGATGTCGTCGGCTTCAAGCCCCAACTGGCGGAGCCTGCGGAAGAGTTGGCAGCAGGTTTCTAGAGCTTCAGCTGGGGTCGAATAACGATCCGCGCCTGTTGCATCAACGCTGCGATCCGCCAGCATGATGATCACCTTTGGACGGTAGTGTTCGATGAGTTCGAACCAGCCGTCCAAGTCAGTTCTTGACGCTGCGAGCGAATTCACGATGGGTGCCGGAGAACGGGCTCGATCATAGTGAGCGAGCGCCAAGCGCTGAAACTCAAGATCGGCACTGTCAAATGCCAGTGGTGTAGGCGTTGCTGCCTGAAGCGTTGCGATGATTTTCGACAAACGTTCCAGGATTTCGGCGCGATCCACGGGAAACGCGGGTGTGCCGCCGAGGTTTAGGTTCAGGTACTCTGCTCCGAGATCGACTTGGTGTGAGGCTAGCTCACCGTACAGACTAGGATCCTGGCGCGTCCAAGCTCGGCGCGCGCGTGCAAAGGCGTGATTGAGCAGCTCACCTATAATGCGGGGCGAGCTGCTCTTAGGCATCACGGCGCTAGGAACTCAGGAGCGGTGACAGCTGCAATCACGAGTTCTTTCATGTTCTTTCCTGTGCCTTCGAAAA
>JBBSBI010000047.1:0-28974 GCA_038251425.1 Polyangiales bacterium
GCTTCAGTCGCGACGCTGGCTTCAGTCGCGACGCTGGCAGGCGCTCTGTTCGGTTCGGCAACTGATGGTGTGGGTGCCGAAAGCGGAGCTCCCGTGGGCTTGGGGAGAGTGGGGCCTGCTTCCGTCCGACCAGGGACTGCCTGCTCAAAGTGACCGGTAACAGGCTTCACACCGTTTCTTAGGCGCGCCACTTCGGCCTGCAATTGGTTCAGGTGAAGGCGAAGCTCTGCACACACCGCTTTGACGCGTCCGAGCTCCGCCTGAAGTTCCAGGAGCTGTGGACCGGCGTGGGCGCCTTTGCCCTGGGCACCTTTGGAGCCGCTCCTCGGCGGTGCGTCAGTGAGATTCCCATGCTGAACCCAGATGCCACTGGCAGCCTCATAGCTTGCTTCCTTTTCGGGTGGCGCCGCGAGGAGGGATTTCGCATCCGCCGCCAGCTCCGACGAAACATGGTCTTCCAGGTACCCGAGGATCAGCTTAGGCGACTTGAGATAGTCGAGCTCCTGGTGATAAATGCCAGATTTCCCGACTAATCTGGAGATTTCAAGCTGCCACTTGCCACCTCTGTAGATTAATCTCTTAACTTTAGACTGACCCAACAGATCGTAAGACACTTCTCGGCCTCGGAACGCGTACCTTCCCGATGATCACGGCCGCATTCGGCCGTCCGGTAAGGTAGCCGATGGCTTTTAAGTGCGTTCGTGGGGTGCGATAAGGTGCGTTTCCCATCCAATCATTCCCGGCGAGATCAACCTAAAGCTCTCCCCATCTCGGTCGTTGAATACTTTTACGGCTGAACCATCAGCCCGGGCTGCATTATGGACATTCTAATAATTGACGATAGCAAGGCCATGCGCATGATCGTTCGAAAGACGCTGCGACAGGCTGGATTTGGCGATCATACGGTTCGCGAGGCGGGTGATGGAGCTGAGGGATTGAAGGCCATCGAGGAGCAGAAGCCGGACCTCATTCTGTGCGATTGGAACATGCCCAACATGAACGGCATTCAGCTCCTCGAAACCTTACGAGACAAAGGCATCACTGTGCCCTTTGGATTTGTGACCTCCGAGGGAACGGCCGACATGCGGGCACAGGCCGCGCACACGGGGGCGAAGTTCCTCATCGCCAAGCCCTTCACGGTTGAGGCTTTTGAAACTGCTCTGAAGCCGCTCCTGGGCTGAAGTCGGCCTGCGCCGCCACCTGAGCTGAAAAGAAGATCCGAGGCAAACCTGCGCGTGTTGCCGCACCTATGGGGTGCGAGTCAACGTGTAGGCCTGTGAACGCCTTCACTCGCGCCGCTGGCGCGTTGACTAGGCCGCCAAAGTCATGACGTGCACGGAGAGATGCATGGTCGCGAATTCAAGCTGCAAATCGCAAGAGGATCCTCACAGATCCCACCCGCGAGGCTGGCAATTTGCGTTGGCACCGGGCTTGCACAAGCCCTGCTCGTCGTGACTCTTCATTCCGCAACCATCGCATTCACTTCTGCCTACGCGGCGCTTCATCGCAGCGATGCCGGTGCCGATGCCACACAAAACTCACCACACAACGTCAAGTCACTGACGAGTCGGCGCCACAGCTGTGACATACATTCCACCCATCATCGCGCAACTCTCAGCTCACTACCTTTGACTCAAGCCTAATTCCAATCAAAAAAAGGACCCCTCCCCATGCCCATGTTCGTTCAAACGAATTTTGCTGCTCTATCGGCGCAGAAGAACCTCAACATCAACCAATCGCAGCTCGATAGCAGCTTTAGAAAGCTCTCGAGTGGCTATCGGATCAACTCCGCGGCGGACGATGCTGCTGGGTTGGCGATCAGCGAGGCCATGAAGGCAGATATTCGTTCCTATTCGGTTGCAGAACGCAACGCGATGGACGGCATTTCAATGGCGCAGACGGCTGAAGGTGCGCTCGGTGAGATTCACGGAATCATCGGTCGTATGCGAGAGCTGTCGGTGCAGTCCGCGAACGGTTCGATGAGCGCCCAGGATCGCGGGTTTCTCCAGACGGAGTTCGGTGAGTTGCAGGCGGAAATCACCCGCATCCAAACGGCTGCTCAGTTCAACGGCCAATCCCTACTCAATACAGCTGCGACCGTGATCGACTTCCAAGTTGGCATCGGCACCACGTCGAGTGACCAGGTTTCGGTGACGTTCGGCTCGGTTGATCTCACCGGCATCACCGCCGGTATCTCGGTGACCGGTGTGGATGAGACGAACTCGTGGGCGTCTATCAACGCACTCGATACCGCCCTGGATGACGTTTCGACCGCTCGCGCTCGCTTCGGTGCCGTGATGAATCGCTTAGAAGTATCCGCCGCAACCGTCGCCACCATGCGCGTGAACACCGCAGCCGCCAATTCTCGCATCCGAGACGTAGATGTGGCCTCTGAAACAGCCCTGCTGAGCCGTAATCAGGTGCTGACCCAAGCCGGCATCGCAGTTCTTGGGCAGGCCAATCAGCTCCCACAATCCGTCTTGAGTCTGCTCCGTCAGTAGCCCAAACTAAGATAGTCTTGGGCGCACTAGGCGCCCGACGGAAAGCGTGATTCTCTAAGGCTCTATGGCTGCTAGCGCGGAAATCTGGTTGGAAGCATCAATCGCAACCCTGAGCGATTGCGCCTCAATGTTCGAAGCCGATAATCTGGAAGTGCTTGGCATTTCGCTTCAGCTTCCCTCATACACGGGTGGAGCTTACATTTCCGTAGTGGGCACCGAGCAATCGGTGGAGCTCGGTGTAGTATGTACTCCCGAATCTCAGCAGGCTCTCGCCCAGCGCTTCCTCGGGGCTGAGGCAGCTCTCGAACCAGACGAAGTGGCGGACGCTATGCGCGAGATCGCCAACATCGTGGCCGGAGGGCTGAAGACCGTGATGATCCAGCACGATCCCTCGCTCCTGTTAGGCCTCCCCCTGTTCATTGATGGGGTCCATTTGGGAGCCAACACTCGAACTCACGTGGCGAAGGTTAACCTGATTGGGCAAGAACTCTGCCTGGTCGTTATCGTGCGCGGGTAGAAGTGGTGCGGTAAGCTCACGGCCCAGAATGTGGCTCGGGGCCGGAACCATTCACTGCTTAAGCGGCTGTCGACGCATGATATTGCGCCCGATACGTGCGTGGCTCGACGCCCGTGTGCTTGCGGAAGAGCCGCGCGAAATAGTTAGCGCCTTCGACGCCGACTCGGGGGGCGATTTCTGAGATCTTAAGATCCGTATCACGCAAAAATTGCTCCGCTTTGCGGATCCTCAGCGTATTCACGTACTGCATCGGAGCCATGTCAAAACACTCTCGAAAACAGCGTTCGAGTGTCTTTCGGGACATGTTCGCTTGCTCGGCCAACGCCTCGACGTTGATCACTCCGGCAAAATGGGCCTCCAACCACTCGAGGACTCCAGCCAGGCGCACCAACGCTTGCGACGTCACCGCAGGCATACCGGTATAGAGCCGTGCCAGCTCCACCAAAGTTTCGCAAAAAATAGCCGTGCTCGCGACTTCGAAACCGGACGCCTTTGACCGAATCTCTGCCTGAAGCCGCTGAAGCGATGCGCTCAGCTTGGCTAGCCTCTCTCCATCAAGCTGAAGCCGGCTTTGAAACCCGTGGCGAACCCGGAGCTCGGGCTCAAACATGAAGAACGCCGAATACCCGGGTATCTGGCGCAGGTGTTGTTCTGGCAGCCACAGGCGGCGCGGGTCAAACAGCACATTGATCAGCCCGAGCTCTCTGCACTCCGCATAACCGTGCAACGTGCCTGCGGGGATCACAAACACATCTCCCGCAGAGATCTCGAACGAATCGTGCTCCAAGAGATGCCTACCGAACCCGCCGGTGACCACCACGAGCTCCCAATAGTTCCCGTGGCCGTGTACCGCCATCGGCACGTGATCGACGACTGGAAAGGTATCCAGCGGAAAGGCCTTGAGGGAAGCAAGCGGCTCAACCATGGCACTGCCTCGGGGCATTTCTGTGTTCGCTAACTGCGTAAAACGTCAAAAACGGTGAGGTTTGCATGCACAACAACTCCGAACGTCCCGAATACCGTGCAGCTTAGCACGTCAATGCGGCGAAAAACGAACACAAATGACCTCGAAAAAAATCCGCCTTTCTTCGATTGAGACGACACAGACCCAGCAGGAATCTGCCTCCGAGTCATTAAAGACTACAGCCGTAACCCGCAAAACGCTCAATAACTTGAGCGCTTGCGAAGCAAGTACTGGAATTGGACACACTGGAGCCTACCACTTCATGACTCGCGACACGAGCGTTGAGCTGTGCGTGTGCGAAGTTCTTGCGACGTCGCCATTCACGCCAATTTAACAGACACCCATGTGGTTAGCCTACACTTGCACGCAATTGACCCACGCTGACGACGCCAATTGCGTGGCATTCGCAGGTGACTCAAAAGTGCTTAAATGACACTATTCCAGCTCAAGCTGCGACTCCGCAGACAATCCCAACTCAGACGCTGACTTTGACATAATTGTGCTACATTGAACCAATCGTGCTCATCATCACCGCGCTCATTCATGGATCGGTGACGCAATATCTGAATCCCGTGGCAGAAAATACGAGTTGTCAGAATACGCACTCAGACGTACGTTAAGGGAACATAGGCCCTGCGCACGGGAGAAGTGTCATGCCATTTCGAATATTTGCCGCACGCTCAGAATGGCGTGCCCGCGGTCCATCTCACCAACGTTTCGGCTGTTCGATGGGCTGCCTTTTGATCACTGCGAGTCTATTCATCGCTGGATGCGCCAGCACCGAAGACAACGCGAAAAACAGGAACGGTATGCCAGGCGTTCCGACCACGCCGGGCGTATCTCCCACAACGCCGGGCACGGCCCCCCCCACTCCAGGCACTGGCCAGCCCGCAATTCCTCTACCGATGGGTGTAGTCCCGCTTGGCCCCACTAGCATTGCTCGCCAATCCCGTGCGGAATATGTGGCGAGCGTTAAGTCGCTCTTGGGCGTCGAGATGACGGTGGAAGTTGAAGCTCTGCCGCGGGATGCGTTCGTGCCCTTCGACAATGAGCCTTCGTTTCAAGCGCCTTCGAGCGCCTTGATTCAGGGCCTTGGCCTCGTGGCTGGGCAGGCGGCTGATAAGGCGCTGGCCACACCCGCACAGAGGCTTGCACTCGTCGGTTGCATGCCCACGGGCCCCGCCGATGAAGCATGTTTTCGGAGCTTTGTGGAAAAGTTCGGGCGGCGGGCACTGCATCGGCCGCTCTCTGCTGCTGAAGTCACGGACTTCGTGAGCTTTCTTCCCACAGCTCAGCAGGCTAACGATTTTTACGTTGGCATAGGCCTGGTGATCCAAGCCATGTTGCAAGATCTTGAATTCGTGTATCGAACTGAGATCGGCAGCCCAGTAGCGGGCATGCCCGACGCGGTATCGCTCACGGATTGGGAGCTCGGAGCCCGCCTTTCCTATCTGCTCTGGGGCGAAACGCCGGATGACACCCTGCTCGCCAACGTCGAGAAGGGCATGCTCGGCACGGCCGCTGGTTTTCGCACCGAAGCCACCCGTTTGCTTGCCGATCCACGCGGGATAGCCCGCATTAACCGCTTCCACTCGCTCTGGCTCGGCTACGAAGAGCTGCCCCATCTTCCGGCGTTGAACGCAGCGTACCGCACCGAAACAGATGCCTTGCTGACGCGCGTCGTGTTCGAAAAAGGCGCGCCCTGGTTCGATTTGTTCACCTCCCCGGAAACCTACGCGGATCAGCAACTGGCGCCCATCTATGGCCTGCCCACGCTCGCCACTCCAGGTTTTTCATGGATCACCTATCCCGACGCTACGCGAGCCGGCATTCTCTCCCAAGGTGCTCTGCTCTCGAACGGCGCCAAAAACGGGGACAGCAGTCCGACGCTGCGCGGAAAATTCATCCTAGAGCGTCTCTTGTGCACTCCGATCGCTCCACCTCCGCCAGGCGTGAACGCGAACGTGCCCGCCGTCGGCATGGGCGGCACCACCTGCAAATCAGACCGTTACGCTGCCCACGCTTCCGGCACCTGTGCCGGCTGCCATGGCCAAATGGATCCGATTGGTTTTGGCCTTGAGAATTACGATACCGAAGGCCGTTTCCGCACCACCGACCCGGGCAAGCCCGAATGTGCGATCGCCGGCACCGGACAAATCCCGAGCCTGGGTGCGTTCAAGGGGCCTGCCGAGTTGGGGCAGCTGCTCGTGAAATCTGACCAGCTGGGGCAGTGCCTCACTGACCGCATCGTGGAGTTCGCCGTGCAGCGCCCAAAGAGCGCCGAAGATGCTCCTGCCATTGCAGCGCTCCGAAAGAACCTCGACGGCACGCAATTCTCGCTGCGCGACGGGCTTCTTGCATGGCTCGGCAGCGGCTCGTTCCGCTACAGAAAAATTGAACCCTACACCATGCAGGTGATGCCATGAAGACCAATGCGCTTTCTCGTCGTTCGGTGCTGCTCGGTTCTGCGGGCGCAGTGGTTTCCTTACCTTGGCTTGAGGCGATGGTCGGCAAGGGCGTCGGCGCACAAGCGGCCGTGGTTCCAAAACGTTTCTTTGTGGGTTGGGGCGGCGTGACCTGTGCCCGAGGCGAATTTTCGATACCCACGGTGATTGGCCCTAACTACGATCTCAAGCGCACTCTCATGCCGCTTGGCGCCGCGAAGGACGACGTCACACTCATCACCGATCTGCGACTCCCGCCCGATGGCGCGGGTAGCTACGGTGGAGGCTCGGGTTCTTTCCACAATTGCACGAATAGCCCGCTGCTTTCTGGAATTTCCGATCCGAATGATGGCAACCCAACGCCGAAGGGTGTCACCTCCGATCAGGTGGTTGCCGACGTAACAGCCACTGATTCTCGCTTTCGCTCCCTCGAGTATCGCGTCCAGCTGCGCAATTATCGCGAGAATGCCAAAGCCGGCACCATGTCGATGCGAAAGACGGCCCAGGGCAGCCTGCAGCCGAACCCACCCCAGCCAAGCCCGATGCTGGCATATGACAGCCTCTTCACGGGCTTCACGCCGCCGACGGCGATGCCAGGCATGATGCAGGACCCGGCTGAACAAGCTCGCCTCTTGCGAGACCAAAGCGTGCTCGACAAAGTTTCCCAGCGCAGCCTGGTGTTGCTCAATCGTTTGGGAGATGCGGATCGCAAACGGATGCAGCGCCATTACGACGAAATCCGCGCACTGGAGCTGCGAATTTCCAGTACATTCCAGGGTGCCACCTTGAGCTGTAGTGCGCTCCCTCGTCCGGGCGCGGATCCCAGCACGGCCGAGGCCTACTACGGCGATCGCGTCGTGGGCTACTCGAACGAGCGCGAACGAGCCAAGCTGCTCAATTCCTTGATCCACATGGCGTTTACCTGCGACCTCACTCGCACCTCCACGCTCCTCATGACCTATGCGCAGTGCTGCATGGACGCGCAACCCCTACTCAAGATGGAGAAAGTGGTGGATGTGCACGAGCTCGGCCACGGCGGTGGCAGTCCCGAACAGACCGCCGATGCGACGGGCTGGCACGTGGAAGTGTTTGCCGAGCTCGTGACGCTCCTCAAAAATACGCCCGAAGGCACGGGCACGGTCCTAGACAACACCGCCATGGTCATGGTGTTTGAGGGCGGTGACGCCGACGGCGATCCGCACACAGGTGACAACATGTGGATGCTGATGGCCGGCGGTGCTGGTGGACTCAAACGCGGCCACCACGTGCCAGCCAACAAGAAACACCCGCTCAACGTGACGATCAGTGCCATGCAGGCCGTCGGCTTGCAAACCGATACGTTGGGCGAGATTTCAGGGCGAATGCCCGAGCTTTTTGCTTAATTCATACACTTCATCAGGGTGAACTCATTCGCGCCCTGGACGACGTTTTGAAACGGCCCCGGCTTGGCTTTGCCATCTTGCGGGATCATGGCCCCAAAGAAATCGCTGATCACGCCGGGGACGACCTGCGCGCCGACGCTGGAGGGATAGGCGTGCTCTTCATGCGATCGCTTACCTTGCGCAACAAGTAGCCTTCGGCGCTGGCACCGTACTGATCGCTACCCACGGTTTGCGTGATCAGGTTGTGCACCAGATGTGAGGTCGCGCCATCGTGTACATAGATGCCGTTGGCGATATTGCCCACGAGCACATTGTCGTCGACCAGGGTGGGCACCGACGGCCCAAGCTCAACGAACACACCCTGCCTGTTACCTACGAAGGTGTTTGCCCAAATGCGCGCGCCGCGGTTATTTGAGTCCAGGTAGGCACCCGTCGCGTTGTTGTCGACAAACAAGTTGCCCGAAATCTGAAGACCCGTCGACATGTGCACCTTGATCGCGGCCATCTCAGCCCCACCTGGAGGATCGAGCCAGTTATTCCGAGCAAAGACGTTATTGGTGATCGTGATGCCCACGCCGCGAAATTGCATCATCCCATTCGTGCCATTATCCCCGATAAAGTTGCCGCGAATAATATGGCCGTCGGTCGTGCGGAAGTCGGTCTGATCCACCCCCTCGATATCCATCTTGCCCCTGACTTCGCTTTCGCTCCCAGAATCGATGCCCAATGACTGAGCACTTCGGATGATGTTATTTTCGATGATCCAGTGGTTGCCACTCCGCGTGCCCACCATGCCAGCTTGTTGCTCAGCAAAGGCATTTGAGTTGTAAAATCCGCCCGGATATTGGTTGGCGCAGTGCTCAATCGTGAAGCCACCGAGCGTGATGTAGCCGAGCCCGCGCAAGTGCGGGGCGACAACCCGGCGTTGCGTGGTGAGCTCCACGAGGGAGGTGGGGGGGCTTTGCCATCAGGAAAGTGGACGGAAATGGATTTCTTCGTGGGGTCGTAGTGCCAGCTTCCGGGCCGCATCAAGATGTCCGGGCCCGCCTGCACTTGCACCATGCGCTCCCCATCCACATAGACCTGACCGAGCGTGTAGCCCACTGGGTAGCCAGATTGCCTAACCAGCAACGGATTGGGGCCATCAATTCGGCTACTGTCCGTAAACAGTGCCGGATCCGGAACCGCCGTGCCCATTCATCGCGACATGTAAGATGTGACCCATCGTGGGCACAGTTGCGGCGGCCACAGCTGGAATACAATCAATCGTGCCCTGTTGTTGGGCACCCGGGTGACTTTCACCCGCCCCGCCCCGCCCGTTGCGCTCGAATTGGCGCCAGTATCCGGCTTGTCGGCGACCTGGGTTCCCCCACACGCCAAGGCCAATTCGCTCGCCACAAACAACAGCGTGGTCAAGGCAACATTCCTGAGCGTCCTATTAACGCTGCCTCGCCCGCGCAAGAGAGGTCGCATCCCGAAGTGCTCCCAAACTTGTCCTTGACCTGTATCTCAACGTCGAACACAAGATAGTAAGCATGCTTACTATCTTCCCAGGAACGAAAAGGGCAGCTTCCGCCCTTCGCGGCAGCCGCGTGGGCATCAACCCGAACTTAGGGTTCTTACCGCTGGCGCCACTTCGACGGACTCACACCGTGACGGCTCGCAAAGAAGCGTCCAAAGACCGTGGTGGATGGGTAGCCCACGAGCTTGGCGATCTCGAAAACGCTGAGGTTCGTATTGCCCAGCAGCCGTTCCGCTTCGCTCAAACGCATATCTCTCAGTGCTTGCCCCGGGCTCTTTCCGCGTAGCTTCTGGTACACTCGCGTAAACTGTGCTCGCTGTAAACCAGCGGCCGCGGCAAATTCATCGACTGAAAATCCGTGACTCAGCCTGGTGTGCGCAATATCTTCGGCGCGACGAATGCGAGTCTCCGGGGCCAAATGAGGCTTCGATTCCGGGCTGAGGTTGGACTCAAGGGTCTGGTTTCGCACCCAGATAGCGAGCAAGCTGGCAAGCTCGCTGTTAGCCTGAAACTGGTCGTGGGGTTCCTGGCCCCGCCAAAGGTTGACCAAGGGATCGAGGCGTCGGGCGAACATGGCCTGCAACGCCTTCGGGATCTTCAACGGAAGGTCAATCCCCCAAACCGCTTGGCTGCTCGGCTGCAGCAAGTGGGCGCGCCCTTCGAGCTTGGTGTCGAAAGGATAGATGTCTCGTTGCTCAATTCTGCGTGCGCTGTAGCTCACATCGAAGTGCACCCAGCAAGGTCGGCTACCCTTGGCGGATCCGATGCTATCTACCAAGACACCCGGCTGGATGAGATAGCCCTCGTTTTTCGCGATCGCCCACCGCTTTTTCCCAATCACGACTTCTTCGCTGCCATCGTAACTCATCACCAATAGGTAATACGGCAGGATCCGTTGCTCCAAGCGCCAGCTGCCCCGCACGTAGTTATCGGCGAGATGAATCCAGGGGCAATAGGGACCGTTGATGGCCAGAAAGGGGCCTTCGGATTCGGTGTCGTTGAGCTTCATAGGTTAAACGGAGCGGAGCCACGCCCGCAGGGGTCTTCAGTATGGCCCGAAGTCGGCTCGCTCGGCGAGGGCTCCTCACGGTTCCTGATGGGTATAGCCCAATGCTAGAGGCAAGAGTGCACCGTTGCCATCTTGCGCGGCGGCGTGAGCCCCGCTAGTCCCGAGCATTCATGAAGCTTGTCCTTCCCCTGTTTGTGCTTCTTCTATCAGCCGCAGCGTGCACACCTGCGACGCTCCAATATCCATCGCGTTCAGTCTCACGCGAGACTTTCTTCAGCCAAGTACGAACGGTGGCGTATGCTCCCGTTCTAGGTAGCGACTCGCCGGGATCTCATGAATTCGTGGACAAGGTGGGTTCTTATGCGGCGGCCGTACTGGCGAAACGCGGGCTCAGGCTAATGTCTGGTGCCCCGTGGCAAGCCTGCTGGAAATCTGGCATTGCAAGCATGGGAGGCCTCTACAGAGCCGATGACGGAAGCTTCGATGAATCCAAGGAAGCTAAGCTGCGTTGGCAGTGTCACCAGCAAGTTATCTCGGAGTTGAATGTCGATGCTCTGCTCGAAACGGAGGTGCTCTTGGTTCATGCTCCGATGGAAAAAGATGTCGTTCGATGGCATGGCGTCGAGGAAGACGTCGCTTCCTTCGGTGAGCGTTTTTGGTCCGGGACTTATTCAGGTACGCTACCAGCCCTTTCGTTGCATGTGCGGATCACGGGCCGCCAGGGCAAGGTGTTGTACGATAGCGCGGGCGGCATCGAGGTCGCGGCCACTCGGGCTGGCAACAACTTGGTAGATAAACCAACTCTGCTCAAGGACAATGCGAAGCTGCGCGAGGCTGTCCGAGTGGCGCTGGCTCGTTTGTTCGCTGAGGAGTAACACCGATTACGTAGAGGGCGAGTGTCAGCCAAACATCTCTGGCCAATACGACCCGGCGAATGACTGCCCTTTCTTGGGCGAAGGCCCTAGAAATACGACATTCGGATGCCACTGAGCTGCGCCGCTGTAGCAGGTGTCTCCTGGCATCATGTGCGACACGACGGAGAGCCTCGGCGCGCCGGAGAAGTTAGGCCCAGAGCCATGCAAGGTGAGCGCATGGTGGAAGCTGGCCTGGCCCGCGCGAAGGATGCATGGCTCATCGAGTCATTCGCCGTATGCCGAATAGCGAGCTCGGAGCCTTTCAAGATCTGGCTCATGGAAGCTGTCGCTTTCAGGGATCAAACCCCACTTGTGTGAACCGACGATGGTTCGCATTCCACCGTTTGAAAGATCAGTGTCTTGGAGTGCCAGCCAAGCGGTACACATGCCCGCCGCAGGATAATCTCCGACGCTCGGATCAACGCTTGGCTTATGAATCACCTGATCGTGCCAAAGCCGGACACTCCGTACCCCCATCAGTTGGGCACCGATGGCACCGAGCACGGGACCAGCAACGACCTGACGGATCTCGTCGTTGAGCCAAAACCCATTGCACTGTTGCCGAAGGGCCGCCCCCTCAAAGTTAACTTTCGTGACTCCATATTGCGATGGCCTCGCACCATCGTGATCGCCTCGCCAGAGGCGCTCATGCGCCGCACGCAGACGTCGGATGACCTCATCGCTGAAGAGCTTGGGGCTGATCCAGTAGTCCCGCTGCCTGTATTCCGCGACGTCCTCTGGGGTGACCTCGCAGGCTTCGCCTTCGGCCTGAAATCGGCCTTGCATAGCAATAGTGCTCATTTCTGACATTGTGATATTTGTTAATATACACGCTCTAACTGGAAATCTATGGCTCGAATGCTATCGTGCATGGCAGAAATGATACGTCGACGCCCGGACATCGCCGTGGAGCCATTGCTCTCAAACGACGCGCGTACCGACGTGCGCGTGCTCACTACAGGTCACCTTCCATTCAAAGAGAACTGGGTGCATCATCGATTCAGCGGGTTTACTGTCGGGTTTGTTGTGCGTGGTGCAGGGCAATACCGCATGTCCAAGGGACCGGAACACGCCATCTTACCGGGTACGCTATTCTGCGTGCACCGTGGCCCCGTCTTTCACTATGGCTCGCAGCACGGCAGCACCTGGGAGGAGTACTATCTGGTCGTGCACGGTACTGGGTTGCGACGTTGGCTCAAACAAGGCTGGTTGTGGACGGACGGAACGGTGCGGCAAGTACAGGATTCGGCCGCAATGGCAGCTCGATTTCAAGAGCTTCGCCTGCTGCTCGCACGTGGGGGCCCCGGAGATCGAGATCGCGCCGTCAGCGTCGCCGAGCGTGTGCTGCTAGAGGGATATTTCGGCCAACGTGGGATCCCAGATGCTTTCACGTTCAGCCGCACGTTCAAGCGCTGCACCGGGGTAGCACCTCAACACTACAGAGATTCCTTGGCCCTGACAGGCAGCGCGAAAAACGCGTGAATGCATTCTGCGTCGCGGAGTCTGCTAGGAAGGAACCTCACGCGTTCGTCTCTACTAGCTTTAACGTTTAGTGCATTGATGCCTGTTGTGTTTGCTGCGCCTGGGCCCGCATCATCATCACCATGGCCACGTTGGCTGCGGCGCTTCCATCTGTGGGTGCACGGGCGGAATGTTGCGGCGAACAGCTACAGGAAGTGGAATACTCTCCCGAGTAAACGAAAGCACTCATCTCCATCTTTTGCTCCTTGCAGTGTTCGAAACAGCCAAGCGCACCCCCGGGGAACTCCCTGAGCGTTCACGCTCTCAACCTCTCTCATCACGCCGAGAAACCCGCCGGACGATGAGCCCGAAAGCGGACGCGAGAGCGCCCCAAAGCCACGCACTACCACGATTGGACGAACTCCGGCCATTCGCTGCGGAACACGCGATGTCCCCTTGAAAGACCGTGAGCGTGGGCTCCTTGGCTTCGGCAGGTGCAGGCCGAATATCGATAGCCACCGTGTCCGGCACGCTCTGGTGAAGACCGTCGCTCACGGTGAGTGAAAACCTGTAAGTGCCCGGCAGGGTCGGCACGAACGACGGCCGCGGAGAGGAGGGCGAACGAAGGACCACCTCGGGCCCTTCCACTTGCATCCAGGCAAAACGAAGTGGCCCCGGCTTGCCGCCATCCGGATCGAACGAAGGCGACCCATTCAACAGGAGGGGATCGCCGGCGCGCGTAGCAATATCAGACCCCGCATCCGCCACGGGCTCCACATCTTCGCTGCAAGCATCGGGCGCCGCGTTCACGCCTCTCGCAACTCGACCCCTGGTGCATCTTCAGCGATTTCTGGACGCGCTTGGCGACGAAACTGACCCGGTGTCTGCCCGGTCAGTCGCTTGAATGCCTCGGATAGATTCTTGCCCTCACCAAAGCCGCTCAATTCCGCCACAAGGCGAAGCTTCAGGTCCGTCTCCGTCAATAGGCGTTGCGCCTCTTCCAATCGAAATTGGGACCACGCTTGCGCGGGGGTGGTTCCGATGCACTCATGAAAGCGACGCTCCAGCGTGCGGCGGGAGCAATGGAGCTTGATACTGAGCTGATCGATACCTTCCGTGTCGTGCAGGTGCGCCTTCATGTGCGTGAGAGCTGTAGCGACGACTGCGTCTCCAGCCGCCATCGCATCGCTTGAACGGCGCGTGATCACACGAACAGGTGGAACAAGAATATTGGTGGTTGCCGGACGCTCGCCTGCCATCAGCTGGTCCAAGAGCCTAGCGGCTTCATAGCCTATTCGAAGAGAACCGGTTTGCACACTACTGAGCGGCGGATCCGCCAGCGCGCAGATCGCCGTATCGTTATCGACGCCAAGAACAGCAACTTCGCCTGGAACTGAAATGGCACTGCCCTGGCAGCTTTCCGCGACCCTCCACGCAAAGTGATCGTGAGCACAAAATATACCGACGGGCTTCTGGAGATTCAATAGCCAGTCCTTCAAGGGCCTCTCGTAGTGCGCTTCATACTCATCTCCTTCGGGGTAGAGTCCCCCGTAGAAGACCTCACAAGGGTGGCCGGCTCGGGCCAATTCCTCGCGAAACCCGCGTAGGCGCTCATCGATGTGCTCGCCCGTTTCAGCGTAGTATGCAAAGCGCTTATGCCCACGACTTAGGAAATGCTTGGCGGCAAGCACACCGATCGCCACATCATCATTGCTAACTCGCCCTGCGCGCGGAAGCGCGTCCGAGTAATGCATATTCACGATTGGGATCTGTGTTTCGTCCAATCGCGCACAGACCTCCGGATCGTTGGCGCTGATCAAGATCCCGTCTGGGTTGCGGGACAACAAGCGATTCACACCGCTCAGCGTCTGATTGCCGTGGTCGAACGTCCAAGGCTTCGTGGGCCGGGCGTACGCGGCAATCCCGCGCAATGCCGATTCAGCGAAGCCACTGAAGCTATACAGGGCAATTCCGATCTTCATCACCGCAGCATACCTCCTCTTTCAGTGTCACTAGACACTCCGCGAAACCTCAAAGCTCCCAAAAGCCACTGCTCATGACTCGTTGTCGCAAAATGGGTGCGCGCTGTCGAAAAGTCGGATCGAGGAGTCGCCTTCATGCCTCTAGGGTAAAGGCTGAACGTCAACTGTTGGTGGTATTCTCGGCGGGTTCGGGTTTTTCGGGAAATCGCTGGGCAACAATGGCTGTATTTGCGGATATTATTAGCTGGTCCCGTCAGATGCCTGCCTATTGAGGCTCCCTGATCAATGGGGCGTTGCAAGGACGGATTCGCCCGGCTCCACGATTCCGTTGTTGTTCTCGTCCAAGGTGATCTTGGCGCCAAGCGGCATGTTGGCCTCAAACGCACGTAGTAACCCCAGGTTATCTGCATGGCTGATGGAGACTTGCCCTGATGTGAGTGCCGCGGTGCCAAGATCCAAGCCCTGGAACCAGGTGGACACGTCAAAGCTCAAGATGATCGAGTGTTTCTGCGGGTCAAAACCTGCGACTGAGATCAAACTCACTTTGAGCGGTTCCGTAGACTGGAGCTCAAAGGCGATGCCATCGGCACGTCGGCCCGAAAGGACCAGTGTGCTCGCATTCAGCGAGCTAGGCGCACCCGCGGGAAGAACCAGTGCTGGATTGAGCGCGGTGTCGACCGCACAGATCCGAGACAATTGGGCTTTCAGCTCAACGACTGGATTCGGAATAGCGAGGTCAAGCACCGGGGGAGCGGGCACTATTTCACTAGGATGGGGCACATCGCACCCGGTCAACGTCAGATCTCCGAATGAGAGCCATGCGTGTTCTACGACGATGGGAGACATGCCTCCCAAGCTCGCAACTCCGGGGTCGCCCGTTATCAGAGCGAAATGAAACTGCCCGGTGACCTCGGGATTGCCCGTTTCTGTGCTCGAACAACCCGAGATACTGAGTAGAAGAATTCCTGCCAAGAGCGTCTTGATGGGGGTCATCGTGGTTCCTCGACTCGCGTCAAAGGGAACAGCTGAAAGTTGAGCTGAATCACCTGCTCGGGCGCATCTTCTAAGATGGAAAGCTCCACCAGCTCCTTGCGGAACCGCACCACTCGATCCTTGAGCCGCCGTAGGCCATCTCCGCCCAGGCAAAGCGTGAGCGAAGAAATATCACGATCGCCCGCACGTACCAGATCGATGGATTCTGCTGCCTTGTGCATCATCATGCGATGATAATTCGTGATGTGGAGGCCTCGGGTTTCGGGACCTGTTGAGACGCGCGCGTCAGACTGCTCGAGCTTGCCTTTTGCTCCCCGTTTTAGCAGTCCAAGCTCCAGCAACACCGCTATGCCTAAAGCTGCTTCTTTTTCTTTGATGGGTGGCATCATGATCGACGCGATCCACTGCGGATCTTCTTTGAACGCATGATGGGTGACCAACTCGCGAATTGCTGGCAAATACCATTGAGAGTGGTAGGCGGCATGCGCCAGTTCAAGAGGTTGAGCTTTTCGATAGCCACGAAATCCGGTGAGGCGACTGTAGCAGAGGTTGCGCTGAGCCATGGTGGTGGCCTGATTGAAGCGCACGAGCTCAGTGAAATATTCGGCTGCCTCATCCTTCAAACCCAAGGCGGCGGCAAAGCGTACGGCCATGCCATCGGTCAAGTTTCGAACGCCGTCCATTACCAACTTGAAATAGTTCGGTGACCGCAGGCCGGCGCGCTTGGAAAAAGCTCGAAACGAAAATCCACGAGTCTTCTTTCGGTCGACGTACACATCCCTCAGGAATGCCCGGTAGTCCAGGTAATCGAGCACGTCGATGGGAGCTGTGCGTGTCACGGCATCACCATGAGGTCGCCCATCATGCCAAGCTCCGCGTGCTCAAGAATGTGACAGTGGAACATCCACATTCCCGGCGTGTCGTACTTCACGGCGAAGCGAAGCGTCGAATTTTGCGGAATGTTGACGGTGTCTTTCCAACCGTCCGGTATCGGTGGCACGCCATTTTGGGGCACGACTTCGAAGAACATCCCGTGAAGGTGAAACGGATGATCCATGGGTGCTTTGTTTTGTACTTCCCAAATTTCAACGGCACCTTCTTGCACCATCACGGGTTTGTTATCAGGCCATCTTTCGCCGTTAATAGTGAAGATCACCGGCAGCCCCGGCTGCTCCAGCTCGTCGAGAACGAAATTGCGAACCGATGTGCTGTCGGTAACCGCAAGCCTCGGCAGATCGCGCCAGGTATCAGGCAATGGCGCCGGCGTGCCGATGCTCGGACCATAGGCAAGCTCGAGCAAGGTTTGTGGCCCCGGGTCGGGGATATCGTGCCCCCGATCGTAGTAGATGGTTTCTAGTGAAGCGCGTTGTCCTGGCTCACCCTTGAACGTCACCAGCACGTCGTAACGCTCGCCTGGAGTGATGAGGAGCGTGTCGACAGCATACGGCTTAGGCAAAATACCACCATCCGAGCCGATAACGAGCAACCCTGCTCCGGGCACTCGCAAGTTAAAGTAGCGACCATTGGCGGCGTTGACCAAACGCCAACGCTCGCGAGAACCGGCGGCGACCCTGAGCTCAACCGGGGATTGTTGCCCATTCACGAGAAGAACATTGCCTTGGCGACCCAGCATGCGATCCAACTCGGTCGTGTCGCGATTCAAGGAACCATCGGCATTCAGCTTCACATCATCGAGCACGAGATAACGCTCAGCAGCTACAGCGGGCTCGGCCCCACCGGTGACGACGAACGGCGCATACAGGCCTCGTTCGATTTGATCGTAAGCTCGAATGTGCGGGTGATACCAAAACGAGCTCGCATCCTTCGCAGTAAAACGATACTCGTACGTCCCGCCCGGCAACACCGGAACCTGGCTCGACGAAGTACCGTCGGCAGCGGCCGGTAGTCGCACACCGTGCCAATGGATCGTTGTTTCTTCGGGCAACTCGTTGCGAAAGTGGACGATAATCTCGTCTCCGAGCTTCGCGCGGAGCATCGGTCCCGGCACCGAAGCTTTAGCTTTGGGATCAGCGCCGTCGCGATAACCCCAAATGTCTGTCGATTTTCCCTCCAGATATTCAGCGGATCCGGTGCTGGCAACGAGCTCGACCTCGACGATATTGGGGTCAGCATTGATATCGGTCAAAGGTGCCGCTGGCCGCAGCTCGGCTAACGGCTTGGGTGCGCTCCCGCCGCTCGGCTCGCCCGCACAAGCGAGCAAGCAAAGCGCAGAGAGGGCCGTCTGCAGAACAGCTCTGTAAACCTGATATGGCATCAATTGTTCTTCGCGCCTTGTAGGATCCAATCACGAATTTTGGCGATGCCGTCAGCCGTGAGCGCCACGCCGTTCGGCAAGATCTGAGGATCGACCAGTGGCATTCGACGCACGGGGACCCCGAGGTTCAGACACTGATCGCCCATCGAAGCGTCGCCAGCGACAACCTGATAAAGAAGGCTCTCGTTCAAGTTGCCGGGAACCACGTAGCGGACGCGCTGATCCCAGCTTGGAGCATCGCACAACATGCTGTGCAATCCCGTGACGCGCTCATAGAGATCAAGATCCGTGCAGCCCGTGGTTTGTCCCAGATTCGGGCCGCTCGTGTAAGTGGCGCCTACAGGCGCATCCACCGCGGAGAACCAAATGACTTTGCAGGGGCCAAACTGCGGCATGATTCGACCCACGGCCTGATCGGCATTGTGGCAGCCGGATGTTGTACTGCCGCAGCTCTGCACCAGAAGTGGGGCGACATCGCTACGGAATGAAACCTCTGCGTTCGCGCCACCACTCCCAACCGTCGCTTGTCCGCCCAGGCCTGCTGAATTCGGCTGCCCGCCGCCTGAGTTGGCACCTCCGGAATTTGATTGGCCGCCGATTGAGTTAGCGCTCCCGCTCCCTTGGCCACCTGCGCTCGCTGATCTCCCACCGCCACCCATGTTGGCCCCGCCAGCGCCTGTCTTTTCTGTGAGCGTGATCGTGGCCTCGTTCGAGTAGGCCGTGAAACGCATCGCCTGCTTCGCCCGAACACGATACGCGTATTGCCGTCCCAGAGTAACGTCGGAGTCATGATAAAGTACGCTGTTAAAGGGAATACTGTTAAGGAGCGCAAAGCTTCCATTTTCGTCCTTTCGTTCAATCTGAAAGGATTCTTCGTCATTCGTGTTGTCGCGCCACGTGAGATGCACCCCGCCGCCGAGAAGGCCCGCAACCAGGTTCGACGGCGCTGTGGTGTCGGGCACAGTCGCGTTCGCTCCATCCGTTGAACTCGAACAGGAGAAGAGCAGTGCTCCCAGAAGAACGAGTAGGGGGGACCGTAGGGCTGGGTTTGACATGCGAAAACTCCGGGAAGACAAGGACAAGGACCACGACCCCTGCCGCGGGGAACGGTAGGTTGGCGCCATCGAGACCTATAGAGTATACGATTTAGAGAATTAGTGGCTATAATATTGGCCTTGATGCAAGAATTCGTATTCCACCAGTATACATTTCGGCGCACGGGCAATGCCCAACGGCTAGAGTGAAGCCATGCGTTTTCAGGGGCGGTTTAGGTTTCGTGTGCTGGTTGCGATGGCCGGCGGTGTCCTTCTCCAGTGTGGTGGGGAGTCGGATATGCCAGAACCCTACCGCGCTCCGGAGAAACCTGTGAGCGATGAGCAAGCCGCGTTGATGGTCGCGCAATGCGACTACCTTGCACGCTGCGATCCGGACGCGTTGCACCTGTTTGCCCGAAGCTCCAAGGAAGCGTGTCAGGACTACTTTGCGTGCCAAGCCGGGCATGGCTTCGCGGTGCGGCCCGACACCAACTTAACCGTTTGCATCGAGTCTTTGAATTCTCGGCCTTGCCCTGACGTAGACACCATGCCGCTTGAGCGTTTCTCGTACGGTGGTGGTCTGTTGGGTGGCGTGTTTCCTTGGGGTCCCGAGTGCGGCGCGCCCGATCTTTCCAAGCTCTTAGCAGCACCGCCGGACGCTCCGCGCGAAGGTGAACCGTGCTTGGGGGGGTCGGAGGTGCACGCGTGCCAGGGTAACAACTACTGTGCCCTGACCGACATTGCTCTCACGGCTGGGCTCACGAGCTGCGGGATCTGCGCGGCCCAAGTACCGCTCGGTCAAGCTTGCGGACGTTCCGACATTTGTGCTGCAGGTGCTTCCTGCGTGTTGGGGCAGTGCGCACAACGTCTCCCGGTGGGTGCGCCCTGCACCGCTGCTGAACAGTGCCGGTTTTCGATCTGCGAAAACGGCGTTTGCGGGAGCTCTAAAAACGTACTCGAACCCTACGCCAGCGTGCTCGATCGTCCGTGCCAGAATGACACCGGCTGTGGCAATCAAGCGGGCCTCCAATGCATCGACGGCCTCTGCCGATCCCTCCTCGATGAGGGTGACCGTTGCGACCCATTCAAAGGCGGCTGTCGGTTAGGCGAGTCTTGTGTTGCCGGTCGTTGCGCTGTTCTCGGTTGCACTCTGGACCTCGGTGAAGCGTGTGCATGGCGCTGCAGCGTGAGTGATTGTCGTGATGGCGTTTGTGCACCACCCGGAACTCGAATCGGAGACCCTTGTGACGCCATTTGCGCGAATGGTCTTGAATGCGTCCATTCACGCTGCGCCGCGCCCCCCGATCGAAGCCTCGGCACAGCGTGTGACTTCGACGAAAACTGCGCCACGCGATTCTGCCAACGGGATCTCTCGGCCTACTGCAGCAAAGGTTCTTGTTTGATCCCAGCGTGTGACAAGTGCGGTGTTTGCGCGGCGCTGCCTACCGTCAGTATGTGCAAGTAGCTAGTGATTGGGTTTGGCTGGCGTGGGCTGCACTAACTCCGAATTTCAGCGCCAACACACTGACTATATGTTGTAATAATGCACGACATTTTTACAACATACAAAGCAAAATGCACTGGGTTTTAGAATAGAAGGCACAAGCGGCGACCGGCACAAGGACAGCGGGCCCCCATAACCGAGAACCCGAGCGGAACCCTATTCGCCAACAGTACCTTCACTCCCAGGGCAAAATCTTCAAAAGTGGCCAACACTTCGCCCAGCGTTCGATCTTGGCGTCGTAAATCTCACGTGTGATCTGGACCTTGTTCGGGCGAACGATCATCTCCAGCAAGTCCTCGAGACCGAACGGCGCGCAGAGGTGAAGTTCTAGTCCGCTGGATCGAATGCCAATGCTGGTTGCAGTGGTAGGCCAGGTGTTGATGGCGTCTTCGGTGGAGCGATAGGGCGCGATTGATTTACCAAAACGCTGGGCGTACCAAAGGTGTACTCGCGCTTGATTCTTTACGTCAAACTTCAAAGGGACCTTCGAAAACAGCGATTGGATGCGGCATTCATGATCACGCTCGGACGCTTCCGATAGATCGGTGTCGTCGAAGTACGCGATATCGATATCCTTGATGTGATGGAGAAGATCGAATCCGTGCCGGTGGTTCCAGTAAGTTTGCCTGATGAAACCTGCACCGACATACCAATTCGGCAGCTGGAGTTCGTCACCTCTTGCAAGGATCCCTCGCAGCTGAGCGTTGTGATCGAGCACTTCGAGCAGGCAATCGTCTTTCAAGGATAAGGCAGAAAGCACGGCATCATCGATCGCAAGGTTCGTCGCCATGTGTGAAATACTACACATGGCGATGTGTGATGCAAGCTGCCCCCTCTCGTCCGTCCTCGGCTCACGATTAACGTCTGGGTCTGAACCATCTTGAGCAAACGTGCCTGCGGGCGGCCGGTCTCCCCCAAAGCCGCGTTCGCATTCGCTCGGCGCGGCCGGGGGAAACCCCTCACAACCAGAAAGTGCTCTTCGAGTAAATTTCCTGGGTCGCAACGACTGTCACTGATGTCTGAGCAACTGGTCAACCAATGGAACGGAAGCCGGGGGTGGCGGCAAGATTTGTGTCGAAGGTGGCGACATCGCCGATGGTGCCCTCTCGCTGCAAGAGCAGCAGCGCGGCGTCGTTGAAATTGAGCACGCCGTCAGATGCCTCCGTAGCATCGATGATGTGTTCGAACAACTCGGCTACGGCGTCGTGCACGAACGTGATGAGGCCACCTTCGAGCCAAGCGCGCACTTGATCGCAAACACGTCTGAGGTCCGGGGGAGTGGACTTCTTTTGCGTGGCCCGCCGACAAAGGGCTGAGACCATCTCCGCAACCAAAATATCGAGCGTGACTGGCTGATCGCCGCTTTGCTGCAGCCGGGTGAGCATTGCGGTCGAACGCAAATGCAATGAGTCGTTCTGATCGAGCAGCCCCACAAGCACGTTCGCATCCAGAACGATCTCAGACATCGTAGCTGGCGTTGGTGTCCTCGACCGCATCGCCACCCATCGAAACCGTTCCACTCGCTCTCCACAGCACGTTCCAGGGGAAAGGCTTCAGCTCAACCTTTGTACGGCGCTTGCTCCGCGCTGCACGGATCACAAGCTCACAATCCTCGTTGCTCAAATCCGCCAGCCTCTCGACGAGTGGCTGCAGTTGCTGTGGTATCCGCATAGATACGCACGGCGAAAGGCTCGTGGGCGACATTCGGCCAGTCCTCCGGGCAGTTATTCTCGAATCTGGCGCTCAGCAAGCGCAACTGTGTTTTCTAGGAGCATGGCAACGGTGCACACTCCCACACCACCTAGTCGCGGTGTGATCCATGACGCACGCTCGCCAACCGCTTCGTGGACATCGGGCAGCAACTTCTTGCCTAGCCAGCTTAGCCCGGCGCTAACGACGACTGCACCCTCACGGATCATAGGTGGCTGCACAATACCTGGGCTCCCAACGCCCGAAACCACAATGTCGGCTCGCAGCGTGTGCTCGGCGAGATTGGGGACACCCGAGTGTACCAACGTCACTGCGGCATTGGCGCCTCGCAGCCTTTGACTCAACAACAGCGACAGCGGTCGACCCAGGGTGGGCCCACGGCCAATCACAACGACATGTTTTCCTTCCGTTTCGATTCCATAGTGCACGAAGATGGCTCGCACAGCGGCGGGGGTGGCAGGAATTGGGCCTCGCAAGCCGACAGCCAAGCGTCCAATGCTCGTCGGATGCAGGCCATCGGCGTCCTTTTTGGGGTTCATTTCCGCAAGCGCACGCGCAAAATCCAAATGGGCCGGGAGCGGATGCTGAATGAGAAATCCGTGAATTTCTGGGTCAAGATTCAGATCACGAATGGCTTCGTGCAGGCCTTCCTGGGAGATATCGCGATCGAGCACGACGTTCTTGGAATAGATCCCCAAAGCCCGACAGGCCTCGTGTTTTTTCTGGACGTAGCCAACGCTTGCCGGATCGCTGCCGACGAGCACAGTGGCGAGTCCCGGTGAGTGCCCTTGGACGCGGAGTGCTGACACGCGAGCAGCGACCTGCTCAAGAATGTGATCGGCAACAGGTTTTCCTTCGAGCAGCTTGGCAGACATGGGCACCTCCGGAGAAAAGTGCCCAGACGCTCGGCTCGAAACTTGTCGCTGCTTCCCGGTGGTGCTCCACCTTGTTGCGTCAGTTACAGCGGCAGCTACCTAACACGCGACAAGATGCAGGGCAAGAGGCTCATTTCTTCGTCGCTTCGCGAAGCATGTTGCAAAACAGGGCTCCCTGTTCGAGGGCGTCGTCGAGGGCGACGTGAGTGTGGGGAACCTTGTCGAACCATCGCTTGGGCATATTGCGCTTGGTAGAGTCGCGGTAGCCGGTGCCGAGGAGACACATGGCAAACGTCTTGATGTCGAGCGCTGAATGAGAAAATGGGCTGTCGCCGACGAATCTCATCAGATACCAATACACGAACATGAAGTCGTACGCTGCTGGATAGCCTACAAAAACGGGCTTGCCAGGCAGCTGACGGAGCCAACCGGTGTACTCCTGCATCGCTTCGGCGGGAGCCCGGAGATCCATTCGGCAGGCTGCCCATGCGTCAGGTTGAGTTTGCCACCACGCTTCCGTTTTCGGATCGGGCGAGGCTCCGGGCAGGGTCTCGAGGTTGCGGCTGAACGTGCCGATGAGTTCCTTGTCCGCGCTGAATGCTGCAGAGGCGAAGCTCAGCATGGAATTTGGCCCTGGAATTGGGCCATCCGCTTCGACGTCGGTGCTCACGTAGATCTCGGGTGTCATCGTCGCGCCTGATTCACGTCTTTGGTAGCTCCCGAATCTCAACGGTTCCGCCTGCTTCGAACACGGGGTTGCCCACCAGAAGCGCCTGCGCGCGCGCCAAGTTATCCGCGCGCACGCGAATATCGCCGACCACACGCGACGAAAGCTCGACACTTTTGCCTGCTTTGTTCACGCAAACACCAGTCCCAATTTCGCTGCCTCCGTCAAAGCACCCCGATGCTTTGAGCTTGGCGAGGTACGGGCCCCAGGCATCGTCGACGCTCTCCTGATTAGCGTGGGGAGAATCGTTATGCATGAAAAAGATGTAGTCGAACATAGGTTTGGCCTCCAACTCTTGAACCTAGTTTACTGCTAGCCGTTGAACAACAACCGCTGCTCACCGAAGTGCGTTCGAGTGGTGCATGTTTGCAATGGGAGCCGGGTTTTCTCGATGTCGCAAAAGGGGTGCTCGTTGTCTAAAAGTCGGATTGAGGAGTCACGTCCACGCCCGTATGGTTAAGGCTCAACGCCAACTGTTGGCCCAATTCGCTGGGGGCTCAGTTCTTTCGGGAGATCTCCATGCAAAAACGGCTGCATTTGCGAACATTATTAACTGGCCCCTTCGGGTACCTGCCGCTCTTGGGTCTAGCCCTCAATCTCGCGGCGTGCAGCACGTCCTTGGATTCCAAAAGTGGGCGCAGCGCCGGAAGCCAGACTCCAGGGTCTTCAGCGACAACGGGCGTGGAACCGATGGTTCCAGGATCACCCACAAACGGCCCACCTGGCCCACCTGCGGTGGATCCCAACGCTCCACCCACCATAACCACGGTGACTCCCCCAACGGGCCCCGCGCGCGGCGTGTTGCGGCTGCTGACCAACGAGGAATATCGAAACACCGTCAAAGATGTACTGAAGCTTGGCACCGTTCCAGCTGACACGCTCCAATCAGAGTCTCGTTCTGAGAGTTACAAGAATTTCTCGGATGCGCTCAGCGTGTCCAACACCCTGGGCGGCCAATACGCCAATCTCGCTAAGCGTGTAGCTGCTGAGATCACGGACTTTCAAGCGTTAGCCTCGTGCGCCCAAGGCGCTACCCCAAGAGACTGCGCGAACACATTCGTACGTAGTTTCGGCAAGAATGCTTTTCGCCGCCCGCTCACGGACGCCGAGGTTCAGGGTTACCTCACGATGTTTGACGGGGAGCTCATCCGGACATCGTACAACGAGGGCATTCGCTTGATGGTGGAGGATTTTCTCCAGTCTCCGAATCTCCTCTACCGATTCGAACTGGGTACACCCGCTGGCAACACACGGGTACTCGACTCGTATGAAGCAGCTACGCTCTTGTCTTATATGCTGTCAACGACGGCGCCCGATCCGGAGCTCTTGGCAGCTGCTGACGCCAAAGCACTCGGTCCAGCGGAACGCGAGTCACAAGCGCGCCGCCTCCTCACGCTTCTACCCGCTAAAGACGCAGTACGAAGCTTCGTTCGTCAGTGGACCCAGATCGACGCCATCGCTTCGATCAACAAAGACGCCGCCGTTTACCCTAATTTCACCCCGGAACTTTGGACGTCCATGGTCGCCGAAACCGATCGCTTCATCGATTCCGTGATCTGGGAAGGCGACGGAAGCTTCAAGACGTTAATGACGAGTTCAAACTCGTTTGCGGATGGGCCGCTTGCCGCGCACTATGGCACAACCACAAACTCACCGGCGGGCACACTCGTATCGGTCGCGCTCGATCCCAGCCAGCGCATGGGTCTGCTCACTCAAGGTTCGGTGCTTGGGTCGCATTCTAAGGCGGGAGAGTCTTTCCCCATCGCACGTGGCAAGTTGGTGCGAGAGCGGTTTCTTTGCCAAAAGCTCCAACCTCCACCGGCTGCGTTGAAGGTTGTTCCCGTGGCTGCCGACCCCAATCGCACGGCGCGTGAACGCTTTGAGGCTCACTCATCCAACCCGGTGTGCGCAGGGTGTCACTCGCTCATTGATCCGGTGGGCTTTGGCCTTGAAAGCTATGACGGCGTCGGTCAATTCCGCACCATGGACAATGGGAAACCGATCAACACCGCGGGTATGTTGACCGGCACCAGGGATATTGATGGACCTTTCACCGGCGTGGAGCTCTCGCAGAAGCTCTCCACTAGCAAGGAAGCTCAGGATTGTTTCTCGCTGCAAGCCATGGAATGGGCGTTTGGCCGCTTCACGCTGAAGAACGATACCGATCGCGCCCTGGCGACCGCTATTACCACGCAGATGCCCGCGGGCCTCGACGTGAAGGAAACGCTGATAGCCATCATCAAGAGCGACTCCTTCACCACTCGCAGCGCCCAATAACGCCGAGCTCTCTTTAACTCGCGAAAGGAATCAGCGAATGACAAATAGCCTATTTAAGCGACGCACACTGCTGAAACAACTCGGCGCAGCTTCGTTCCTCGCCGTGCCCGTGTTTCGCTCAACGCTGTCAGAGGCTCAAGCTGTGGCGCCGAAACGCCTCCTGCTCTTCGCGCTTCACGGCGGAATTCCTCACTACCTCGATAAGCAAGAGCCCGATCTTTCATGGACGGGTCCCATGTCTGCGCTCAAGGCCTTTGAATCTGACATCACGTTTGTCCGAGATGTGACCAACCAAGCGACCCAGACGATTCAAGCCGAAATGCGTGGGGATGGGCATAACGGTGGCACCCGCAGCATGTTCACGGGTGGCTCAGTGGATGCGAAGCTCCATTCCTTGGACCATATCGTGGCCGACCAGATTGGTGTGCACAGCAGGGTCTCATCCTTGCAAGTAGGAGTGGTGACCGACGGTGGCGAGGGCCAGGAGGGTTTGTTTCAAGGCCTCACCAACCGACGCACCAGCTACAGAAATGGGCAGCCCATTAGGCCTGATCAGGATCCAACCGCACTCTTTGGTCGTCTTTTCTCAGGCATGGCCCCCGCTCCGACTCCCGGGGCAACAGGGGATCCTCAGGCGCAGTTGGCGGCTCAGAACCGTTATCAACGGGGCAAGAGTCTGCTCGACCACCTGATCGGGCAGGTGACAAGCATCCAGGCTATTGCAGGCGTCGGCGAGCAAGCCAAGCTGGATCAACACCTCACCGCACTGCGAGAGCTTGAGAAGGGCCTTCAGGATCCGAGCGGTACAGCCGGTGGCGGCGGCAGCGTGGCCCCCGCACCCGGTGCGGGCTGCATGGCGCCCAGCATCTCGGGGAAACCAGGCTTCGTGCAAGGAACGTCGGTGAACGGCGGTCCTGGCCTTGCCCAGCCGGACATCGTCCAAATTGGTCAGGACATGAACCAACTCACGTATCAGGCACTCAACTGCGACCTCACACGAGTGGTTTCCTTCCAATGGTTCAGCTCTGGAGATCAGGTGATGAGCTACCCGTGGCTCAACATCAACGATACCCACCACGGGCTAGAACACAGCTCCGTAGACCGCGACGACCCTAACATGCGTGTCAAGCTGAACCAGCTTCAAGAGTGGACACTGGGACAGGTGGGCGGGGTGCTCGATCTGTTGAAGAAGACGCCCGAGGGGAATGGCAACATGCTGGACAACTCGCTCGCGCTCATCTCCTTTGATATGTCGACAGGCGATCACGTCGGGGAACCCCACATCCTGATGGCCATCGGAGGCGCTGGCGGAGCTGTGAAGAAAGGCCAAACCGTTAATATGGGAATGCGCCGACACAACGACGCCCTCCTAGGATTCGCGGCCGCGTTAGGTGTCAACGTTTCAACCATTGGCGATCCGGAGTTGTGCACGACGCCGTTCAACTTCGGTTGAGCCAGAGCGTAATTCTGAAGCCACGCGCGTCAAATGTCGCAATTCGAGAGTAGCGGTACGCAACATCAGAATGAATCGACCAGATTCTGTTGTTAAGATGGGTGGATACTGAGAGAGACCTGCAGGTGGTAGTGCTCGCCGGACTCGGAAATCTAAGGAGTGCGAAATGCTTCACTCAAGGTACAGTTGCGTGTTCGTCCTCACAGGTTTTCTAGGCGCCACCGTGGGTTGCAGCGCAGGGATCGGGCGAAGCTCGGGGCAAGCAACAGGCACAACGACAAGCACAGCGCCAGGCCTCGGTAGTTCAACCGGCAGCACGCCGCCCAGCAGTTCTACGATGTCGCCTGTGGGGGCCCCCCCGGTGCCGGTGGATGCGACTGGCCTTACCCCCGACGGAGTTTGCAAGCCTCCAGCTTCAGCTTTGGCTGTGCGACGGTTAACGAAGGCTGAGTACGGCAACACAGTCCGTGATTTGTTGGGGGTAACGGAGAGCCCGGCCAGCTCCTTTGCAGCTGACGACGACAAACTCCCCTACAAGACCTACGCGCTGGGATTGAACGTAACGCCCATTCTTGCGGAACAGTACTCTGCGGCAGCGACTAAGCTCGCCGCCGAGGTCTCAAAGCAAGTGAGCAGCCTCGCGCCGTGTGCCGCGGATGCGACAGGCGCTGTTGAAACCGCCTGTGCCGAGGCTTTCATCGCAAGTTTTGGTAAGCGTGCTTATCGTAGGCCACTTGCGGCTGACGAAATCGCCAGGTTTAGCGCGCTCTTCTCAGCCGAACGAGCCCGATCCACGTATGCGGGTGGCGGGAGTTTCGTCGCCGAAGCGATGCTTCAATCCCCCTATTTTCTCTACAAATCCGAGCTTGGCAATGGAGTGGGAATTGATCGGGTCCTGACGCCGTACGAGGTGGCTTCCGAGGTTTCTTATTTGGTCACCGGCAGCATGCCAGACGCAGAGCTGTTCAAGGCGGCCGATGCGAACGCTTTGACCACGCCTGAGCAGATAGAAGCACACGTGCGCCGACTTCTAAAGGCGACAACCTTCGCCCCGACGTTGCGCGGCTTCGTAGAGCAGTGGGTGGGCATACGGGATGTCACGGATCTGATTTCGGCCCCCAAGGATACGACTCTTTTTCCCTCCTTTGATGCAAATTTGCGTGCCAGTGCGGCGGCGGAGGCGGATGGATTCGTCGATGCCGTGCTGACCGAGGGCAACGGATCGCTCACGGCATTGTTTGGCGCGAATTGGTCTTACGCGAACGACGCCTTAGCTCAACACTATGGCCTTCCCGCCGGCAGCTCGGGATTAACGCCACAGAAGGTGGACCTGCCGGTCACGGAACGTGCTGGCATTCTGACGGGCGCGGCGTTCCTGGCGAGCATCGCGAAGCCGGGCGACAGCTTTCCGATCCTACGCGGCAAGATCC
>JBBSBI010000048.1:0-28848 GCA_038251425.1 Polyangiales bacterium
AGTTCTCTACGGACTTCGAACACTGGCGTGGCAGCGGGCACCCCGTCGCCGGCGAGGGAGCACACCCAAATGTTCCTGCCTCGGGCTGGCAGGCGAGCTGGCCGCTCCCCTCCACGCAGGCAGAGCTCAGGCAAATCATCAACTGTGATCGGACGCGCCAGACTTGGACCGATGAAACGGGAACTCGCGAGAGCTACCCGATGAACTGCGTGAATTGGTATCTTGCGTTTGCCTTCTGCACTTGGGCGAGCAGTCGTTTACCAACGGAGGCTGAATGGAATTACGCCGCGGCGGGTGGCGACGAGCAGCGGAGGTACCCGTGGGGCAATGAAGATCCAGGCGCGGATATTGCCCTGGCCGTGTACGGTTGTTACGGGAAATCAGGCGCGCTTTGCGACGTGAAGGCGCTTCGCGAGGTGGGATCGGCCAGGCTCGGGAATGCTCGTTGGGGCCACGCAGATCTGGCGGGGAATGTTTGGGAGTGGGTATTCGATGCTAACCACGAGTATACGCCCAAGTGTGAGGACTGCGCGGCTACGGAGGGCAACGGAAATCGGATCTTCCGAGGGGGTTCGTTTTACAATATTTCGGTCTACTTGCTTTCAGGCAATCGTGTCGACAGTGATCCCGCGGGGCGCAGCCAAGACTTCGGTTTCCGTTGCGCCAAAAGCGCCGTGCGGTGAGTCGCTAGTGCGATTCTTTGGGAACTTTGGCGCCGCTTTTGCCACGCAAAAAATCAAAATCGACACCCTCATTGGCCTGCAAAACGTGATCCACAAAGAGTAAACCGTAACCGCGATGGAACGGCTTTTCTGGGGATATATAGCGATTGCGGCGCGCTTCGAGCTCGGCATCGCTCACCTCCAAGTGCAGGCGCCGCCCCGCCACATCGAGCTCAATCATGTCGCCGCTTTGCACCAAGGCGAGGGTGCCGCCGGCTGCTGCTTCAGGAGCCACATGCAGCACCACCGTGCCATAAGCCGTGCCACTCATTCGAGCATCGGAAATGCGCACCATGTCGGTGATGCCTTGGGCGAGGAGCTTTTGGGGCAACGCCATGTTCCCAACTTCGGGAAAGCCTGGGTAACCCTTGGGGCCGCAGTTTTTGAGGACCATGATGTCGTCCTTGGTGATGTCCAAGTCCGGCGTATCGACGCGCGCTTTGTAGTCTTCGATGCTCTCAAACACGACGGCGCGGCCTCGGTGTTGTGTGAGCTCTAGAGTTGCCGCGGAGGGCTTGAGCACGGCGCCAAGTGGGGCCAAATTGCCGCTCAAAACCGCGATTCCGCCTTGCGGAGTGAAGGGCTTGTCGAACGCGTGAATCACGTCGCGGTTGAAGCATTCGGCATCGGCGCAATTCTCCCAGAGTGTGTGGCCATTCACCGTGAGCGCGTCCTTGTGTATCAAGCTTTCAAGCTCGCGGATCACCGCAGGGATCCCGCCCGCATAGTAGAAATCTTCCATCAGGTATTTGCCCGAGGGCATCAGATTCACCAGGCACGGAAGATTGCGTCCCAATCTGTCCCAATCTTCCAGCGTTAGCTTAACGCCAATGCGGCCAGCGAGTGCCAGCAGGTGCACCACCGCGTTCGTGGAACCGCCGATCGCGCCATTGACCCAAATGGCGTTCTCGAAGGCTTCCTTCGTGAGGATTTGGGAGAGTTTGAGATCTTCCTCCACCATCTCCACAATGCGTCGGCCGGCCATGTGGGCCAGCACGTAGCGCCTCGAATCCACGGCTGGAATTGCCGCGTTGCCAGGGAGCCCGGCCCCGAGCGCTTCCACCATCGACGCCATCGTCGAGGCTGTTCCCATCGTCATGCAGTGCCCAGCGGAGCGGCTCATGCAGGCCTCCGCCTCCATGAATGCGGGGAGCGACATCTTCCCAGCTCGGACGGCCTCACTGAACTCCCACACCGAGGTTCCCGAGCCAATTTCCTGGCCGCGATACTTACCGTTCAGCATCGGCCCGCCCGACACGGTGAGCGTGGGCAGATCGCAGCTGGCGGCGCCCATCATGAGCGCGGGGGTCGTCTTATCGCAACCACAGAGTAACACTACGCCATCGAGCGGATTGGCCCGAATCGATTCTTCCACATCCATGCTCACCAGATTGCGGAACATCATGGCCGTCGGGCGCATCAACGTTTCGCCCAGTGACATCACAGGAAATTCCAGCGGAAAGCCGCCGGCTTCGTACACACCGCGCTTCACGTGTTCGGCGATCTGGCGAAAGTGAGCGTTGCAGGGCGTGAGCTCGCTCCAGGTATTGCAGATCCCGATGACAGGGCGACCATCAAACAGGTGCGAAGGCAGGCCCTGATTGCGCATCCAGCCCCGATGAATGAAGCCATCGCGATCTGCGTGCCCAAACCATGCTTGGCTTCTTCTCTTGGGTTTCTCTGACATAGGCGGCAGCTTATACGTTTGAAAATGCCAGATCCAGCTGCGAGACGGCTAATGTGCGGCAGACAAGGCATGATTGCAGCGCTGGACGTCTGATTGGAACGCATGAAGAGAAGGATCTGGATTGGGCCTCTCGCGTTGCTATTTGCGTTGGGCTTGCGTTTCATGGCTCTGCCTACCGATAAGCCTGAGGCTGAGATCGGGCGAGTCATCGAAAGTTTGCGCAGCAGGCTGAGTGATCTCTCGGCGGCTGAGGAACAGAATCTTCTGCAGCTGAACCAATGGGTTGAACCGAGTGCGCGCGTGGAAGTCGCGGATTTCCCGCTGAGCTCTCGAGGCGCCAAGGCAATTCTGGAAGCAGCACTGCGTCTGGGTGCGAGCCAGCCGACACTCGAAATCAAGAGTCAACAGATCGCTTTGAGTCCCGACGCACACGTTGCGCGGGTCCTTCTCGAAGTGAATGGGAGCAACCAACGCGGGGGGGCGACTCGCTTGGTCTCGCGTCGCGTAACGCTCCGTCTTCGGGCGCAGGCGAGAAACTGGAAAATCGAGGATGTGTCGGTCCTCGCGCCCGTGCGCGACTATCCGGAGGCGCGACCCTGAACGCGATTGAGTCAAGGGCCATCAGCCGTTCTCAAGTCGCGGATAAACGTAGATCGTCGAGAGCAAGTAGAGCACGCAAAAAATGAAGATCCAGCGTAGGAGTTTTTTCAATGCCTGCGCTCGAGCTGGATCCTGCGCTGCACGCGTCGGGAGAATCAGGCTGAAAATAAGCAGCGACATAAGCAAAAGCTTCGCAATCACGGCACGGCCCCTTTGAGGTCGGGCTCGTGCAGCGTCTCGGGTGGGCTGCCGTGTTTTCCGGCTGGCTTGGGGCGAGCCAGTGCGCTCATTCGCCCTGCCGCACCGAAACAAGCTCCGTGCAAGAGCGCGCACGTAAAGCTGTTCACTCCCATGTCACCCCAGGCTTGGCTCATGAGGATGAAGGCCGCCCCTGAGCAACTGAGTGCGATCGTTCTCGAAAGCGGATCGTGGCTCACGCGGTAGGCGGCCGCTGCGAAGAACGCTAGGCCTGGATAGGGCAGCCACAGAAGCCAGAAACCGAGAGCGCCGCCAACACCTAACAGCCAAAGCACGCTGTTGTGCGGGATGTAAAGGTAGAGCGGATGCCCCGCGGAGATATCATCCGCTTTTACGAATTCGATGTACTCATGGCCAAAGCCGGAGCCGAACACCAGCACGCGTTTAGCGGTTTGGATCAGGTTGTAATTCTCGATTTCTCGTGTGATGGACGAAGCGTCCGAACTGGTGCTCACCGAGCTAATGGCTTTTGCTGGAGCAAAAAACGGGTTCGACGAGTTGGCGCCCACGGCGACGTACAGCGCCAGCACCGGAGCCACAAAAATGGCCCCTCTCGTGACCTGGCGCTTGAGCTTGCCCTTTTCAAGCATGAAATACGCGATGAGCAGTGATGCGCCCATGCCCACAAACGCCAGCCGGCGATTGTTCAGGATCACCACAACGATCAAAAATGGGACTAATAGCGCAGCCTGCCACAGCGTTTGTTTGGTTCGTTCGGAAAGCAAACGCGTGCAAACGATAGTAAAAGCGAGCCCAAACGTGACCGAATCAGAATGCGTCGTCGCATAAAAGGGCTTGATGTTCAGGGGACGGCAGACAACCTCATACACCCAGATCACCAAGAGTCCCTTGGTGAGTGCAACGACGATCAGGGCTGTACCTAAGCGCCGAACATCTTCCGCATTTCGGAGCGCGTAGAGATAGAGCAGTGCAAGGAGGCCAACGGCCACTGCCTGAAGTATCTGCCAGAAAGCCGGCTGCCCGGCGCCCCCGCGAGCCAGCCCCCAAGCCATCCACACTGCCAAGCCGCCGAGGTAGAGCTGAATGAGCTTGACGGCTTCCTTGGGTGGCAGCACGCGCTTCTTGCGTGCGTCTTGGTAGGCCTTCCAAAGCAATAAACTGGTGAGCAATGTGAAAACATTGAGCGAGACGCCCGGGATCCCCAGCCAGGCCTTGAGGCTACCAAAAAAAGCTACGTTCGCTGTTAGGAACGGCGGGGTCCAGTAGCCGTTCCCGGCGCGTTCATCCGGCGGCTCGAGCACCATGCCGAGCAAGAAAAGCGTTGTGGCGCCCCGGTGCACGGGGGCGGCCCAGACAAACTTGTAGAGGATTGGAGCCCACAACAAGAAGAAGGAAAGCGGTAACGAACCGATCTGGTCGGCAAGCCAGCATGTCGCAAAGACAACCACGACGGTGATCGCCGACTCGCGAAAGTAGGTTCTTGGCTTTGAGGTGTGCGCGAGATTAGCCATGTTGGCGGGCTGGCTCGGGCATTCGTGCACTGCGACGTTCAGGCCAAGGTGGGGGCGTCACGGGCTCCGAGGTTGCCAGACGTGCGGCCTCCAGGCTAGCGCTTGCTGTTCTTACTGAGATAAGTCGCGTTCGCGTGCTATCCCAACCTCATATGTCTGTTCTCGTAAACCCGAATCGCACGCGCTGGCTTCCGTGGCTAGCGCTCAGCTCGCTTCTGGCGTTGGGCGCAACAGGATATTGGGCAACCGCGCACTCCAAGCTTGCCTATAAGATCCGCACCAAGGCCACGCGCCTCTTGGAAAGGTACATACCGCCCCAGGCGCCGGCGGCTAAGCCAGGGCTCCCCGCCGTTCCGAGACAGTTCAAATGGAAGGAGACCATTTATAAGGGCGGGCTTTCGGAAACTTGGTTCGACTACGGGTGGGCGGATCACGAGATTAAAGGGCCGGGGCCGGCAAAA
Source organism: Polyangiales bacterium (assembly GCA_038251425.1). Classification (GTDB taxonomy): domain Bacteria; phylum Myxococcota_A; class Polyangia; order Polyangiales; family Polyangiaceae; genus JBBRRP01. The sequence continues at coordinate 5,201 of JBBSBI010000048.1, forward strand.
GTTCGCTTTTCGAAGTTGGCCGCGTGGATCATCTACGGGCGAGAACACGTGGGGGACTTTGGGGCTGTTGTCTTTAAGGTGAAAGCGCCCAAAAGCTTCGGAGATTTTTTAGAAGTTAGCCTGCAGATGGATGGGCCTTCGGGATTTGAGAAAATCCAAGTGGGCAATCGCTATCGGTTTCCGCTTCCGAATGGCTGGGAGCAAGTCGTGGTGCCGATGTACGAGCTGAATCCGCATGGCTTGGCGTTTGATCGCGTGCGTTTGCGGGCGCTTTCCGCGGTGGGCGACGAATGGGTGCTGCTCGACGAGATCGGTCTGGCAGAACCGTTCGCTCAGGGCCCGCCCCGTATGCGCTTTCCGGAGCTCGATATGAAAGCGGTGGTGCGCTGCGACAAGCCAGGGCATCCTATCAGCCCGCTGATCTACGGGGTCGCCGATATCAAGGCCGCGCCGGAACTCAATCCAGGGGCGTTTCGCCTGGGCGGCAACGGGATGTCGCGTTTCAATTGGAAGCTCGACAACGTCTGGAATACGGCCGCAGATTATTACTTTGAGAACGTGACGCTCAGCTTCACGTGGCGCGGCGTCGTTCAGCAGGCCGCCGATCGGGGTGTGCCGCTCAGCCTCACGCTCCCCATGCTCGGTTGGGTGGCCAAGGACAGCACGTCCAGCTCGTTCCCGGAAGCGATGTTTGGTAAGCAACAATCCACTGACGGTTGGCGCGCGGGTGCCGGTAACGGATTAACGCCGCAAGGCAAGGAGTTGACCCCCAAAAGCCCGACACTCACGAGCGTCCCAGCGCCGCCGGAATTCGTCGCCGAATGGGTGAGCGTTCTGCGGGCTGAAGCCGAAAAAGCTGGGAGAACAGGGCGGCGTTCCTACATTCTTGATAATGAGCCGGGGCTTTGGAATTCAACACACCGGGACGTTCACCCCGAGCCACTCACGTATGATGAGCTCCTCGACCGAACCCTTCGTTATGGTACGGCTGTTCGCAAGGCGGACCCGAGCGCTGAGATTGTGGGCCCAGCTGAGTGGGGCTGGTCGAATTATTTTTGGTCCAGCAAAGACGCCAAGGCGGGCTTCAGTGAACGCCCCGATCGGAGAGCGCACGGGGACATTCCGTTGCTCGATTGGTATTTGAAGAAGCTCGCGGAACACGAGAAGAGAACTGGGGTGCGCATACTCGATGTGGTGGATCTGCATTTTTACCCACAAAGCCGCGGGATGTATGAACCGGGAGGTGGTGGCGACACGGACGCTGATGCCGCCCAGCGCAGAATTCGCTCGACGCGCTCGCTGTGGGACCCTCGCTACCTGGATGAATCTTGGATCAGCGAGAAGATCATGCTGATCCCACGTCTGAAAAAGATCATCGCCGACAACTACCCCGGGCGCACCATCTCCATCGGGGAGTGGAGTTTCGGCGCCGAAGGGCATATCAGCGGGGCTGTTGCCACCGCCGAGAGCCTGGGGCGCTTTGCCGAAGCGGGAATTCGCTCCGCGTACTATTGGACGGCGCCGAAAAAGGGCATCCCGGCATATTTTGGTTTCACGGCGTTTCGCAATTTCGACGGTGCCGGGGGCAAATTTCTGGAGAATTTTGTGCCCAGCGAGGCCCCGGAAGACGTTTCCGTGTTCGTATCGCGGGATACCAAAGGGAAACACCTTGTTCTGGTTGCCATCAATCGCGACCCCGAACACACAAAAAGGGCGCATTTTGATGTCGCCAGCTGCGGCCAGGCCAGTTCGAAAAAGGTCTTCGTCTATTCAGGTTACCGGCAGGGCTTCGAACTCAAGCAGGGCGGAGGCCCTGGTGTCGAGGCGATCTTGCCCCCTCTTTCGATCGCCGTGATAGATCTCCAGCTTTCGCCATAAACCTACGAGTGCGCCGAAGCAAATTCTAGGCCGCAGGGCTTGCCAGGCCTGGGTCTTGATTTTGGGAGCCCGGGCCCTTGGAAGCGCCACGTGGTTTCCGAGTGGTCAGCTGCCTTCTGAGGCGTGCACAGGGAGCTTCAACTAGGATCTGGACCAGGTAGCTCAAGGCAATCGAAGCAGGTAGGGCGATGGCGGTACGCACAGGCCAGGACCACGCGGTGTTGTTGGCGAGGAAGTGGAGAATGGGAACGTGCACGAGGTAGAGCGTGAACGAAATGAGGCCGAAAAACCGCGCGATGCGTGTATTCAGGAGCCAGAACGGGCCCCAGCTTGGGAAGCGGATGGCCGCGACGAAGATGGGGATGAGCGCAATAGCTTGGACCGTCCAGCGGACGGCATCGTGGAGAACTGCCATGCGGATAACAAAGCTTGCGGCGAGCAGTGCGGCGCCAAATGGCAGCCCCAAATAGAGCCAAGCTTTGCCCGAGCCTTCTCGCGGATCGAGCATGGGATTTTTGTACAGGCCGAGTGCACAGCCAACGAGGATGGTGTCAATCCGGGTGTCTGTAGCTCGGTACACGCGCTCGTAGGTGGCTCCGTCGAGCACGAGGTACACGCGCCAGAGCATGACCAAAACGCAGATGCCAGAGATAGCCCAGAGCAGCTGCTTCAACTGAACTTTGCGGCTTGAAGCGAGCCAAAACAGCACTGGGAAAACCAAATAGAAGTGCTCTTCTACCGAGAGAGACCAGTACACACTCGTGCCGCCGGGAATGTTCTCCACGCCGTGCCAAATGTGCCAGTAATTAGCGATATGCAGCGCATAGGCCACAAGGGTGGAAACCTCAGCGCGCCCTTCCAAGAGGCCGAGTAAAGTCAGCACCGTGGTGAGGATGAGCACCAGATAGAACGGCGGAAAGATCCTGAGCACGCGCCGCAGGTAAAAGTGCCGAAGATTCACGTTACCTGTGGCCGCGAATTCACGCCGCAAGAGCGTCGTTATCAAGTACCCACTCAGGAGGAAGAACGTGAGCACGCCGAAGGCTGCCGGGAAAGCTCGCGAAAATGGTAACGGCAGAGCGTGCCCAAAGAACACCACGAGGCATGCGGCTCCACGGATGCCGTCTAACGACGGGATGTAAAAGGAGCCGTGAGGATTATTTGGCACGGGAACGGAGCCGGCACTGGAAGTCGCGAGGGGAAGCGGCGTCATACGGTGATCCGAAGTTAGTTGCAGGTCGTATCTTGTGGGTCACAGGCGGTGAGCAGGAACAACACTTCTGCTCCAGCCGCGTTCGTAGGGACACTATCCACGACGAAATAGTGAGTGCCGGCGGTGAACGTCTTTGGGATCATCGTATCATCGCTGGTTTGGCAATTGCCCGGCGCCACCATCCCCGTGAAGTGGTGGAGCTTGGCCATGACTGGGCTCCCGGTGCGATTGATTAGAGTGGCGCGTGCCTTAACCGGAGCGGTGACCTCAAATCGGTACACGTATTCCCCGCCAGCTTCAGTGCCTCCACCGCATTCTGCGTAATCGGTGAGTGATTTGTCGGTGGCAGCGGCAAGGCTACGCATGTCGGTAAAGGGCAGCGCTGGCACCTCGAACGGAGCTGCGGCTGTGCCACTTCCTTTGAGCGCGGTACCGGCTGCATCGAGTGAGGGCTCCTTGTCGGTCACCACCCGCTTCGCGCGTTCGAGTTGTTCAAGGCTCAACAGATTCATGATGTTGTAGCCAAACTTCAGACCAACATCGGTGAAGACACAGCGTGCTCCCGAGCCGCCGCTCACGAACGAGTTGATGTGCAGGCCGTCGGCCTCTAGCCCAAACTCCGGGGTTTGCACGATTTGGCTATAGAAATCCACAAATGGCACCTGCCGCCCCTGCGCGATGCCGCGCGCGATGCCGCTGAACATCTCCATTTGCACGACCAGCTTACCGCCCGAGACCCGAGGCTCCATGTTACGCAAAAGCGGGATAACTCCTTGAGCGATCAGCTGATCGGTGATCTCCCATAACGCCTGCCCGTAAGTCGTGGCCTTGAAGCTATCGTAAAACAACGAAGGATCGAAGGTGCCCCCGTTGCCTATGTCCACGCCGCCGTACATCACCAACGCATAGGTCGGGTTCGCCGCGACGATTTCTTTATTGAGCCAGCCATCGGTGAGCGCGTCGGGTGCCGTGAGATTTTCGCGCGTGGCTTCGCTCTGGCGCAGAAAGCCGTTCTTTCCTGCAATGTCGCCCGTCTTGAAAAAATCGATGGTGGGTTGAAGCGTTGCGTGGGTCGCGAGATCCTCTTCAGGCGCGCCTGCCCCAATGCAGCCGAGGTACTCAAGGCCGAGCGAGATCGCATCGCCCGCTTTCATGAAATTCTTGGGATTCCGCCCGGGCTTTTTGGCCGCAATCTCGCGCAACCAAGTGCCCACTGAAGCCGTGATCGGTGAATGCTGAAGAGTGGCGGGATAGACGATCTTATCGCTCGGCCCTGCCACCACCACTTGACCAGAGCCCGCACCGCCGGTTTCTTTTGAAGCTTTGCCGCCACTCACCGTGCCGACGCTCGTGCCTCCCCCGGAACCTGTGGCGGTAGCTCCTCCAGAGGAGCTTGCGCCGGAGGAGCTTGCGCCGGATGAATTGGAACAGCCCGTCCCGAGTGCGAGCACCAAGGCACCCAGGGCAATGGGGTGCCATGCGCAAAGGTGAGTCAAGTTCATGTTGAAGGCTCCTTGGATCAGGCGATGTTCTGCGTTGGTTTTTGCCAAACACCGATGAAATTCACGGTCATCAATTCTTCATCCGTGAACGCTGCGAGCTCACCTTGAGTGCGCAACTTGCTGAGGCCATCGCCGATTTCATCGTCCTGGCGTTCGTTGATGAAGTGAACACCGGGCATTGTTTCAGTGAAAATCTTGCGCCACTCTGCGAGGGACACCCGATTCAGATAGGTGCTGGGCTGCAGGCCGCCTTCAAATTCAGGGCGCAAATGAGGCCAAAACGGCTCCATGGGTCGGCCTTGGGCCATAATGCTTGGGTCGTGCGCCCCTGAATGGCTCGAATAGAGGTGCACACTAATATAGGCGACGCCACCCGGACGCAGCACGCGCTTCACTTCCAAGAGAGCGGCCCGCGGATCGTCAATGTGTTCGAATACCGAATAAGAACACACGAAATCAAAATTTGATTCAGCAAAGGTCATGGCTGTTGCGCTCATCCGCAACACCTGCAGGTCCGGCAGGCGGCTCACGCCGAGTGCATGCGCGAGAGCTTGCGTGAAGCGAGCGTCTCTACCGAGAGCTTTCCGCGCCAACGTTTTAACGCTGCGCATGAGCGGATTGGTGCGCACCATTCGCAAGTACTCGGAAAAATTGAACCCCTGCGGAATGATGTCCGTGTCGATCCCAACGATGTCATTCTTGACGGCGAAGCAGCGCATATGGCGCAGCATTTGGCCTGGGCCAATATCCAGAGCCTTGAGATCTCGGAGCACCACACCGGTCAGCTGGAGCACACGTTCTTCGGTATTCTTGACGGTCAGGAGAGTGCGTTCGACGGACTCAGAAACAGGGCTGCGAGTCATCTTGACGAGCTGAAAAAGCTCAGTTGCGCGCCCGCGCAAGCCCATCGTCATGGACGAATAGGAGTAGCGGCCAGGTGTCGTCCCGTGCGTCTCGAAGTCCCGCTGATTCATGATTGAGCTCTATCTTTCTCGGCGAGGGCTCGCTCCGCATTCCGTGAGTAAAATGCGTTCGGGCCCAAGATTGCGAAAACGCTAGATCAGTCGTGCGTGACTTAGAACTGTCAAAAACTTTTTGCATAGGAATTTGTTCGAAACGACGCGGGAGCGTGAGATGAAGCGAGAGCGCCATAGGGTGAGCAAGCGAAATGAAGGGCGAGCGGCGTTGGGGAGCCTTGCAGAGCTGGTGAGGGCAGCTATAGTGGCCAGCCCGCGATGGTGTCGGAATTGCTGACGCGACACCGTAGCCAACTATCGCACCCCCATCGCACCCCCATCGCACCCCCATCGCACCCCCATCGCACCCCCATCGCACCCCCCGGGGGGACATCGGAGCAGCAGTAGGTTTGGGTCTCGCGGGGATCTGGAACGGAGATAAACGATGACACGCAAAAGACACTTGAGTGCGCTGAGCCTTTTGGCGTTCGCCTTTGGCTGCGGGAGTGTGAGTGGCAGTCGGACTAGTAGAGCAAAAGGTGGGGATGTCGCAGCTCCGGGTGAAGTCGCGCAGAATCTGTGCGCGCCTGTGACTCCAGCCCGCGTGCGCCGGCTCACTCGGTCGGAATACGATCGTTCGGTATCCGATCTGCTGGGTCAAGATCTGACCCCCTCCACCGCTTTCCCGCTCGATTCCCAATTTGGTGGCTACACGAATCAATCCGATGCCTTGGCGGTTAGCCCGCTGTTTGCGGAGGCTTTGGGAACAGCCGCTGAGCAGCTTTCAGGCACCGCGCTCGAGAAGCTGGCCATGCTGGTCCCGTGTGCACCTGCCAACGGTGACGAAGCTTGCGCTCGAAAGTTCATTGATAGCTTCGGCGCCCGTGCTTATCGGCGCCCGCTCATCGCTGCTGAGTCCGAGGGCTTGCTCAAGGTTTATCAAGCAGGGATCACGGGCGGGGACTTCAAATCTGGGATCGGGCTCGTGTTGGAGGTGATGTTTCAATCTCCTAACTTTGTGTATCGCACGGAGCTTGGAGATGCCCCGGCAGCGGATGGTACGCTGACGTTAACACCGCGCGAAATTGCCTCGCAGATTTCGTATTTGGTGCTGGGTGGCCCCCCGGACGCTCCACTCTTGGCAGCTGCGGATGCGGGCTCGCTCGCTCGGGCGGATGCTCGCGAGGCGGAGGTGCGGCGCTTGCTGTCACTGCCCAAGGCTCGCGCTCAAGTGAGTGCATTCGTCGATCAGTGGTTGGGCATCGATCGCATTGAACAAGTCACCAAAGATACCGCGATCTTCCCCGCTTTCACGCCCGACATGCCCAAGCTTTGGCGCGAAGAAACCGACAGCTTGGTGCAGGACGTCGTGTTCGAGGGCGATGGCATGTTGGGCTCCTTGTTCAACGCCAAGTACACCTTCGCCAATACCAAGCTCGCCAAGTATTATGGCCTCACGGACACGTCCGCGACTTTCAAAAAGGTGATGTTGAAGCCCACCGAACGCGCGGGCATTCTCACCCACGGCAGTGTGCTGGCGACTCACGCACAAAGCACCCAGGGCTCACCTGTGCGGCGTGGAAAATTCGTGCGCACGCGGCTCTTGTGTCAATCGCTGCCGCCGCCACCCAAAAGTCTTATGGTGATGCCGCCGCCGCCGAGCACCATGAACACCACGCGCGAGCGTTTCAAGAATCACGCGACCGGAACCTGCGTTGGCTGTCACTCGCAAATGGATCCGATCGGGTTTGGTTTTGAAAACTTTGACGGCGTCGGGCAGTATCGCACCATGGAGAACGGATTTCCGGTGGACGCTTCGGGAGAGCTCACCGGAACCAGGGATGGGGATCGCACTTTCAACGGCGCGGTTGAATTGGCGCATTTGCTCGAAAATAGCGGGGAAGTTCGAGAATGCTTCACCAAGAATTGGCTGCAGTTCTCGATGGCTCGCGGCTCAGAGGCCGCCGATAGCTGCACGTTGGACGCGGCGTTCAAGACCTTTCACGCGGGGCAATCTTCGATCAAAGACCTGGTGGTCAATATCGTGCGGGCGGGCGAATTTGTACGTCGCGCTCCGCTTCGGCAGTAGTTCTTTAGGAAAGGGTTGGCACACATGGCTAAGAAATACTCTTCACGTCGCACCTTTTTGCGCTCGCTCGGCGCTCTCGGCACAACCCTGCCGTTCTTTCGGCTCTTGGACACCTCGGTCGCTGAAGCCCAGGCACCCGCGCCGTTGCGTTTGCTCCTGATGAGCTCTCCGCACGGTATGACGCCCGAGTATTGGAAGCCTCAGGGCGGCGAAACAGACTTCAACATCACGTATGCGAATTCTCCGCTTGCCCCGCTTGAGCCGTTTCGCTCCAAGATCTTCATCCCCACCGGTGTAGATTTGCGAGTCCTCTACGAGAAGGGTGCGGACACGGGTCATACGTGCGGACCTTGCGCGCTTTTTACGGGCACCGAGGCTATCAAGAAGAACGATGACGTGTACCCGACTGGGCCCTCGCTCGATCAAGCGTTGGCAGCACAGTTCGGAAGCGCTACCCGGTTTCCCTCTCTGCAGCTTGGGGTACTGGCGCAGGCAGGGTACTCGGCGTTCGATAGCTTCCACTTCGGTCCTGGCGGCACCCGCCTGCCCGGGCAGGATGATCCTGCTGAAGTGCACGCTCGGCTTTTCGGGAATGCCGCCGCTCCGGCGCCGGATCAATCCAACCGGAAGAAAGCGATGTACGCGGCGTTGAAGGACGACATCAATCGGCTCAACAAGCGTTTAGCCGGGCCAGAAAAAGAAAAGCTCGACGCGCACTTGTCGGCCTTGGACGATCTCGAACGCCGAATCGTCACCGCCGCCGCCGCTCCCACGACGTGCAGCACGCCAGCCCAGCCACCGGCGCTGGATCCGTTGGATCCTAAGCTGATTCCAGAGATCGCCACCGCCCAGATGGGCCTTCTGGCGCAAGCCTTCGCCTGCGACTTGACGCGCATTGCATCGTTGCAGTTCCTCTACGCGGGCAATGCGAATCCGATGCCGTGGATCGGGCTCAACGTGAACATGCATGATGATGTCGCGCACCGTGTCGGCGATGCTGATTCATATCGCTTGCAGCTGGCGAAGAGTAATCTTTGGTACGCCACGCAACTGGCCACGTTTATGGGCCTTTTGGATGCAATCAAGGAAGGCAACGGGACGGTGCTCGATAATACGATCATCGTGTGGGCCAATGAGCTTGGGAATCCGGCGGCGCACAACAATATGGATCATCCGTGGGTGATTGCCGGCGGCGCAGGCGGCAAATTCCGGATGGGACGCAGCGTGAATTACGGCGACAACGAACTCGTGGATTCGGTAGACACCGCTAAGTTCAAGAGCATGGCGGCGCACAACGGTATCTTAACGTCGGTCGCGCAAGCGTTTGGTATGCAGCAAGGTTCGTTTGGCGATCCGGACTACGCGGGGCCCTTGCCGAACTTGGCGTAGCCTTTCAGATTGAGGGCGTTGCGCGGTTGCTGAGCACGCTGCTCGCACGTGGGGCGGCCTCCGTTCGTCGAAGCATTCGCCAAGCGTACTAGCCATCGAGCGCGGCGAGCAGAGCATCCGTCTGTGGTGGCGTCCCCACCGTGATGCGGACACGTTCGGTGAGGCCAGGCGTGTTGAAAAAACGCACAAGAATGCCGCGATTTTTGAGATTTGCATACACGGCGGCACCGTCGCCTGAAGGCGGGCGAGCAAAGACAAAGTTGGCCTGGCTTGGGATCACGTCCCAACCACGCTTCATCAATTCCAGCTGGAGCCGTTCGCGTTCGCTTCGGATCTTGGCCCAAACGGAGCGTGCGTAGTCTTGATCTTGGAGCGCCGCCACGGCTGCGGAGATGGAGAGTGCATCGCAGTTGTAGCTGTCTTTCACCTTCATCAACTCAGCAATGATCGAAGCATGGCCAAGGCCGTACCCAAAGCGGAGCCCTGCGAGCGAATAGGATTTGGAGAGGGTGCGCGAAATCAACACATTCTCGTGAGTTGCCAAGAGCGTTAGGGCGCTCTCGTCCGCTAGCTCAACATAGGCTTCGTCCACCAGCAGCAGGCCGTCAAATCGAGTAGCCAACGCACGCAGTTCGGCGAGTGCCACCGGCGTTCCGGTAGGCGCGTTGGGATGCGCAACGAAGATAACCCGTGCGCGCGTGGCCAGTAGTCCCTCCACGGGCAATTTCCAGCCGGCTTCCCAGATCACGGGCGCAACTTTGGCGTCCTGAATGCCTGCGAGCACCGGATACAAAGAATAGGTGGGGTCCGGATAGGCTAATATTTGGCCTGGATCGAGGTAGGCGCGGAGGGCAATGTTGAGAATGTCGTCACTGCCATTGCCAGCGATGATCTGCTCTCGTTTCAAGCCGTAGAGTTGTGCCGCGGCATCGCGAAAGGCATTGGCCGCCGGATCAGGGTAGCGCCGAAGCTCATCGGCTTCGAGATTGCGGAAGATTTCCAGCACACCTGGGCTTGGCGGATAGGGATTTTCGTTGGTGTTCAGTTTGATCACGGTCTCACCGCGTGCGGGTTGTTCGCCCGGCGTGTAGCCCGCCATTTTTGCAATGCATGTTCGAGGTTTTACTGACACTGTGGGTCTCCCGACTTTCAAGAATCCTGCAACGCTCCGAGCAGCGCCTCCACTGGATGGCGGGGAACGAAGCCGCTGAAGCGTTTAACTTGACTACGGCAAGAATGGCCGGTCGCGAGCACTTGGGCTTGGCCGCCGGCGTCCTTGGGCAGCTTCGGCTCCCAGCTCATTTCAAACACACCTTTGGACTCTTCAAGGTGCTCGGCTTCGTGTCCAAACACGCCGCACATGCCACAACAGCCCGTGTTTTCTAGAGTGAGCTCTGAGCCGAAAGCCGCGAATACCTGGCGCCAGCAGTTCTGCGATTGAGGCTCCGCTGTGCGCTCTGTGCAATGGCCAAACAAGCGGTATTTGCGGCTCAAATGCGGCGCTTTCGGGCCCAGCTCCTTCAGCCACTCGGGAAGTTCGGTTGCCAGGTATTCCTGGAGCAACAGGATTCGAAAAGCAGGCTCAGTGCTGCCGAGCGCGTGCGGGTATTCGTCGCGGTACGTGAGCGTGACGGCGGGCTCAATGCCAACAATCGGAATTCCAAAGGTGGAAACCTGTGAATAAAAATCCGCACCCTTTTGAGCAACCGAGCGAAACCAACGTAGGAAGCCTTTGACGTGCAAAGCTTTGCCGTTTGCTAGATAGGGCAAAACAACGACGCGCCGCCCCAAGCGCGTGAGTAGATCATAGGTTGCGAGGGTGACCTTAGGCTCGTAGAAGGTAGTGAAGGCGTCTTGTGCGATGAAGACGGTGCGTGCTTTCTCTTCCGCACTGAGCTGAGCTAATTGTTCTGGATCGTAGCTGGCCGCAGCGCGCTCGCGCAGGCCTTGAGCCAGCGTGTTTTCAGCCAAAAGCGGCGTATCGACGATGCCCACCCAGCCGAGCACGCGTTTGGACCAAGCTAGGCTCAACAGGAAATTGGAGAGCTTGGGCCAGAGCACGAGCAAGCGCAGCACTGCCTCCAGGCTGGCCACGAAGTAATCCTTGAGCGGGCGGCGGTAGCGTGAATGGTAGTGCTCTAGGAATTGAGCCCGCAGATTGGGCACATCGACTTTGATTGGGCACTGCGTGGCGCAAGCCTTACAGGCGAGGCAACCGTTCATGGCATCATAGACTTCGTGCGAGAAGTCAGCAGGCGCGCTGTTGCGCCCTTCCAGCAACGCCGTGCTCAGCGTCTGTGTCTTGCCGCTCACAGCGTAGCCCTCGCGTGTCGCGAGGCGCAGCCATTCGCGCAGAATGCCGGCGCGCCCTTTCGGCGAGTGGATGCGATCACGTGTCACTTTGGAAGAGGGGCACATCACCGAATCGGGGCTCCAATCGAAGCAAGCGCCGTTGCCATTGCAATGAATCGCAACGTCGTATTCGGCGCGCGCAGCGGGCGTGATCTGGCGATCAAAAGCGCCGCGCTTGGGCGCTTGGAGGCTGACGAGCTCATCCAAACTCTGGATCGGTGTGGCTAGTTTCCCGGGGTTAAGCTGATTGTGCGGGTCAAAAACGCCTTTCACGCGGCGCAATTCTTCGTAAAGTTCCGGACCAAAGAAGGAAGGCGTGTAGGAGCTCCGGTAGCCCCGCCCATGTTCCCCCCACAAAACTCCCCCATATTTTTTAACGAGCGTGACCACTTCGTCGCTCAACGTGTGCAGGAGCTCTTCGTCGGCTTCGTCGCGTAGGTTCAAGGCTGGGCGCACGTGCAAGCAGCCCACATCGACATGGCCAAACATTCCATAGAAAAGCCCATGCTTATCGAGCAACGCACGGAACTCTTGAATGTAGTTCGCCAAGTGTTCCGGTGGCACGGCGGTGTCCTCCACGAACGGCACCGGGCGCCGCTCGCCTTTAGCATTGCCGAGCAACCCCACGCCCTTCTTGCGAAGCGTCCAAAGTGCCGCAATATCGGCCTTTTCGGCGGCAACCGTGTATCCGCTCGCGCGGCCCGGCGAGCCCAACTCGCGGTCGAGAGTCGCTGTCAGCGCACGCACTTTCTCGCTCACGACTAGTGCATCATCGGATTCAAATTCCACCAGATTCACGGCACGGAGCGGTGCTTCGCCGGCATCATTCAAAAGGTGCGCCACGGAATGCCAAATCACATCGCCCTTAGCCAACGTGACGATCGTGTCGTCGATGGTTTCAATGGCACCTGGATTGGCCTCCACCAACACACTGGCGGCTCTCAGTGCTGCATCAAAATCGGTGTAGCGAATGGCGATCAATTGCTTGTGCTTCACGAGCGGTGTGAGTTTCAACTTGGCCTCGGTCACAATCCCGAGCGTGCCTTCAGAACCACAAATCACACGCGAGAGATCAAACGTTCCATCGGGACGTTCTGAGTGGGCTAAATCGTAGCCGGTGAGAAAGCGTTTCAGGCGCGGTAAGGTGGTCGCGATGCGGTCACGGTTGCGTTCGATAACGTTTCGGACTTCGCGATAGATTTCGCCGGAGAATTCGGGCTTTTGGCAGGCTTCCTCAAGTTCCGTTGCGGAGAGTGGCTTGGTAAAAAGGGTGGTGCCGTCGCTCAGAACGAGCGTGAGTTCGAGCACATGGTCGCTGGTTTTACCGTAAATGCGCGAGCCTTTGCCGCTGGCATCGGTGCTGATCATGCCGCCCAAGGTGGCGCGATTGGAGGGCGAGAGATTGGGCGCGAAGAACACGCCGTGCGGTGCCAGAAATGTGTTGAGCTGGTCGAGCACGACACCGGGCTGAACGCGTACCCAACCGTTCTTCAGGTCCAGTTGGAGAATGTGGTGCATGTGCCGCGAAAGATCGACAATCACGCCATCGCACAGGGATTGTCCATTGGTGCCCGTGCCACCACCGCGCGGGCTCAGCTTCACGCTGCGGTGAACATCTTCATGGCTCAGCGTTAAAAGCAGCTCAACGTCTCTATGGTCCTTCGGATGCACGACGGCGAGTGGCAGCACTTGGTAGACGCTGTTGTCGGTGGCGCTCGTGAGCCGTGTGGCGTAGTCGGTGCGGATTTCTCCTTGAAAACCGCGTTGGCTGAGGTCCGCTAAGAAGGACCGATATTCCACGGACAAGTGAGCGTTGGGATTGAGCCTCGGAAGCATAGCGGTCATGGTGGAAATCTCGGCGCAACGGCGGGCGGTAGCCTAGGCGAGCTTGCCCGGGTCACTCAACTTTGTGCTTCAGAGGCACCGAGGGCGCATGCTTCGCCGTGGATCGCGAGTATGCTGTGCCAAGTGCGACAAGCCTTTCCTGCCTGGAGTGCTGCGATCATGCTGAGCGCGCTCTTTGGGCTAGCTTCGTGTAGTCAAACGCCAGTTACGCCCAGAGTCGTTGATCTCCCCGTGGCCCGTCCGATCAGCGCCAGCGCTCCCGCGAAATTGGTGAAGCACGTTTCCGGTGCTCGTGAGGCCGTCTGGACGTACGAAGTTGTGGCGGCACCCAAGGCTACCTCCTTAAGTGTTGAAGCAGAGTTTCCAGTCGGGACCGGGGAGAACTTCGAAGTGCTCGATGGGGGCTCAGCTTTCGTCGAGAATGTGCGAGTGCGTTCTCTGGCGGGGCAGAGCGCTCCCACAGAAGTGCCTGCTAGCGGGGGCGAGTGGAAGTTAACCGGATGTCGACAGGGGTGTCAGGTGAGTTACCGATTTCAGTTGCGCGAGGCTGCTCAAAAGCTCGATGATCGCGGAGCCGCTCAGTTGCTGGGCGAGGCGGTGCAAGCACCGGTTTCAACCTGGCTGTTACGGCCGATTGAGGCGCAGGCGGGTATTCGGATCTTGCTTCGCGGCAAGAGCGCTCAGGATGAAGTGTTCGTGACTGGGCTCGGGCTGACACGCGACACACGGCCAACGTACGAGGCGCACACCGCTGAGGTTCGAGACCTGCCGTACGCTGTCGTTGGCCCCGCACGACACGTGGTGCTCGATGATGCTCTGGAGGTGGCATTGACGGGAGCGACGCTAGCGCACGAGGCGGAGGTGTTGAATTGGGTTCGGACCGCTGCCCGCGTGGTCCGCACGTATTATGGGCGGCCGCCGATTTCACGGCTGTTGGTGATTTTGCACGGTGTGCAGGGTGCGCGCGTCGGCTCTGGCTCGACCACGGGAATGTCGGGAGCGTCCATTCTCGTGTCAATCGGTCAGTCGAGCACAGCCGAGACGTTAAGCGACGACTGGATCCTCATCCACGAGATGATTCACACGGCATTGCCCGAACTTTCCAGTCATCGCTGGTTAGAAGAAGGTTTGGCCACGTATGTCGAGCCCGTGGCCCGAGCGCAATCTGGCTTGTTGACGCCGGAGGCCGTGTGGCGAGAGTGGCTCGCGCGCATGCACCAGGGTTTACCCGGCGGCGACGATCTTGGGCTGAATAGCTCGGAAAGTTGGGGAAGCACGTACTGGGGAGGTGCGCTTTTTTGTCTTTCGGCGGACGTCGAGATCCGAAAGCGAACCGGGAATCGTTTTTCACTCCGGGATGCGTTGCGGGCTATCGTGGATCAGGGTGGCAATATTGGCGTTATTTGGCCAATTGCGAGGGTGCTTGCGGTGGGCGACGAAGCGACCGGAGTGCCTGTTCTTCAAGAGTTGTACGCCAGGCAGGCGCTCGCTCCCGAGCACGTGGATCTGCGTGCGCTTTGGCAAAAGCTTGGCGTCAGCAGACGAGCAGGGCAGATCATTTGGAACGACACTGCGCCTCTCGCCACCGTTCGGCGTGGCTTGCTTCAGGGCTTGGGCACGATCACGGAGGCGGAATAGAGCCGGCAGGAACCAGAAAAGCATTGGTGGCTACTCACTCATTCTGAGAGCCAAAGCGCGGAAAGCTCCAGCTCCACTTCGGCGAACGGCTCGGCGCGCACCAACGCATCATTGCCGTAGCTCTGAAGCAACACCCAGTTACCTTCTCCTCGACGATAAACCTCAAGAGTT
The DNA here is from genome assembly GCA_038251425.1 of Polyangiales bacterium. GTDB lineage: Bacteria > Myxococcota_A > Polyangia > Polyangiales > Polyangiaceae > JBBRRP01. Next base: position 20,234 of record JBBSBI010000048.1, read on the forward strand.
CGAGCCCTTGGATCGACCAACCATACGTGGTTCACGCCTTCGCGCAGGTAAATGGGCATCTTTTGCACTCGATCCACCCGTGCGGTCGAAGGCGAAAGCACTTCACAGATCCAATCGGGCGCGAGTTCAAAACTCGCCACATCCGGCACATCCGGCATGCGCTCTCGTCTCCAACCCGCGAGGTCTGGAACCAAGACATCGGGTCGCAGGTGAAGCTCGGGTTCGTAGAGAATGACCCAACCTCCCGGGCCACCGCGCCCACGTTGAAAGGGCGAGCCCAAATCCATTCCGAGTACCGATACGGCCTTGGCGTGTGGCCCGGCCGGACGCGGACTGACGACGAGCGAACCTTGGATCAACTCTCCCACTACGTTGTCCGGAAGGCTTCGCACATCCACGTAAGTGGCGACTTTCGGTGCTGCGGAGACCATGGCTTCAATATACCGCCAATGGGTGCGTGGAGCACCAACCGGAAGAATGTGGCTCGATAGCGAGCGAGCACAGCAGGCCTTGAGGCTACCACACAGTTGTCCGAAGCTCTCGGCGATTCGGTGGCGGTCACTCTGATCGACAAGAGCGATTCCTTCATGTTCGGCTATTCAAAGCTGGATGTGTTGTTTGGGCGCTCCACCGTCTCCGAGGCGCGCCTCCCCTATCGGGAGTTCGTAAAACCTGGAGTGCGCTTCTTGCAGCAAACCGTCACCGCTATCGACCCGGTAGCTAAGAGAGTCACCACCGATGCAGGTGTGTTCGAGACCGATCAGCTCATCATCGCGCTTGGTGCGTGGATGCCACTCCCGGTCTCGAACAGGGCGGCAATGAATTCTACTCAGTTGCCGGCGCTGAGAAGTTGCGAACGATCCCGCCGACCGTCACTCATGGCAAAATTGTTATCGGTGTTTGTGCGGCACCCTTCAAATGTCCGCCGGCACCCAGTGAACGCGCCCTGCGTTTGCACGATTGTTTCAGCGAACGCGGCGTGCGAGAGCAGTGCGAAATCAGCATCGTGATCCCCTTTGGAACGCCCGTGCCCCCTTCTCCGGAAACATCACGAGCGCTAGTTGCCGCCTTCACTGAGCGCGGCATCAAGTTCGTACCCAGCCGGCGCGTGAAAGTGCTTGATTCAGGTAGAAAGCAAGTCATCCTTGATGATGGGAGCGAGCTCCCCTAGGCCGCATCGGCAGGGTTGACGTCGATTTCTTCTCCGGTCCCACTCCAACAGGCGAGTTTCAAGAACCTTCGACCACACTGCGCACCGAGAAAGTTCACTTCGGTTCGAGTCGCCGCGCGCGCTGCTTCGGCAGGGCGAGCTAACGCCCCGCGAGAACGACCAGGTAACCGTCGAGATCGCGCAACCAGATTTCGCGGTGGCCTGCGTTTGGGTTCACGTGAACATCGGTCACGATCGTAGCCGCAGCATTTCTGATGCGGAAAATCGCAGCGTCGAGATCCGCGACTTCGAACCAGACAGCGACGCCATTGCCCAAGGGCACGCCAGGCTTCGCGAAACCCCCGTGGTGGTGTGCTTCCTCAAGCGCGTGCAACTGCAGCACCATTCGTTCGTCCGTCACGATCCTCTCGTATTCGTCGCCACCATGGCCGCTCTGGGCACCGAGCACCTGCTGGTACCAGCGGCTTGCGGCAGGCACGTCGCGAACCGCGAGCAGCGGCTGAGACGCAACGGATAATTGTTCGGGTTGATTCATGGTGCAGTCGCTTTGGCATGAGCCGTCACGCGGGCAGCGTAACGCCGGAGCGACGGGTTGCAAGCTGCCCTCCGATCCGTGCCTCCGCTGTGAGTCGTCGGAAGTTGCGGCCAAAACAAACCGATCCGAGGCCCGACGATCGCCGGTCTCACTCCGGCGATCACAGGTCAGAGGAGGCCCGGCTTGCGATCGAATTTGCAAGGCAATTGAAATGGATAGGGCGTACCTGCCGAAGTAAGAGGCGCAACTATCACGGTCTGGAGATGGGCGTTCAACTCGTTGGGAGATACGATGACGCAGGGCCGCGTCTTTTTCATTTCGCGCCCGCGAGTGCGGCGGGAGCGTTAAGCGAGCGGCCCTTTTTGTTGGTGGGAAGATAGTAAGCATGCTTACTATCTGGTGTTCGACTTTGAGATAGCCGTCTGTCACAGTTTTCTTGCACCGCCCCGAGTCACTCGCCAGCCTGCAATCTGACGTACACAGAGAACCCGTATTCGATGAAGCCGAGCCGCTTGGCGATGTTCATGGATGGTGTGTTCTGGGTGAGGGTTCTGTACTGAGGTAGCAGGCCCGCACCGAGAGCGTGCTGTGCCGCGAGGGCGACCGCTGCTCTGCCAAGCCCGCGACCTCGCTGGCGCGGATCGGTGACGAGATGTGTGCAATTGAATCATTCCAAACCTCGTATCCGGCAAGCGCAAGCAGCTGGTTGGCTGGGTCAACAATTGGTCCCATTCCTCGGGTTGGCATGCCGCCTGAAGTTCCGCGAACGCTGCGTGCGATGAGAAGGGTGTCGCAAACCGCGCATCACTCAGATCGAGCGTGCCCGTCGGGCCGTAGCCAATGAAGGCGGGGCCGATGATTTTGTCGACTAGCCGGGTGCAAGGGGAAATCAAATGCCGTTCCAGATGAGCAACATCGTTCCCGTCAGATTCACGTGCAGACCAGAGCTTCCGATCTTTCGGCTCGTTTAGGGTTAGTGAGCTAGTCGATTCGCGGCAGTTGGTCTTGAATGCCAGTGCGAGTCCGTCATGGCTGATTTGGCCGAGCGCAGGGGCCGATGAGGAAAGGGCCGTCGATGGAAAGTGAATAGTCTCCCGCGGCGTCAGGTTCCGTTTTCGTGAACGCAATGACAAGGCGATCACCCTGAGCGAGGGGGCCCAGGGGTCCCGAGTAACCGAAATTGTCGCTGGAGCACAGAACTGGTGACCCGTCGCACGTATCGCGGGTAACCTTGAGCGTCTCCGGTGCCGCGTGCCGCGTAGCGAGCGTTGAGATCGTATAGCAACCCGCGGCTGGAGCGGTCCAGGAGTACTGGACGTCGCCCGCGAACGAGGGATCACAGCCGTCAGCCTTCACGCGAAGGGAGGTGAGCGGAGCCGGAGGTACGAGCTCACCAGTCTGCGAACCTTTGGATAGTGGTGCGCATTTTACGGATAAAGGGGGTTGGCTTGAATCGCCGCCTGCGCCGCCGGGGAATGAAGATCCATCGGCGGATGGAAGCTTCTCGATGAGCCCACAGGCTGACAGTGCGAGAAAAGGAACGACGAAGAGAAAACGCTTCGACTCTGAGAACGGCGCTGGGCGCGTGCGTATTCCGTCGAGGACGTGTGACTGTGAAATGCATGCAAGCCTGCCCGATGCGTGTCGTTGTGGGTCTTGCTCCAAGCTTGAAAGCACTTATTAGGCGGCACTGACAATATGTCCCAACAACAATCAGTGAGTTTTCGAACGTGGGGCTTGCTAGGATTGAGCACATGGATAATGGTTCGCGGCGTTTGCCGCCAGCTAGGTGGGTACTGCTAGTTGCGGCGCTCGTTGCGGTTTGCGAGTTCGGCTGTCAAGCTCGGCACTTGGCGCCACCGCGACCCGAACAGAGGTTTCCGCAGCCCGAGCAGAAACCGGCGAGGGCGGATGCTCAACAGCAGGTGCGCTGTCCGGATCCGTACGGTCTTGAGGGAAGTGGGTGGCTAAAAACGAAATCGCTAGACGAAGGAGTCGCGCGAGAAATGAACGAACGCCAGGGATTAGTGTGCTCGGTGCACCCGACAGGATGGGGGTGCACGAACAGGGAAGGGAGCGTAGTGATCCCGTTCATTTATCTGCCGAGTGCCTGCTGTTACTCAACGAGCTACTACTTTTCTGAAACAGGACTCGCGCTCGTTGCCCACCCGACAGACGGCTGGGTGTACGTCGATAGCGGCAACCGGAGGTTTGGTAAGGCGGAGACGGTGGACAACAATCCAGACGAGATGTTTGGTGGGTACGCGAGGTTTAAGGCAGCGAACGCAAAGATCGGCTACCTTAGACAGGAATCGCCGCGTTGCGATTCCCGCTCAATATGACGCCGCATATCCGTTTGCGAATTGCAGGGCTAAGGTCTGTGTTGGATGTAGCCCAGATCGGTGGAGCTACATTGAAACCGAAGCGGTAAAATGCGGGGGAGACGTGTTTATGATAGACGAGTCAGGTAACAGGCTAGAGAGCGTCGTCGAAGATTCGGGTGAGTGCGCAACAAAGCCGGACCCAGACGCTGCACAATGACTGCGACCTCATGTCAGCTCAACGTACGTGCCGGGCTTCAGGGAGCACCAATGGGCGCGTGGAGTCATCATAATGAAATAGCTTTCGCGTAGGGAAAGCCACGCAAGACGCCAAACACTGGAGTGGCATCACCGCTAGGATGGTAGCCGCAGCGTTCATAAAACGAACGAGCAGTTAACGTGCTTTGAAGGGAAAGCGATGGGAGCCCCCACTGCGTCGCGTAGGCCTCAAGAGCTGAGAGCAAAGAGGACCCAACACCTGAGCGAGGGATGTCGGGTCGAACATAGCAGAGACGGATCACGGCGGAACGGTGGAGGGCACCCACGCCAAGAAGGCCGGAAGGACTAGAAGCGACGACGAGACGCGATTCGGGATCGGCAAGCCAACCTAGAAAGTGCTGGGGAGTCTTGTTTTCAAGCCATCGAGCGAGCGTAGGAGGATCGTTCTGATGATCGACAACGCAGATTTGAGTGATGGATTGCCGGAGGACCTGTACGGCTTCCTCCGCGTCTTGGGGTATTGCGAGCCGTACGGAGACGTCGTTCATCTGTTTGCTCTTCGCGCGCGTTCAAGTATTTCGCGAATCCAGGCCGATTTTAAGCAGTTTGCGACGGATTGGCCCTTGGCATCTTGGTCTGAAATCTGCGCGCCGTGATCGAGAAGTAGTCCTCTGATCTGCCTCTGTTGGTCCTGGGTCACGGGCGCACCGGTGCCGCCTCTGCCGGTATTCTGAACGGGAAGGTGCAGCGCAGTTGACCCGGAATTGTTCCTCGTGCGGGCATCAGCGCCATTGACGAGTAGCGCACTCGCAGCGTCAGCACAACGTGTGCGAACGGCACGGTGCAGAGGTGTGGCGCCGTCCGCGTCTCGTGCGTTCGGATCGTCATCTGCCTTGACCAAGAACTGTATGATATTGGCCTGAGCGCGACTCTTCGCTGGCGTCTTGAGCGTTCTAACCATGGTAGAGAGCGATCCTCAGGTGTCATCGGCTACAGGGCAGCTGAGGCTCTTGCTATACATTCCAGAGCGATCAAAGCAGCAAGGGCGTCTATCCCCCGCTGATAGCTTCGAAATGGCCACATCGATCCGCTTCGCGCGCGTCTCTTCTCGCTTGGCGGACGTGATCCAGTGGATCCAATCTCTGCGAGCGAGAGGCGTGATGTCCAACCACGTCTCCGACGCTTTCGGGGGAGCGGCCGCGAGAACCTTACGCAGATCATCCGGCATTTTGGGCTCGGGCTCGACAGCCACCGGCGCGATCTTCAGCGCGACGAGGTCGCCAGCTTCTGCGCCCGCGCTTTCGCGGATCTTCTTGTCCACTTTGAGCCAGTGGCTTCCTTTGCCATCTGGCTCAAGCGTGGCCTGAAAGGGGAAGCCGTTGATGGTGCCGTTAACCGACGTCATGCTCCGTGAGGGGAGCTTCGCACTAGCGGCCTTGGGTAGGATTAGAAAGGTCCAGGAAACGGCCTTCGCGGTCGCCTTCGGCCGCAAGAGTTTCGCTGCGAAGCGGATGCTTGAAGCGGGTTGGGTCATGGGCAGGTCTAATGGGGATTGGGAGTTCAGCCTTCACATCGGGGCAACGGCGGCTAGGTGGAGTGTTTTTCGCGTGCTTCATCGCACGTAGCCGTTGCGGCGTCGGGTCGGTCCAACGTACTGCGCTCTGCCGCCCTAACGTACCGCGCTTCAGTTGCGAGAGCCAGAGGAAGCCTGTGACGGCGACCGGCGGCACTCGACTGCTGTAAGCGCATGTTAGCCAGCTGCTCGCTTGAGGGGGCGTACAGCAATGAGATCTTCGTCGTGGACAGGTCTGATGTCGTCGTCATTGAGGCTGACAACGGCCTGAGTGCGTCCGGAAGCAGTGACAAACTCAACCTCAAGTCCATGCGGCGGATACAACTCAACGACAGCGCCCAAGTCGCCGCGGCGAAGGCCAAAGTCTGGAAAATCGCGATCAAGGACAACAGTATCGAGAAGCTTCAAGGTCATGATTTCATCCTGGGAAGGCAGTTACAAATCGCGGGGCTGTTTCACCATTCGGGACGATCCAGACGGTCACGACGAGGGCGTGGCGACCTGAGGGTCCTAGCAGCGTAGCACGGGTCTGGAATTTCTGACCGAACGGGCTTTGCTGTCCGGGTTTGAAGTCTGGGGAGCGAGCGATTTCGAGAAAGGCGTCTCGCAGCTGAGGCCAGTTTTCGACTGAATAACCGAGGGCAGCAAAGAAAGTGGCTTTGAAGCGGCCGACGGGGTGTGACGTGGAGACGAGATAATCGTGAACCTTCTCTGGTTCGACAATTGCCTGCTCCGAGTGAGGGAGCCTCACCGACAATTCCTAGTCCACGACGCCGGGCATGCCATTTGTCCGCCCAGCGTACCGCGCTTCAGCTGCGAGAGCCAGAGGGAGCCTGTAATGGCGACTGTCGGCGCTCGTCTGCTGCAAGTGCTTGTTGGGCAGCGGCTTCCGGTGAATTTTAGGCGCCCCGGGAATACTCCAGCGTGAGTCCCGGACCTGCGTCTCCGGCCCACACAAACTGTAGAGTGTGCTGTGCAGTACTGCCAACCCAAGAAAAGGACCGCGGTCGCCTTATGCTGTATTGATTGATGGAACCTGCCGGTACTCCGCGCCACGGCTCAACGATCAATGAAGCCGAGAAACAGGGCAGGCTAATATTAACGCCCGTCAGTCGCCCGTCCGTGTGGAGCGGTGCGACGGCAAAATCAGAGGGCATGGTTGGCCAGGGAGTTCCTACATCACCTGAGACGTAGAGCCCAGCCGGGGGAGTGAAGTCGGCCTCGCCCATAAGGACAGAGATCCAGGACGGGGGCAACTGCGAATTAAACTTGGCGCCCCCTCGGTGTGTTGCATTCCCGCTGGCGACCATTCCGCAGAGAATCTTTAGGAGCCAGCGTTCAAGATTGTGACCGTTGAAACTGACAGTGGTGGAAATGTCGGAAGGCTGCGACAGTGCCGCGCAGACACGCAGCAACTCCGTACAAAAGGCGGCCGCGAATCGATCGAGAGGACCCAAGGCGCCATTGTGCCCGTCGCAGAGCACCCGTCCTTCCCTCGTCCGCTCAACGTACCGCGCTTCAGTTGCGAGAGCCAGAGGAAGCCTGTGACGGCGACCGGCGGCACGCGACTGCTGCAAGCGCATGTTAGCCTGCCTCCTCCTGTGGGAATCCAGCACGTGTCGCTTGGAAGGATTTCGGCACGGTTCAGCTCGGCGAACGCGTGAAGTCGGGGTAATGACGAGGCTGTTGCGGTTGTCTGGTGGTCGAAGGGCGGTCATACTGGGAGCTATGACGCAGGCTCTAGAGAAGGCTTTCACAGAGGCATCGAAGCTTCCGCAGGAGGAGCAAGATAAGATTGCTGCTTGGCTTCTGGAAGAGCTGCGAGATGAGCGCACCTGGGATGATAAGTTTGCGAAATCACAGGACCGGCTGAGTAAGCTAGCCGACGAGGCGCTTGCGGAGGTAGCTGCGGGGCGTGCGGGCGAGTTCGACCCATCATCGCTGTGAAATCGCGGGCAACAAGTCGGTTTTGGCAGGGGTTCGAGAGCCTACCAGAGGCGGTACGGGATCGCGCCCGGAGCGCATACACGCAATTTGCTTCCGACCCATCGCACGCGAGTCTCCGGTTCAAACGTGTACATTCAGAGCGCGCGATCTACTCGGCTCGCACCGCGCTTCAGCTGCGAGAGCCAGAGGGAGCCTGTAAAGGCGACTGGCGGCGCTCGTCTGCTGCAAGCGCATGTTGAGCAGAGCCCATTGGTTAGCAGCCGCCGTGGAAAGTGGTCAGCGCTGGTCCCCAAGTTTTGGATTTGCGCTTGTGTCGCGAAAGGAAGAGGTGAACTAGTGTGGCGTCGTACTTCTCTTCGAGCACCAGGTCGAGTGCACCGTCACGGTCAAGGTCGCCGGCCCAGCGGAGGCGAAAGTCGAGGTCGGTATCGCTGCGAAGAAGCAATACACGACGAGTGCCGTAGCGGAGCCAAAGACGGCGAGGGTCCGAAGCGTTGTCGAGACGATAGCGGGTGCCTCGCCAAACGAAGCCGCTGGGCTGAAGCAGCGCCGAGGCAACGGGACCGGGCGAGAAAGCGGGCCCTCGGAGCAGGAGATGAGGTGTGGGACATGCGGTTGCCTGGACGTCTCGTCCGGACTGCTGTCCTGGCTTGTCGTATCCAACTTCATCAAAGAAGGGGCGCGCGCGGATCTGAGTGAGCCTAAGGCCAGCGGCGGCACCCGAGGGGCACAGTGCGATCCAGTCGGAGGTCAAGAGCGGCGTGGGCAATTGCGCAGCGCCATACAGTCCAACATCCAGAATCTGTAGCGGCGTTGTAGTCTGGGGAGCCGCGGCGAGCTGAGCAAGGA
>JBBSBI010000049.1:0-28708 GCA_038251425.1 Polyangiales bacterium
CACCCAATTCCCTTCCCACGAAGCGTTGCTTTCAGCTTTACGCAATATCGCGCAGTTCGTCGGCAGGCCGTTGGACGACCAGCATCCGATCTTGGAAGGGCACCTCCCCGATGGTTCACGTGTGGAGGCCGTGTTGCCACCGGTCGCACCCGACGGTCCGAGTGTGGCGATTCGCCGCTTCTCTAAGAACAAGCTCACGATCCAGCGCTTGGTGGAAGTGGGCGCACTCCCCGAAGATGCCGCTCAGCTCCTTTCATCCTTGGTGGTCTGCCAGCAAAATATCATTGTTGCAGGCGGCACCGGTACCGGGAAGACGAGCATGCTGAATGCGCTGTCCTCCTTCATTCCCAAAGGTGACCGCATTGTGGTGATCGAGGATGCGCGCGAGCTCCAATTGCAACACGAGCATGTGGTGCATCTCGAAGCGCGGGCTCCCGATCCAAGGGGAAAAGGCGGGGTTTCTATCCGGGATTTGTTCAAGGCCAGCTTGCGTCTGCGCCCCGACCGAATCGTGATCGGAGAGATTCGAAGCGGTGAAGCGCTGGATCTGATCCAGGCGATGACCTCCGGTCACGGTGGCTGTTTGTCTACCGTGCACGCCTCGTACCCGCGCGATGCCATGAGTCGTCTGGAAACGATGGCGCTGATGGCGGACGTCGAGTTGCCGCTCATCGCGTTGCGTTCACAGTTAGGTTCCGGCATCGATATTATCGTCCAGGTGTCGCGGCTCAAAGATGGCAGCCGCAAAGTGTCGCACATCAGCGAAGTGCGAGGCACGGATGAAAAGGGCGAGTTTGTGATTTGCCACCTCTTCGAAGGGAAATATTTGAGCGACGGCGTGTATCGCTTGCTTCCCACAGGGGGATTGCCGCGGGCAGAAGCGTTGCTCACGGCGCTTGGCCAATCCTTGCCTACCAGCATGATGGAGGCCGCTATAGAGGCTGCGCGGAGGAGCGCATGAAGGACGAGCTAGCCACCCGTTTTGACTTGCCCGCTCGCGCGAAGCCAGCGAGCTTGAATCTCAATACGCCGACGCGCGAGCTAGCTGGAACCTACGACGCCCCAACCACGATCGTTGCGATTTCGGCTGAAATTGGCTCTCATTCAGCGCGTGCACAGCGCCCGCCCGAGCAGGCCTTGGTGTCGGATCCGCTGCTGCGCGATGCGACACTGTTTGAACCGCTGCCTGGTGCGCCAGCGTTGACTCAATCGGATGCCACGCAGTTCTCTCCGGTGGTGATTCCGAACGAATTGCCGCCTGCGCCGAGTCCTTTGGTTGGTGAACCATCAACACCCACGACCGAACGTCGCCAAAAGGTGCCGACGAAGCACCGAGGGCGGCGCACTGGCCTCGTTCAAATCGTAGTCGGTGCGATGCTCGCAGCCGGGGTCACGAGCGCGTCGGCCTTTGCTGTTCTGTTTTGGTGGTCTGGGCAAGATGCTCACAAGCCTCAAGCGTCACCCGTCGTGGCGGGACCACAGTCCAGTGAGATCAGTCTTCTGCTGCCTAAGGTGCAGCCGGTTCCGCCGCCCTCTCCCCCTAGGCGTGCACCTCCGCTCCAGCGTGAGAGTGTGGAGGATGTTGCGCCTGGCAGCGAGGCGTTGGCGCTGAAGGCGCTTGAGGCGTTGCGCGCTGGACGCATTGCCGAGGCCATTTTTGCCTACCAAAAACTGGCCACCGAGTCTGCGAACGCTCGTACGTATCGGCTCGCAGCATCAATCCTTGAGAAGAAGCTGCGTCGGCAGAAGAAGGCTGAGGAGCAGTCACCGTGAAAAAGTTCAATCGATCGTGCATTGGAATAGTGCTCGCACTGGCGGGTGCGGCGGGCTGTGAGCGCTCTACCGTAGTGTCTTTTCCGGTTTCCGTGCTGATCCTTGACGATCAGGCTGACCCGGTTTCAGGAGCGCATCTCGACGGTGCAGGTGTCCATGGAGTCACCGATAGTGTTGGAAGATTCAACGTTGCGGTCTCAGGCAAGGTTGGCGAGAGCATCACCATGAAGCTCACGTGCCCCGTAACGCACACACCGGAACCCTCGGTGGCACCGCTTGAACTGCGAGCACTCTACGGGATGCAAGGCGAAGGGGCGATCAAGAGGATCGAATATCAAGCGAAATGTCTGCGAAAGACTCGCTCTGTGGTGTTGGCGATCCAAGCGCACGAAGGACTCCCGGTATCTATCAATGGCCAGAAATCTGGAGTCGTGGGCGCTAGCGGTGTCTTCTACACGGCGCTCGAAGTCGCGCCCGAAACCGATTTCGATGTGAAGCTGGACACATCCCAAGCACCCACGCTCCGACCCCAGAATCCCTCCCGCGTCTTCCACGTGACGGAGGATGACGTTCTCGTCTTTGCGCAGGTTTTCCAAGAAGAAAAACCAAAGCCACGCAGTGTGCGCGTGCGCCCCAAACCAGCCCTCCACATTCCACAGAGGCTCTAAATGAGCCGTCTCACCTTTCAGCGCGACGAGCGAGGCAGCGTGTTCGCGGAATACGTGATCATTCTCACGGTATTCTCGCTGCTCTGCGTAGCGGCGATTGTGGCCGTAGGGTTCCCGCTGTTGCAGCATTTTCAGGCCCAAACAGCCTGGTTATTGCTCCCGATCCCGTAAACGACGAGCGGCCAAAAATACCTCGCAACTGGCCTTGGCTGAGACCGACAAGGTTCCACAAGGCGGCAATCGACCCGACAGGTGGGGGGAGCCGTTCTTGGGGACACTATTTAGAACAAGAACTACGGAAGGAAAATCAAATGAACAAGATTCGTAATATGATGGCGCGTTTGCAGATTGCTCGTGATGAGCGTGGGCTCTCGACAGTGGAGTACGTGATCATTCTGGTGTTGGTGGCGGTGATGTCGATTGGTGTTTGGAGAACCTTTGGAAATAAGGTCTACGCCCGGGTAGGGACGGCGAACAAGGCGATGGAAGGTGTCAACACAACCCCAGGCGAATAGCGGCCTCGTGTGATAGGGCTCGTGCGGCATCGACACGCTCGGAATAACGATTATGGTCACTCAATATTTCCCAATCGTCGCAGTCTCCGTGCTCACGGGCATCGCCGCCATCACGGACTTCCGCACCGGGAAGATCCCGAATTGGCTAACGCTGCCAGGTGCGCTCGCGGGGCTTGGCTATTCGGTGGTGGTTCACGGAACCCAAGGGCTGTGGCTTTCAGCTCTTGGGCTTCTGATTTGCTTCTTGGTGCCAGCGACGGTGTATTGGTGCTCGAAGGGGCGAGCGATAGGAGGGGGGGATTTGAAGCTATTTGCGCTGCTTGGGGCGTGGCTGGGGCCGAGTGCGGGGCTGGAACTGCAGCTCACGGCGTTCGTGTTCGTGATGGTGCTGGCCTTCGTCCAACTCACGTGGCACGGCAAGTTGCTGGGCGTGTTGAAGAACTCGCTCCTGCTGATCCTGAATCCATTGCAGAAGCAAGAAGAGAGAAGATCGCCGGCACCTGAGTTGTTGACCGAGCTCCGCATGGGGCCGTGCATCTGGTTGGCGACGTTGGGCTATGCACTGTTGGAGCTCAAGAGCTCCGGTGTGGTGTGAGTCGTGATGCAGCGCCAGCGCCGCCGTCGTACGGGTGAACGCGGAGTCGTTTATCTCGAGATGTTGGTGGCGTTCGTGCCAGTGTTCATCTTCTTTCTGTGCATCCTGCAACTTGGATTGCTAGCTTCCGCGAAGCTAGTGGTGCAGCATTCGGCGATCGTTGGGGCGCGTTCGGCTGTGGTAGTTCTGGAAGACGATCCCAGGTTTTACGACAACGCAGCCCGCGGCGCGCTCACCGGGGGGAGCACGAGTGAAGATAAAGCGGTGAGAGATTTCCTCTCCAAGATCGGCGGAATCAGGAAAGAGGGCGGCAATTTCACCTCCGCACAACGTTCGACGGGGGCACGCCTGCAGGTTATTCGGGATGCTGCATATTTCCCGTTGGCGTCGCTTGCACCCTCGCCGACATGGTTGCTCAAAGGCGAGGCGGGAAGTGTCGAAGCTGTGCTCAACTCGTCGGCGCTAGCGCGTTTCGCCACGGGGCTCTTCGTCTACAATCGAGCGCTCGCCATCGTTACGCTCCGGTCCGCTGCGGGGTCCTCAAAAGTTGTCTCCACCAGCATTCCACCTGGAACAGTCGCTAACCCACAGCCGGTGACACTTCATGTCACCTATTTCTATTACTGTGCGATCCCCATTGCTCGCCAATTGGTGTGCAATCCCGGTTACGATCTGATCGGGCTCGGCAAGAGCATCCGCGAGCTTGCTTCGATTGGCGCAGATCTTTCTAGCAGTCCCTCGCTCTCTGAGTTGGAGCGAGCCAACTCCCGCCTGAAGGCTCTGGGCAGTCGCCTCCGCACCCAGAAGAAGCAAGCTCAAGAGCTTTTCAGCGAACTACAGCGTGCAGAATCGCCAGGCTTGGCGGTGGTCTACCTGCTGCGCGGGTACTACGCGCCGCTCGAGGGCGAAGCGACACTTCCCAATCAGAGCGCCAGCTACGAGCCTCGCACGGTTCCGCCGGCACGCTCGGGTAAGCGCCGCCAAGCGCCATCCGGATGAGCCACCAAGCTCGCGCGGCAGCAATTAAGCTCTTTCAACGCAACAGGGCAGCCTGCGTGACACATTCCCGAATCAACCACCGACGGTTCAATAGCGTTGGCTTCAGTGCTTTCGCGTTGTTTCCAACTCTAGAAATCCCACAAAATACGGCTTTTCTGGCAATTCGATGAGCCTTTGGAACGTCAGCTTGCCGGAAGCTTCATCGATCAAGAACGATGCCAGATTCTTAGAGTCTTGATTGGCAACTAGCAGATGCTTGCCGTCCGGGGAGAGCTTGAAGTTACGTGGCGTTTGCCCATGTGTGGAAACGGTCGCAATGAAGGAGGGGATGCCCGTTTTTGGGTCGAGAGAAAAGCGGGCGATAGAGCTTTCATTACCTACGCGATTCGAGCCATAGAGGAAGCGCCCCGTGGGATGAACCTGGATATCGGCGGCGGCAGCTGCTTCCGGCTTCGCGGTGCCCGGAGCCAGTGTTGAGACGGGTTCGCTCACTTTCGTCAACTTTCCGATGACAGGGTTCAGGCGAAACGTTGAAATCGTGAGATTGAGTTCGTTGATGAGGTAGCCAAATTCATTGTTAGGCGCAAAGACGAAGTGGCGTGGCCCCGCACCTTTGATTCCGGGCAAAGTGAAGGCATGAGCGTCGGCTTTCGCGGTGGGGCTGAGCAGAGGATTCGGGGTGAGTTGATGGGTGGTGCTATCGAACTTGAACTCCGCGATCCAATCGTCCTCTAGCGCTGGAACGAAGGCGAAATGGGAAGTTCGGTCGAGGACGATCGCGTGTGATCGTTGCCCCGACCATTCAAGATCGGCAGAGGCCCCGATGCTGCCGTCGGGGCGCAAGGCGAAGGCTTCGGTGTGGCCTTGATTGTAGAACGTGGTGAGTAACGTCTGTCCCGTGGCATCCACCGAGAGATAGACCGGATTTCCCTGAGCCTTAGCTTGGCACAACTTGGTGACCTTGCCCGAATTCGGATCGATGCGAAAACAGTAGAGATCCGTGGTGGCCTCATCTGCCACGTAAAGCGTTCGCTTGTCGGGCGAAACGGCAAGGTACGTTGCTAAGCGTCCGATCGGGAGCTGTTGTTGAAGCGAGAGCTTGCCCGTGCTGCGATCAAAATTGTAGACGAGCACGCTCCCTTTCGGATCTTCTGAGAAATCGCCGACCCCGACGTACACCACGTAGGCCGACCGCGGCTGAGCCAAGGCGAGCCGAGGCGCGGGAGCATGCTCGGAGGTGGGCGCATGCGTAGGAGTGGGCGCGGGAGCGGTGGAAACGGTGGGTGCAGCGCTTGCTCGCACAGCGCTGTTGCAACTGCTCAGGTTTGCGAAAGAGACCAAGCTTAGAATGCCGAGTTGTTGGCGCCAATCGATCTGCATGGAGGCAGGTTAACCAGAAGACGTTCAGGTTCCAATGCTCTTTCCCCCGCCCGAGCGAAGCGACGGGCCAGGGGGAGAACGCCGAGCGCCGCGCGAGGCGAGAGGGGGCACCTTCCAATAGGCCGTCGTTTTAAGGCGTGTTTTCTGCTCGCGGTGTGCAGATGCGTGGGTGGGGTTTTGCGTGCGAAGGAGATAGTAAGCATGCGTACTATCGATGCGACGAGTTTTGGGGAGGCAACGGGAGTGAGAAGGTGCCGAACGTCGCGGGAGCTGAGAGCTGACGTGCTGTGTTTGTTGGGGAATTGGCTTGAGGAGGGGGGGGAGGTAGGCTTTGGGGATGTGGCCATCGATTGAACGTGCGTTTCGGGAGGCTTTGCCCGCTGATGCGGGGCTTTCTTTTTGTTCGTTGCGTGTTGTGGAGTCCGAGCGCGATTCGGTTCAGGTCCGGCAGGGTGTGTTGGAGCCGATGAATCGGGGAGTAGATCTGGGCGGGATGGTCACGGTTCGACATCAGGGAGGCTATGGCTACGCGGCGACGAGTGAGCTTTCATTGAGTGGGCTAAGAAATGCGATCCGGAATGCGTCTCGTTGGGCGCAGCAAACGCGGGCAACGAGCGTCTTTGATTGGAGTTCATTTAAGCAGGAATCTGTGACGGCTTCGTACCGGTCCGTTGTGGGCCAGCCCTGGCTGGGAACGAGCTTGCAAGATCGCATTTCTTTGGTGCAGCGTGCGCATGCGGAATTGGTGGGGGCGAGCGAGATTGTTGATTCTCGTGCAGGCGTGAGCTGGCAACGCGACAAGATGCTGCAGCTGAGCCATCACGGAGGCAGAATTGAGCAAGAATTTGAGTTCATTGCGCCCGATCTGAGTGTGGTGGCTCACGCCAATGGGGTCACGCAGACGCGCAGCCTGGGCATGGTTGACCGGATGCGGCAAGGTGGGCTTGAGCTTCTAGAAGATATTCGGTTTTGGGAGCGCGCTGCGAGCTTGAAGCGGGAGGTGTTGGAGCTTCTGAAAGCGCCGAACTGCCCGTCGGAAGCGATGGATGTGGTGCTGATGCCGGATCAGATGATCCTGCAGATCCACGAAAGCATTGGGCACCCGTTGGAGCTCGATCGTATTTTGGGTGATGAGCGCAACTATGCGGGCACGAGCTTTGTGACTCAGCAGATGTTCGGAAGCTATCAATATGGATCGCCTCTGCTCAATGTGACATTCGATCCAAGCGTGCCAACGGAAGTAGCATCGTACATATCGGATGATGATGGAACACTCGCCAAGCAAGAGTACGTGATTCAAAAAGGAATTTTACAGAGGCCGCTCGGAGGAGCCATTTCGCAGGCGCGCGCGGGCATGTTCGGGACTGCTAATGCACGGGCTTCCAGCTGGAATCGGCCACCCATTGATCGCATGGCAAATCTGAATCTTGAGGTGGGGGATCAATCCCTTTCACAGCTGATTTCTGCGGTAGAGCGAGGTGTTTTGCTTAAAGCCAATTGTTCGTGGTCGATCGATGATTCGCGGAACAAGTTTCAATTTGGTTGTGAATGGGGGCGGCTGATAGAAAATGGGAAGCTCACGCAGGTGGTGCGCAATCCCAACTATCGCGGGATCTCAGCTACGTTCTGGCGGAATCTCGTGGGCGTAGGGGATGCTTCCACACGTGAGGTGCTGGGCACGCCCTTCTGCGGCAAGGGTGAGCCCAATCAGGCCATTCGAGTGGGTCATGCTTCACCTGCTTGTCGCTTCAGCGGCGTAGATGTTTTCGGAGGTGACGCGTGAAGGCTCGTTTTTTTGAGCTCTTCGAGCTGGCGAACGCAGCCAGGCAAGGCAAAGAGGTTTTGCTGGCGAATTACACGGGTGAGAACTCTGAATTTGTACGCTTCAACCACGGGAAAGTGCGTCAGCCAGGCAGCGTGGCTCAGCATGCGCTGAGCTTGGAGCTCATCGACGGCCAACGCCACGCTAGCGTGGATCTCTCGGTCAGCGAGCACGCGGAGCTGGGCGCCGAGCTCCGTTCTGCCGTGCGGTCGTTGCGTGAAGTGTTGGTCTTTTTGCCGGAAGATCCGCATCTTTTGTACAGTGAGGAGCCTTGCTCAAGCAGCGCTGAGGGCGAACGTGCGTTCCCTGCGGGAGATGAGCTGATGCTTGAGGTGGTGCGCGCGGCGACTGGGCTTGATTTGGTGGGGTTGCTAGCGGCAGGTGAAGTGAGTCGCGGGTTTGCCAATTCGCTCGGCCAGGGCAATTGGTTCACCCGGCACACATTCAATTTTGATTTCAGTGTGTATGCGCGCGGGGATCGTGCGGTGAAATCGGGATACGCGGGAGAGCGTTGGGATGCGAGCGCTTTTGAGGGGATTGTGCAGGCAGCTCGGCGGGACTTGATCCTCTTGGAGCAGCCAGCCAAGACGATTGAGCCTGGAGATTATGATGTGTACCTGGCGCCGCCAGCACTGCAAGAGATCGTGGATCTTTTGGGATGGGGCGGCTTCAGCCTCAAGAGCCACCGGACGCGTCAGACACCGTTCCTTCGTATGCTCACCGAGGGGGCGCGCTTGAGTTCAAAGCTGACACTCGTGGAAGACACGGCGAATGGCGCGGGCCCTGGATTTCAGGCCTCCGGCTTCATCAAGCCCGAACAAGTGATGCTGATTGAGAAGGGAGAACTCAAGGGTGCACTGGCCTCCCCGCGCTCTGCGAAGGAGTATGGCGTGGTTCCGAATGGCGCCTCGGATCAGGAAAGCCCAGCGGCGCTCCACGTGCATCCAGGCTCGCTGCCGGCGGCTGACGTGATGCAGCATCTGGATCGGGGTCTGTTCATCCACAATCTGCACTATCTAAACTATTCTGATCGTCCCAGCGGCCGCATCACGGGCATGACACGCTTTGCGACGTTGTGGGTCGAAGGTGGGCGCGCCACATCAGCGGTGAATGTGATGCGTTTTGATGAGTCACTCTTTCGTGTGCTGGGTGAGAATTTGGTGGACCTCACGCGTGAGCAGGCGTTCCGCTTGGCGTCGGATACGTACGGTGGGCGTTCCACCGCCTCGGTGCGTCTGCCGGGCGCATTGATTCGTGGGTTTCGGTTGACACTCTAGCTAGGCTTGATGCTGGCGGTGCGTTCGCCGAACACTCAAGAGATCGTAAGCATGCTTACTTTCAAGATTTGCTCGGAAGGCAAGGGTATGACTCGCGAGCGCAGTTTTGGCGCAAGTTGTGCCACTCCCGGCGCGCGCAAGAAGCCTGTTTGTACCAAAAAATACGGGGAAAATGGCAAAGTCGCCGTTGGCACATCGCTTGCTCATGTCAGGCTCGGGAGGGACATCAACAGTCTCTCGATTCTCACAGGAGTAAGACTCATGAAAAACGCAAATAGGATTCAGGGATTAGTTAAGTGTGCACTCGTAGCAGGTTGGATCTTAACGGGCTGTTCCGGTCAAACCTCGGAGGGAGGCGACGCGCTAGAAACAGGGAAGATGGCGTTGCCGCTCTCGAGCTACGGTCCTTCGGGCACTCGGTATCAGCTGCATAACGCCAACTTTGAGATCACCTCTCAGAATTATTACTACGATTACGGGACAGGTGGGCAGGGTTCGATGACCCCTCCGCCAGCGGTGCCTACAATTTTCGCTAGCAGCGATTCGGATCCGGAGGCTCCATCGATCGAGGTTGAGTTGGAGCAGGGGTCTTATCAGATCCATCTTCGGCCAGGTTGGTGGTTGGAGCGTGTTGAGAATGGAGTGTCCACTCCAATCGATGCTCAGTTGCTCTCGGGTGAATACCAATGGGCCTATGTTTCGCCGCACTCGACGAGTTGGGTGAGCTATCAATTTGGCGTCGGCGGCCGCGAGTTGTGGTTCAACGGCAAGCTGAATGTCGACGTTCAGGTCTATGAAGACCCGAACCAGTACTATGGGCCGAGCGTTGGCGGTTCCTATGCGGTTGGTGGCAGTGCTTCAGGCGGTTCGTATGGGATCGCTGGTAGTGCGGGCGCGGCTGCAACGGGTGGAGCCGCGTGGGCTGCGGGCGGCGCGTACGCGTTACCGTACTAACTCCTCAAGACCTGAGCCAAGACGTCTACCGTTCGGACCATCCGTACGGTAGACATCTTGCATGTTGGAAGATCCCAAGTGCGGAACGCTGACTCCACTTGTGCCCGAGGTGCTGTTGCCCGATGGCACTCCGTTCTGCACCTGGGAGGCGACACCTGAATATCACGCAACGTTTCACGTGGCTCAGAACCACCCAGAAGCCGACGATAGCAATGAGGGTTCGCTCGATAGGCCGTGGAAGACGATCGCCCAAGCTGCGCGTTCGCTGAATCCAGGTGAGCGCGTGCTGATTCACAGCGGTATTTACCGCGAAACAGTGCGCCCCCTCCGCGGGGGAGTGAGCCCAACGCAGATGATTGGCTACGCTGCCGCCGAGGACGAGAACGTGGTGGTGACGGGGGCAGAGGTTTACTCTGGGCCCTGGCGAGTCTCGGATTCCTGGAAGCTGCCGAAAGAGCTAGAGGCAGCTGGTGCGCGCGTCTATCACGTGCGTTTGGCGCGTGAATGGTTCGTTGGTTATCTGCCCTTTGGCATGATCAATATGCCTCAGCACCATCTGGATATGGGTTGGGGCAGGACGTTTCCCGAAGAGCCCAAAACAAAACTGCTTCTTAAGCGGGGTCTCGTTTTTCAGAATGACCGGCGCTTGCTGCAAGTGCTCACGATCGCCGAACTCAAGCAGCAGCCAGGAACCTATTGGTGCGAGGCCAATGGCTTGAGCGTGCACATTCGACCCTTTGACGATGCGGATCCAGCGGCGAGTGAATGGGAATTCACGACCCGAGAACAGGCCTTTGCGCCAGAAACACGCGATGTTTGCTTCATTCAACTGAGTGGCATCACGTTCCAACATTGTGCTGATGGCTTCACCTGGCCGCAGCATGCCGCGGTATGTGCCGAAGGGGGCACGCACTGGCTCATTCACGATTGCACTATCCGACAGGTGAACGCCAATGGGCTGGATCTCGGCGGCAGCCATCCCATGCGCATGGATCATGGCGGGCATGGGCACCACATTGTGCGACACAACGCCTTTCATGATTGCGGGATCTGCGGGATCTGCGCCACCAGCTTCCCTTTGAGCAACATGCTCGTAGAAGACAATCATATTGCCGGTGCCGGGTGGCACGGGATTGAGCGGCTCTGGGAATGCGCGGGCATCAAGCAGCACTTGTGCAAAAATTGTGTGTATCGGCGCAATGTGATCGAGAATTGCTTGAACGCCACAGGCATCTGGCTCGACAACGGCATCACCAATACGCGCGTTACCCAGAACTTGATTGCGCACACCATCTCGGGATTTGGGGGGATTTTCATCGAGGCTTCGAAGCGAGGGCGCGTGATGGTGGATCACAATCTGATCCTCGGCTCCAAGATTGTGCCGCCGCTTGGCGCCGGGATTGGCGATGAAGCAATCACCGGTGGGCATGGGATTTACGAGCACGATTGTGATCGGTTGCTCATCGCACACAATCTGATTGTGGGCTGTGAAGGCGCTGGGGTGATGCTGCGGCTAGGGCGGGTTGAGCGCTTCATCAGTGGGCGTGGTGGCGTGTGCCGTGATCACGAAGTTTTGAATAATCTGGTGATCGATTGTGCCAAGTGTGTTGAGTTTGGGCGGCCCAACAACCGTGCGGATGGCAATGCCTATGCGAATCCAGGCTCTGAAGCGCCGTGGCGCATCCACGAGCCCGCTGAAAACATGGATTGGGAGGGATGGCAGGAATTTCTTGGGCAAGATGCACACGGTGCGCAGATTCAAGCGAGAGCGGTCTACGACGCCGACGCACGAATGCTACGCCTTGAGTTGACTGAAACGCTCCCAGCCGTTACGGCGCTGCCGCTCGCTTCCCGCGATATTTTCGACACCGTGCGCGCGCCCGGAGCGGTGGTGCCGGGTCCGTTCGCTCTAGGTTCCGTGCAGGTCTGGGAGGGGTGCGTCGATCCGCGCCAGCGACGCTCTTCCGCCTAGGTGCCCGTGCGACGCGAGGGGGGCTCAGAATTTAAGCTTCTTGGGCGAGATAAGGACTCAGGCGCCGCTCGCTCCAGGTCGGGATGGAGTGCAAAAAGCTCGGCATCCTCCTGGCCAACGCGGCCGGCGGCTCCGAGCGCAACTAACTCGTTCAATGCGTTTCGCACCAAGCGCTCGGGCATGCTGAGGCGCTCGCTAAATTCGGCGACGGTGCCGTGCTCAGTTTGAAGGAGCGATGCCAGTACACGTTCCGAATAGGGCTGAACGGTGCGTGGATCAAAAATCACTAGTGCCTGCGTGCGGAGGGTGAGTCCCACGGATTTGTGACGAACGGTGAGCTCCCCTGCTTCTCCGAGCAAGCTCTGCATGCGTTCGGTGAGCGCGGTAAAAAGGCCCTGATGGAGTCGACGGATGTAATCGATACCGTAGGTATGTCGGAACAAATCGGCGTGACTGAGCTCTGCATGATCCGCGAGCGCGAGAGCGGCGAGGGCAGTTTGCGGGAGTGTGGGGCCTTCGATTCTCAACCAATTATCGCCGAAGCGTGCGACCGTGGATGCTAGGGCAATGCCCAAGACGCGGCGACCCACCTGCCCCCGTTGCAAGACTGCGAAGCTCGTAGGCGTCGGTGTCGGGTGGCCACTCGAAGCGATGCCATGCATCCCTGCTGGCGGGAGGGGATCTTGACCCCAACACCAACTGCGAAGAACTCGCGATGGCGACTGCGAATAATCAAGAGCTCCGACCAATAGCTGCACTTCATACAGCATGGGGCGGACGCCACTCAGTGTTTTACTGAGCGCTGCTTTCGACACCTGCGCGTGCGCTACGTTGGTCTTGGCCGTCTGAATCAGCAGCGAGAGCTCGTGGACGGCGCGCCAGGCACGTTGTCCCGGGGAAGCGGCTGCGGTTTCCGCGGAATGAGGAACCACTTCCAGCGTAGCGAGGCCCAAGCTGCCCGCGGCCAGTGCTGCCTCCCAAGCGATCCAAGGTCGGAATGCGGGAGCTGCCGTCTCCGCGAGGCGTTTCAGCAAGACGTGCGCAAGCTCCGGCTTCAAGAGATAACGGAGGATGCGACAGCGTGCGAGGCTCGTGAGCGTGCGCCACTCAACCAAGTTCTCGGATGCTGCCAGGGCACAAGCCTCGTCTGCAAAGACTAGAGCCGCCTTGGGATTATTGAGCAAGAGTGTGCCCAGCGCGCACAGCGTGAGCAGCTCAATCTTGAGCTCTAACGGAAAGTTTGGATCCAGACGCCGAAGCCGTGTCTCGGCCTCTTCCGCCATCGCAGGGCGACCGTGCATGAGATCAAGCCAGAGTGCTGTGGCGGCGTACCATTCGTACTGCTCACGGCTATTCGACACGAGGCTCGAATGCAGCTCGTGCCACTTTGACATGCTCTCAAGATCGAACGCGAGCAGGTTCACTCGCACCATCACGCGGCAAAGCTCAGCCACACCGTCCGACGTGGTCAGAGCATTTTCGAGCAAGCCCTGCGCATCCTCCAACACCGGGAGCGGCGAATCCGAGACGCCATACAGCGTGCGCGTCGCCGAAAACGCCAAATCGAAGGCACGTGCGTCGCAGGCCGGCTCGCCCCGCAGCAAATCCTCACTCGACGACAACGCATCCAGCGAGCCGCGGCGAAATCGAGCGAGCGCGGGACGCGCGGAAGCTATGGCCGACACAGACCTCTCCATACCTGGCAGAGTCTAGTCGATTTGAATCGAGTGAGAAGGGACATTGGAGGGGATCACAGGGCTACGCGCATCGGAGGATGCCCGTTAAGGGTCGTACCGATGCGAGTTGTCTAGCGTCGGAGGAGCCGTTGGTGGTACGTCTGCCCCTCGGTTAGAAGTATGTGCGCGAAAGTACGAAGTTGGTTCATTCGGATTTTCAATGCCGAATTGAGTCTTTGCGCAAACGTGTCACGAATGACCCAGGGGACAACGCACAAGCCCGCGGTGACAACCGGATCCCCTAGGCCCCGCGTCCGGAGTGTTAGGCCAGAGAGCGTGTTTTTAGCGCCACGAAAGCGGGCGTTCGGCCGGCATTTGAGAACCGATCAACGAACGAGCCTCGGATCAGGTTTTTAGGTGTTAACTGGATGCGCTAAAACTGAAGGCCCGCTGTGAAAAGCCTCTTCCAATCCGAGTGGCATGTCACGGAGGTGATCCCCGAAGGCTGGTTGGTGGCGGCCTATAATTTAAGTGCTTCGGGCCATCCGCTTCTCCTTTGTGTTCCGGAAGCCGTGCTGAATGACGTGCTAGGGACGCAGGATATGGGGTTGGTTTGGCCTCAAACACGAGTGGCCACACCTTATCGAGCCAAGCTCTTTGAACGGACAGCGAGTGGTGTTCATGCCTACGATCTCTCCGGGCTTTCCGTGCGTTCGTTGGTGGTTGATATCCTACCCGAGCGACGCGCGATCGTGTGCGGTGCCAGGGCACGCTACGACAGCTTGGGAGGGGAGGCGAATGCCACGATCTTTGACCTCGTGAGCGGCCAGCCAGTAACCGCTTTCACGCTAGGCGATGGTATCGGACAGCTCCAAGCGATCGAGGATGGTTCGATTTTCGTCGGCTACTTCGATCAAGGCATCGAGGGCGCCCTAGGTTGGCAAAACCCACTGGGAGCGACAGGGCTGGTGCGTTTCGATCAACACGGCGAACCACTTTGGCGGTTCCCGATTTCGCCGAAGTTAGCTCCGATGGATGATTGCTACGCACTCAACGCGCTGCAAGAAGAAACCTGGGTTTATTATTATCGCGATTTTTCACTGGTGCGATTCGATCGAGCTGGTAAGGCTGATGTGGCCTGGAATTTGGGCATTGAAGGCGCGCACGCGCTGGCCGTGGTGCCCGGGTATGCAGCGCTTTTTGGCTCTTACGAAGACAGTCGGGATTGCACTCTGTTGCGCCTCTTGCCAAGTGGTGCTGCGGACGAGATCCACCAATTTCAACTACCGCTACCGCCTAAAGCGCAGATTGTCGCGCGCGGCGGTCGCTACGGTGCGCTTGCGGGCAGCCGTTGGCTGGGAGGCGATTTGAATCATCTCATTTCCGCTTCGGAGCGGTCGCGCGTTTAATCACCGGTGCGTCTTGGCTTGGGCTAACCGGTATTGTTGGCGGAGCTTGGCTTCAGCATCTCGCTGTTGTTCTTCAGCATTCGAAAGCAGCAAGCCGGGAACAGGCGAAGGACGACTCTGTTCGTCGATGGCCACATACACCACATAGGCAGAATTGGTGTGGGTGATGTTACCTGTAATGGCATTTTCTGCGTGGACTTTGACTTCAACTTCGATGGAGCTCCGGCCCACGTGGGTCACGAAGGCTCGGCAGCACACCAGCTCACCAATATGCACCGGCGAGTGAAATGTCATCGAGTCGATGGCGATAGTGACGCACGGCTTGCCCGCGTGCCGCATCGCTGCAATCGCGCCTGTCTCGTCCACCATTTTCATGATGAGCCCCCCGTGTACATTGCCAAGCGCATTGGCATGCACCGGCAACATCAGCTGATTCATCGTGATTTCTGACGCGGAGACGGGCTTCGGCTGCATGGTATTTTTCTACCCTAACTGGGGGCGGCGTGCTACGGTCGCCCGCATTCTTAGCGCGAATGTTGGAGCGCATCTCTTAATCATCTGCATGTTTGCTGAATGGATCTCCTCTACTTCGTGATCTTGGTGAGCACGCTCATCTTCGTGCATGAGCTCGGCCACTTCATGTTCGCCAAAGCCTTTGGCGTGAAGGTGCTCACGTTCAGTCTCGGGTTCGGTCCCAAGCTTCTGAAGCTGCGTGGGCGAGAAACAGAATATTGCATCTCGCTTCTCCCGTTTGGCGGCTACGTCAAAATGCTGGAGTCCTCGAAGAGCGATATTGTGCTCCCGGAAGATCGGAAGCGAACGTTTGAATCGCTCTCGCTCACCAAGCGGATCATCGTCGTGCTGGCTGGCCCAGCGATGAATCTCATCTTCCCCGTCCTGCTCTACTTCTCTGTGTTCGTGGGCGATGGGCCCTTTCTCGCACCCACGGTCGGGATCGTGCTTCCCGATCATCCTGCCGACGGCAAACTAATGCCGGGTGACCGCATCATGGCGGTCAACGGTGAGGACGTTGGAACGTTCGATGAAGTGAAGCGGTTGATCGCCAAATCTCCCGGCGAGCCAGTGGCTTTTAAGGTGTTCAGAAATAATCGGCATGTCGATGTAGAAGTGACGGCCGACGATGATATCGAGCATCAAGCGCTGGGTCTTGTCGAACATGTTGGGAATGTCGGCATTCAACCGAGTGCTCCTGCCGCAGTGATCGGCGTGCCGGAGCCGGATTCTCCAGCGTATCGAGCCGGCCTCCGGTCTTTTGATGTCATCACGCAGATCGCGGGCGCACCGATTCGACGCTTCATGGACCTTGAAGCGGTGCTTTCTGAAAATCAGGGCGAAACAGTTCCAGTCACGTACATGCGGCCCGTCACCACGCCGAACGCGCTCGGAGGCTTGGCCGACATGGGCGTCTACGAAGCTGGAGTTGTGGCGCTCACCCCCAATCCTGGAACAGGCACTCTGCTCGAGCGCGTGGGGCTGGAGCTGGCCGATGTCTATGCGGCGATCGTGCCCGAAGAGTCCTTTCTCTGGCGAGCGGGGCTGCGCCAGGGAGATAAGATATTGGCGCTCGATGGCGTCGCTATCACGGCTTGGTCGAGCTTTCGGGAACAGGTGCTGAAGGTTCCCGATATCTCGCATCGCATTGAGTTCTTGAGTGCGCGCGATGGGCGTCCGCGTTCTGGCACATTTCTTCTGCGCCGTGAAGAATTCACCGACGAGCACGGGCAATCGTTCGTGCACTATGTGTTACCGGTTCAGCAATGGGTGCCTTTGGCGCCTGAGCAAAGGGTGGAGCACCCGACACCGCTCCGCTACGCCATGCAAAGGGCCGTCGAAGAAACAGTGGACGTGACGCGCTTTCTGTTGGTGGGCTTGGTCCGCGTTGCGGAAGGCAGGGTCAGTCTGAAGTCGCTCTCAGGGCCGATCACCATTTATGAAGTTGCTGGCCAAGAGGGGCGCAAAGGCGCTGATTATTTTATCTGGGTGATGGCGTTGATCAGCATCAATTTGGGGCTTTTTAACCTACTTCCGATCCCGTTGTTAGATGGTGGGCATTTGATGTTCTTCGCGCTTGAAGGCATCTTGCGGCGTCCGCTACCGCTCCGCGTGCGTGAAGTAGCTCACATTCTTGGTATGGCAATTTTACTTGGACTGATGGCAGTGGCATTCAAAAATGATGTTGAGAAAAGGTGGGACGTGATCGTGGGGCAAGTGCGTGAACTCGTCAGCTGAGCCTAAGCGCGCCCGAAACATTCAAGGCCTGGATACCCGCGAGTTAGCGGCTCGTATTGTGGACCGCGTGTGCCATAAATCCAGCTACCTCTCACTCACCTTGGCGGCAGAATTGGACCGTCATCCTCAGCTCACAGCGAGCGATCGGCACCTGGTGACGGAGCTCTGCTACGGCGTGATTCGCACTCACCGAGCGCTCATTGCGCAGCTGGAGCGGCATGTGCCACGCACGCTGAATCAAAAAGATGGGATGGTGCTCTCTCATCTCTTAATCGCAGCTTATCAACTCTTGGTCCTGGATCGTGTGCCCGATTTTGCTGCCGTGGATAGCGCGGTCTCGGGCGTTCGGAAGCTGCGGGGTGCTAAAATTGCGGGGTTTGTGAATGCGCTCTTACGACGAGTGGCGGAGTCCAAGGCCCGTGTCACGGTAGCCGGAGGCCTGCTCAAGACGGCTCCCGATTGGCTCCAACAACGCCTCGAGAGCTGTGTTGGCGGGCCTGACGCGTTGGCACTCCTCGGCATTGTCGGTGAGGCAGGCGCTCGGCGTTTCGAAGCACCGCCGGCATGTGTGCGAGTGATTGCCGGCAGGCCCGCACCTGCCTGGCTCCAAGATGCTCCAGCAAGCCGTTGGGTCCCCGGGGCGTATACGGTGAGCGGCTATGGCGATCTGCGCCAGCGTGGTGCTGATTTCACGGTGCAAGAAGAGGGCGCGCAGATTTTGGCCTGGCTCGTCGGCGCACAGCCCGGCGAACGCATCCTGGATGCCTGCGCGGGGCGTGGGAATAAGTCGCTGCTCTTAGCCGAACGAGTGGGCAGCGCGGGGCGTATTTTTGCGGCAGATCTGTACGCATCGAAGCTTGAAATCTTGTCTGAACACGCGCACGCTTTGGGGCTTGCTCTTGAAACAGCGAGTGTGGACTGGACCGAGGGAGTTGGAACAGTTCCAGACAATTTCGATCGCGTTCTGGTGGATGCTCCCTGCACGGGCGTCGGCACTCTGCGGCGTAGGCCGGAGATCCTGTTGCGTTTGAAACCCGAGGATCCCGAACGCATGGCGACGATGGCTGCAGCCATCCTGCGCAATGCAGCGTCGCGTGTGCGTGCCTCGGGTCGAATCGTGTTCGCCGTGTGCAGCGTGTTGCCCGAAGAGTGCGAGGGGGTGCTCGCGCGGGTCGCAGATATTCTGGAGCCCGTGCCATTCGAGGTCCCAGAATTGAGCAGTCTGATTCAGCCGGGAAGCAGCGCGCTTCGGTTGCTGCCAAGAGTGCACGGCACAGATGGTTATTTCGTGGCGAATTTGCGGCTGATCTGAGCCACCGTTGGGGTAGGCTAGTGCGCAGATGCGGATTGGCATTGCTTTCGATCTGAACCAGGGATTTTCGGGTGGGAACCTGCGGGGAATTGCGGCATTTGCACGCCCTCAACTTCCGTGGATTTTCGAGCACGACGTTCCAACCCCTGAAGGGGTGACGCGGTTGCTTGCGGGACGTCCCGACGGGCTTATTATGGCGGCGCCGAACACGCACTGCGCGGAAATTATCGCCCGCGCCAAGATCCCAGTCGTCAATCTGGGTCTCAGTGTGCCGTGCCGCACGGTGTTCGAAGTCAGGCCTGATCATCGCGCCATTGGTGAGATGGCGGCGCGCTACTTTCTAAGTCGTAGCTACCGGAACCTGGCCTACTTGGGCGGCAATGGCCGTCGTTGGAACGCGCGACGGGAGGGGTTCGAAGCGGTCCTGAAGGCCCAGGGCCTTACGTTGGCGAGCCACGAAGTCGCTGAGGACAGGCCGACCAATCATGGCGATCAGGTCCATGGTGTTGGCGGATGGCTGAAGGCGTTGCCTAAGCCGTTGGCGTTATTCTGTGAGGTGGATTATTTGGCGTGGGCCGCCGCTGAAGCCTGTCGGCTTGGGGGCCTCCGTGTTCCGAGCGATGTTGCGATCTTGGGCGTCGATAATGATTCAACGATTTGCGAACTCGCTTATCCGCAGCTCAGCAGTATTCAGCTAGCTGGTGAGCGCATTGGCTATGAAGGGGCGCAGCTGCTCGCTCAGCTGATCGAAAATCCGAAGGCTAAGCCAGGCTTGATCACCGTGCCCCCGCTCCGCGTGGTGGAACGCCAATCGACCGAGCTCATGATCGCCAGCGACAAGCTGGTCGCCAACGCGCTGAAATACATGCGAGAGCATCTCGCTCGCGAGGAAGACGTCGAGGTGCTGTGTAAGCAAGTGGGAACGTCGCGCCGTAACTTTGGGCGGCGTTTTCGCGCGTGTACTGGTGAAACACCTACCCACCAATGGTCGCGCTTTCGAGTGGAGGAGGCGCAGCGGCTGTTGGTGGAGACGGACCTCGGACTCGAAGTGATTGCGTCACTCAGCGGTTTTTCGGACACCCATCAATTGCACATGACGTTCAAGCGCTTCGTTCTCTCGACGCCACTCAAGTTCCGTCAGCACGCGCGCCCAACAGCTAAGTGAAACGGCGACGGGATCAAGCCTCGATTGCGGCAATCCCCGTCGTTACCGTTCCGACGCCGTCGCCGTACGAGGTGAGTGGCAGCCCAACCGCGCGCAGCAACGAAAGCGCTGGCATGAGGGCATTTTCGTTGGTGGTCGAACGATAGTGAATGCTCGGATGCTTGAGCGTTCCACCAGCTCGGCCCGCGATCAGAATCGGATAATCATCGATTGCATGCGTGTTGCCGTCTGATAATTCACTGGTACAAAAGATGCCACATTGGTCGAGAAGATTGCCCGAGCCTTCGGGTGTGGCTTTGAGTATTTCTAGGAAGTACGCAACTGCTCCATGGTAAAAATGGTGATCTTGTTAGACAGCGGCTGAGGGTCGGGCTCCGAGTGGTTGAGTTCGTGATTGTCGGTGGTGACGCCGGTGAGGGAGGGGTAGCTGGAGTTATTGCTTCCGCCGCTGTACTGGTACGTGATGGCGCGGCTGATGTCGCAAGCGAGCACCAGTCCTGTGAGGTCGCTCATGGCGCGGTTTGAGGCGGCGTAGCCCGCGATATCGTCACCCAAGCTAATGCTGTTCGGCGTAGCTGGTGATCTGCAGCCGAGTCCGGTGGCGGCTGGCGACGACGTGCCAAGCCGTTGCTCAATGCCGCGGATATTTTCGGCGTGCTGGGCCAAGCGATTGAGATCATCGGTGCCGAGTCTTCGGTTCCAAAGACACGATCGAAGACCTTTTTTGCGTCGATTTCGGCAGGATTGGGGCTCGATTTTCCGTTGTGGGAAATATTGAGGATGCCATCGCCCTCTTTGATTGCATTGTGCTCGAGCACGCCGAATTCGAGCGACTTGAAGCGTGTGGTGGTGCCCAAAGCGTTTGCAAAGCGTTGATCCATGGAAGGTGCCGAAACCGTGGTCGGAAAATCTCCGCCGCCTTCGGGCCCCACAATGTCGGCTCCCGTCATTATGGAGATGGCGCCCGTGTGGTGCGCCGCATTCGGGAATTTGATCTCCGTGCCCGACACTACACTCACGTATTCTTTGACGTTCTTGAGCGGCGTGAGCTGCTCAGAGAGCGCCCAATCGGGGCCTACGTTGCTCGGAACCCAGCGTGCGGGTTTCATCCCATTTGCCCAAAACCAAACCAAGAAACGCTTCGGCAACGCTCCCCCTTGTGCGAGCGCCGTGCCATGCGAGTTGAGCATCGCCGAGAGCGCGGGCAGCCCAATTTGAACGCTGATGCCGCCCACCGCCCCCATGAGCAACCTCCGTCTGGATAACGTGAATTTAGACATCGATACCTCCAAAGAGTGAATGCGTTAGCTGGAAAGTGCTCAAGGTGCCTTGGCCAGAGTGCTGAAGGACGCGTCTTCGGTGAGCGCCTTCACGAGCCCCAAGAAGCGATAATTCCCCTGCAAAAAGCTGGCTTTGATGGAGGATAGCGCGACCTCTTCGCCGGCACCTTCGACCCGTCCCGAAGCATATCGATAGAGCGAACGCACCAAACAATCCGACGACTCAGGACGCTCCTTCAGCAACTGCACGAGTTCGCGTGCATCTTTGAACGCAACTCCATCGAAGCTTCCGCTCGCGTCAATCGGTTTGCCCGCCTCTTCAGTTCGGAAGGCACCTACCGCGTCGAAGTTCTCGAAGCCCAGGCCAATCGGATCCATGATGGCATGACAGCCGGCGCAGGTCGGACCCGTTCGGTGGCGTTCTAGCTGAGCGCGAAGCGGGAGCGTCGCGTCTTCTGGGCTCTTGACCAAGGACACGTCGACGGTGGCTGGGGGAGAGGGGATCGGTTGGCAGAGCAACACTTCACGGATGAACTTTCCGCGACGTGTGGGAGAAGTCGTTTCCTGGTGGGCGTTCAAGGATAAGAAGCTAGCTTGTCCGAGAGAGCCAAGGCGTTGGGAGTTGGCAGGCTGTGCAAAGGGGACGACACCGGTGGAGCCCGGAGCTGCAACGCCTACAGCGTCGCCAGTTCATCATTGATGAGCGTGGTGGGGCTATCAAAGAGCGCTCGAATGTCGCTATCGCCATCAAAAACCAGGTGATCGATGAACGCGCTGGTTTCGAGCTGCATCGACTGAGGCAGCGTCGCCGTGAACGCTGGAAACGTCGTTGTCGGGTGTGGAGAGGCGGGCAGAGTGCCAAGCCTAAGCCGTTCGAACCAAAATTCACCGAGACCACTCCGGGCGCGCGGCCCCGCTAGTAAGCGTTCGGTTTCGGCGCGTAATCCTGTCGGGCTCGTGAGCATTTGAGCTTTTGCAGCGCCGAGCAGCGCGGCGTCCGGCGTAGTATTCCAAAGCAAATATGAAAGTCGTGATGCTAGCTCGTAATTGTCGAGACGAAAGACAGACGGATCTTGTGGATCCGGCCAGCCCAGCTCCACACGGTAGAGGAAATTGGGTGATTGCAGGAGGCCCGCGAGCCCCCAGCTTAGCCCCACCCAGAAATCACCCGCTGCAACCGCTGCGCTGCTGGCGATCGTGGACCATCGCGTCGCTTCGAGGTCCGTCAACGGTCGTCGCCAGACTCGTTCCCCGATGCTGCGGATGAATGTTTGGTTGCAGGTGGGGTCTTGTATGCCAGCCGGCGAGCAGGCGACGTGGGCTGAGCGCCAAGCTGGATCTGTCAACACGCTTTGAGATGCCTGGAGAGCGATGCGTTCGAATTGCTCGGTGGCTTCGGAGGAGATGCTCAACTGTGAGGCACCAACGGACGCAAAACTACTCAGCGCCAAATCGGGTTCCAAATCCGTGGGCAGCTGCAGCTTATCCCCGAGCGAATCCAGCAAGCTGTTCTGATACTGGTGGGCCGTTAAGCGTCGTAGCTTTCCCGGTGCGGGGCTGAACACACCCGGGAGTGGTGGGGTGGGTGTCGTGCCAGGAGTGGTGGGCGTGCTCGGCGTTGCTTCATTCGGCTGGTTTCCCGGCTCCCCAGGCAAACCAGGCGCTGCGGAGGCGTGCCCAGCTCCTCGGCTTTCAACCTGGCGTGTGCAGGCGACCATGCCTAGAAGCCCCAAGCCAAACGTCGGCAGAACGGACCAGCATCGATCTAATAGGGCACTATTTCGCACAAACCACACTCCTCTCGCGTAACGCCACCGCAGCGTTCGCGACGCAAAACCTCTTGGCTACTGGGTTCAGTGTAGGAGTCGGCGCCTGGCTCGGCAATTACGTTTTGCGGCAATGTACAGTAGATTGCGCGGCGAAACGCTTAGTTGAGTGAGTGCTATTAAAAGCAGCTCTCCCGCCCAAAGACGCGCTTTAGGCCTTGCTCCTCAACCTCCGCCGACGCCACCACGGGTTTCGTTCGAGCAGCTCTGGCTCAGGTTCTCGCCAGCGGTCGTTTGTTTTCGGGCGGCTTATCCGCTCCAAGCGTCACTTTCGAAATGGCCGCTACTCACAGGATGTTGGTCGTAAAAATGAGTCCGAGCATGGCTGGACCAGAGCTAAACGACAACGCGCTCGCTTCAGCTACGTCTTCACTTCGTGCGGGGCGGATTTCGATGGCACCATGCATGCGATACGCCTGTAACCGGAGTGAGCAGAGTCAGCAAGGCAGCGAGGCGAGCATTGACCTTACTGCCGATGCCGGAAACGATGTCATACGTGAAAAAGATTCTGCGGCGGTTCGTCGGCACGCCCCTTGCTGTCTCACGTGCGATGAAGGCACATTTGATCTCTTTATTCTGCCTGGCGATCGCTCTGATCTCGCACGTTTCATGGGCAAAACCACCACTAGCAGCTGTCGATAACACTCCGCCCCGGGCTGTGGCTCCAACCGCTCAGCGTGATTCTCGGCAACACCCTGTGATGCCGCACTCACACCTCTCGCCTTCTGCTCAAGCATCCGCGGCTCCGCCCGGCGCCGAACGCGCACGTTGGTATGGCTGGCAAACGCTGCTAGCGGATGGGGCATCCGGGCTGCTCGTGGGCGTCGCGGTTGCTACCGAAACAGAGACGCTCCTTCCATTCGCCGCCTTGGGGTACCTGCTCGGTGCTCCGGTGATTCACGAGGCGCATCCCAACTCAGGCTCGCGATCACTGGTTAGCCTGGGAATGCGTCTGGGCTTGCCTGTCGCGGGGGTACTCATTGCTGGCGCCGTCGCGGACTGTCAGCACACAGAAGATCAGGTCTTCGACTTGTGCCCTGTAGCTGAAATGGCGATGGGAGGGTTGGCTGGCATGGGCGCGGCAATTGTACTGGATAGCTCGGTTCTTGCTTTCGAAGGCGCACCAGCTCCCGCGAAAACCACACTTCGAGTCCTTCCCGGAGTCGCATTCGGACCACACTCAGGTTCTTTCGTCTTGAGCGGTAGCTTCTAGCCGCCTAGCTGCGCAACCGAGGCCCCCATCACTGCTTGAGGGTTGTGTGCCGCAACCCACGGTGACCAACAGCGGAGGCACGGCCATCAAACGGCCCGCATTTTCTGGCGACGTTCCCGGCCTTGCGGGGTGCTAGGATTGAAAAGATGATCCTGCCAGCTTCTGGTGGGGCTGAGAAAGGAATTGTTTCAATGACGACCTACAAACTAGGCATTTCGGAAATCCCATGGCCGACGCTCCAGGCCCTCTATGGTGCGCGGGCAGATCTGCGAGCCGCCTTTGAGAATAGCCGCCGGGTGGTGACCGCGTGGGACGGTCAGACGCTGGTCGGTGCCGCGCGGCTGTTGGGAGACAACATCTACGTCATGGCGGCGGATGTAGAGGTGGTTCCAGGCGCTGCAGATCCTCAGCTTCGGAAGGGACTGCTCGAAGCGCTACTCGAGGGCGGCGATGCGCTTCGTGTCTATTCGACCGCTCCGGTTCCTGAGGCCGAGCCGGCATACCGGGCGCTGGGCTTTCGCCGACACAAGACCGGCTATGACGAAGTGGGCCTGATGGGCGGCCTCGCAGCGCAGAAGCGCTACCAGGAGATCCGCGACGCGTTCCTGACGAGCCAGCGGGTGGTCACCGCATGGCAGGGGAGCCGCCTCGTGGGTGCCGCCCGCATGCTGGGCGACCGCGCGCGCTACGGACTGGTCGTCGATGTCGGCGTGCGAGAGCAGCTGGCAGTTCGATGCTAAGTTTGCGGCCCAGATTGGGTTCCTGACATGGTACGAGAAGACAGAAAACGAAGCATGCTGACCACCTCGATCGGCCGCCTGCGCGTCGTCGCGTTCGCCGAAGGATGCTCCTACTTGCTTCTTCTCGGCGTTGCGATGCCGCTCAAGTACTTCGCTGGCCTTCCTCTGGCAGTGAAGATCGTCGGTTCGCTGCATGGTGCCCTGTTTGTTCTGTTCTGCGTGGCGCTTCTGCAGGCGATGGTGACAGCGCGCTGGTCAATTATACGCGGGGCCGTTGTGTTCGCCTCGTCTCTTGTGCCCTTCGGCACTTTCGTCATCGATGGGCGCCTGAAGCGAGAGGACGACGCACGCCGTGA
Organism: Polyangiales bacterium; assembly: GCA_038251425.1. Classification (GTDB taxonomy): domain Bacteria; phylum Myxococcota_A; class Polyangia; order Polyangiales; family Polyangiaceae; genus JBBRRP01. The sequence goes on from JBBSBI010000049.1 coordinate 25,183, forward strand.
CGCGGCAAGTTCATCGTGATCACCTGCGTTGTCGTCGTGCGCTCACGGCGCTAGCCTGGCGGTCATGAAGACCACTTACTTTAGCATTCGGAGTGGCGCCTGATGGCTCTCCGTCGCCGTGCACTCGTGGTTGGGGGTGCGCTCGCCATGGCGCCCTTAGGTTGGCTCTACGGGTGCCGCCGGCAGGTCAAGGGGACACTGTCGCTCGATCCAACCCGAACCTTAGCGGTGCCACCTGGTTTTCGGGTAACCATTTTGGAACGAGTGGGCGCCCCGATGTCCGATGGCGCTCGAGTGCCAGCCCTACCCGACGCCATGGGCGCGTTCGCCGGGGAAGCCGGCCAGGTGGTGCTGATGCGCAACCACGAAGCAGGTCGCGACATGGCGATGTCAGGTCTCGATCTCAATCGGCTCCCCGAGCAGATGTACGACCGTGGTGCGGCTGGTGGCGTCACGCGTTTGGTGGTGGGGCCCGACCTCAAGCGCGTGACGAGTCATGGTGTACTGGCGGGCACCTTGCGCAACTGCGCAGGCGGGGTTAGCCCCTGGGGTTGGCTCAGCTGTGAAGAGTCCGTTGAGCCTGGGCACGGCTATGTGTTTCTTTGCCCCAAAGGCGCAACGCGTCTGACGAGCCCCCAAAGGCTAACGGCTTATGGTCGCTTCAACCACGAGGCGGCCTGCGTCGACCCAGCCACCCACATTGCCTACCTCACTGAAGACCGCCCGGATGGCTGCCTTTACCGCTTCGTCCCGAGAGAGCGTGCGCGCCCGTTCGAAGGAGTGCTCCAGGCGCTCCGGGTCATCGGGCAGCCCGCTAGGAATACTGGTGAGGGTCTGGCGCCGGGTCAGAGGCTCGCCGTGGATTGGGTTGAGGCGCCCGAGCCCGAAGCCGAGGATGATGGCTTGCGGCTGCGCAGCCGAGCGCGAGGCGCGTGCACCATCTCTCGGGGAGAAGGGCTTTGGTTTCATGATGGTCGCGTCTACTTCGCCGCGACGAGTGGCGGCCCCAACGGCACAGGTCAGATCTTCTGCCTGCGAGATACTAGGTCGGGCGAAGCCGATCTGACGCTGCTTGCTCAGTCGACGAGCGCCGATGAGCTGGATGGGCCAGACAACATCACCGTGGCGCCCTGGGGGGACGTGATCATCGCCGAGGATGGCCGCGGAGAGCAGTACCTGCGGGGCCTCACGCGAGCGGGTAAGCTGTACAACATCGCGCGCAACGCGCTGAGCGAGGGGGAGCTTGCCGGTGTGTGCTTCTCGCCGGATGGTCGCACGTTGTTCCTCAACCTCCAGCACGACGGCCTCACCGTCGCCCTGAGCGGGCCGTGGCGTGACCTAGCCCCGGCGTGAGCCAACCGCGAATCTGCCCGAGGCTCAACGTCAAGACTTCGGGCTCAACTGGAACAAGACCCTGGACAAGGGCGGGGTCGTCGTTGGGGACGAAATCACGCTCAACGTGAAGCTCGAACTCAACAAGTAGCCCCGATGGCGCTTGGGGCTGAATCCCGCTCGGCCATCCGAAAATAGCTCAGAGTGTCTTTGCTGCCCGCGCATCTTGACTCGCCTTGTAGGCGGCTCGGCGCATCGCGTGAACCAGGCCGCGGGGAACGATTCCCCGACCGTTGAGGAACGGAGAGAAACGCAGGGCTATCTGGTCAGTATTCGCCACACCGGTTAAATCTAGGGCCGCCAGCTTCGTCCACACTCTAGAAAACGTGCGGCGCGCCTCCACGTGCATGACTGCGTGACGGGAACTTAGCGCGTGTAGGAGACTTTCGCGCCGTGGCAAATCAGACTGGAGTGGCAATTTTGCCGGGGAGAGACGGAACTTCAACGGGCCTATGCCGATCACGTCGAACCGGGAGACGGCCCAATACCGGTTGTTCAGGTAGTCGTGACCGTCAGTCGTAAACGGCGAGAAGGGCATCGTAAAGGGGCTTATAATCGTTGCGAAGAGCAAATCTTGGTCATCGTCCATCCTTTCTGCGGTGTCTAACTTTATCGCTCGAAAACGCAGCGCAATACCCAACACTTCAAGGTGCTCAAAACCTCCGCGCCACAGTGCCCCCGAGAACCGCGCTAGCGCGAACCCCGCTAGTCGATCCCCCAGAGCGCCGACGGCTCCAGGGGTGTGCAGTGAAGTCACCTCGGCAAAGAACGTCTGACCATCGGGGTGAAACATCCGCGATTGGCTTCGCGCAGCTTGATGGCTATGCGTGAGCAGGGGCAGCGCGATCCCAGGCAGCCCGAACCATTGTTTGAACCCTTTCATTAACATCCGCAACGTCCAGCTTTTCTTCGCGGAGTTCCTCAATGGTAACTTTGGGGAGTATGCCGTCGAAATGCATGACCATCCGCGCGCTATCTTCATAGCCCTTCTGCGCAACAACCGATGTTTCCGTGTCACCGAGCCCGGTGGCTGTTGTATACAGAAGGAGGTACGCGATGCCCAAGCCGCTGAAGAATGCTGCGTCGTCACGCAGTGATTTAACGGTTTCTGAAGGCCTCACCGCATTAATCAGTCCGGCAGCTACCCCCGCTAGCGCTGAAACCGCATCTTTGACCGGAGCCGTTGCGCTGCCGCCCAATGATTCTAGCCTGTTTCCAAGTGCAGATTTATGCTGCTCCAATACGCGTTTGCCCTTGGCCACGGCGGGTTGTGCGTCTGGATGGCTCACGTTTTTCAAGTTTTCAAGCTGACGCTCCAGAGCGCTGAGGCCATGCGTGACTAACGCGTGGACGTCGCCAACGTAAGTGGTGAGGATTTCATTTTTTGTTGCAGTCATTCTTAATGTCCTTTCAGTGTTGTCACGCTTGTTAGCAAAACGTGTGCCACCCATTTTATGTTCATCAACCAGCCCGCCTTACACACAGGATGTGTGACAGCGTTGAGGCGCTCGAAACATGGAGGACTCACTCTTTTTCTATAGCCCTGGTCCAAGCGCGACGCTGGAGGCGTCGAGTGCTCCTCACAGTTGGCGTCGTCGTTTTAACCGTAGCCCTTGTTCTGATCGATGCCTGGAGCGGCCTCTGTCCATCGCTCGCATGAAGCGTTGTTCATTGTGGCGCTCGGAGTCGGCACACACCTGGCCTAACTACCCTCGGAGTACCGTCTGCGCGCGAGGCTCTCACCTTGCACTCAGAGCGTGAGCGCACGTTGTGGAACGTCGCTTGAGTTGGTGGGCCTCTTCCTCCGGCGCGCAACAGTCGACAGAACGGGTTCAAGATTGCAGCTCAGAGGCACGCAAACGGCACGGAAACGACGCCTTCGGCCAGTTGTCGGCAGACTTCACCGTTGTTAATCACGATGCCGAGCGGGCATTTCCACTCCTGAACGAAGCTCGACAATGAGCGCACCTCGCGCCCTTCGACGCCAGCCTCAGGTCTCTGGGTTCGCTTGATCTCGATCGGGAGAAGACCAAATTCGCCTTCGAGCAAGAGATCCACCTCGGCGCCGCCACCGGTTCGGTAGTGAAAAGCATCGTACGCAATACCCGTTGCGTCGAGCCCGCGCAGAATGTTC
>JBBSBI010000050.1:0-28425 GCA_038251425.1 Polyangiales bacterium
CCCTCCCTTGAGAAATAGAGAGCATCCACCGCTCGGCCACGCATCGTCTGAAGCCCAACGGGCTTTCTCTCGTCCGCCCTTGCCGCTTGCTCGCGCTCCAGGAACATGACAGCGCGCTCGCGCGTGAGCGTGATGTGAACCGGGTGCGTTTCGGAGCTGCCCCACAAATAGAGCCGCAAGCCATCGCGTTCGTCACGCCACTCCTTGGACAGCAGCATCGCTTCGCAGCTCTGTGGTTCCACAGGAACCATTGTTGGGTTGCGCCTTCAGCCTTTGGCTCTGGGGAGCGGTACGAAGCAACGCCCTACATGAAGAAGCGCCCCGCAACGGAACCTGGGGGGGAAGGTCGCTCGTCGCGGGGCAGGGGAGATGTAGTGCGGGTCGGGCTCGGGGGCAAGTGGGCTGGGTCTCCGTGAAGAAAGCCGGCTCTCTCACAGCAATTTAGTAGAAATAACCTTTAAACAGGCGGATCACCTCCGCCAACCATTCGCCGTTGTAGGGCTCAGTCTGCGACATCATCGGCGAGCTCATGGCCAAAAGGGCCGCCCGTTTCTCGCTCAGATGGTGAGCCATGCGCTCCAGCTCGCGACGGCGAGACTCATCGAGCCCGCCCTTCATGACGAATTGAATGATGCGCCCGAGTTCGTCGCGATCAAACCAGATGCCGTGAGGTTTGCAGACGTCCACGATCACACCGGAAGTTTCGGCAAAATTCTTGCGATTCATCAATTGTTGGCAGTGGGGGCACGGCACGTAGCGCGTGGGCATCAACGCGCCCGGACTCCGCTCGAACGCTTCCAGCTCGAGGTACGGCCCTCGACTTGAAAGTACGAGGCCTTGCTCGTCGCGATTCTTGATCAGGTTGTCGAAAGCCGTCGACTCCAACCAAACCCCACCGCACGAGGAGCACTCCTCGAGCAATGTTTCACCCACCAAATGCGCCGACAACGTGAGCCCATTCAACGGTGTGCCCCCGTTCGGCAGACGCGTCGAACAACGCGGACACTCGCGCTGGGAAGCTTCCTCAGGGGGCGCGTGCGCTGCAAGCAGCATCTCCGCCCCACAGTGTTGACAGTGGTTCGACCCGACAAACACGCGGCCAAAACAGCTTGGGCAGGCCACCACAGCGAGAGCGGTGCGGCAATACGTGCAGGCCACGCCATCCGGCGAAACGGGCGCCCCACACGCGGGGCACTTTAGCATCGTTGCTGATTCGCTGAGCTTCGGAATGGCAAGCACCGTACCGCAGCGGCAACGAGCTCGCGTCCCAGCCTTGCGCCCCGTGACATCATAGCGAGAGTTGCAACCAGGGCACGTGATGATCATTCTGGGGGCTCCTTAAGGTGCAACCCATGAGCGTAGGCAGGCATGCATCCTTGTCAACGGCAACTCCGAGGTCAACGGGCAACTCCGAGCCGCGCACGCGGGGGCGCCAGGTGAGATGCCCTTTTCGTTCCTCAGAGATAGTAAGCATGCTTACTATCTTGTCTTCGACTTTGGGATAGAGGTCACCGACAAGTTTGAGAGCACTTGGCGATCCAAGAGCCCACCGGCTATGCGCATGAGCGTTTCCTGATACAAGCAGCGGCAATGTCACGCCCAGCCCGCCCTGATCGCGCCGTATTTCCAGTTTTGCCGCGGCGCCCGATCCGGCTCGTGCTCGACGGAGTGACGCACCTCCCCAACATCGGAACTCTCTTCCGTCTGTGCGACGCGTTTCGCCTTGAACGGCTCTACGTGTGTGGTTTTGATCTTGAGTTACACAAGCGCAGGCTCACACGCGCTGCCGCCGGGACGCTCGGGTGGGTCCCCTGGGAACCGCGCGCCACCGCGACCGAGATTGTCCTCGAGAGCCGGGCCCTGGGCTATTCAATTGCGTCGATCGAGCTGTGCGAGGGAAGCGTACGACCGGAAGCGATGCGCACGGATTCTCCGCTCTGCCTAGTACTAGGCGCTGAGCGCCACGGCGTCTCACAGGCAGCGCTGGCACTTTCAGATCAGTTCATCGAGATCCCGACCGACGGCATGGGTGGTTCCATCAATCTCACCACGGCTGCGGCCATCGTCGTGTACGAAGCCTCGCGCCGATTTCCCCTAGATGAAGGGTGAGCGCGGATTGCAACACCAGGTCCACTGCAGCGACCTTAGGCATAAGGGTTGCGCAGCTGGCTCGAAGGGTTGGAGGATTGTTTCAGGTGGCCCGGCCAAGTCAGGTCGCTGGTTGGGCGGGCGCGCAGCCGAAATAAGGGTCCCGTCGAGCATGCTTACTACCTTGTTCGACTTTGAGATAGAGGTCACGGACAAGTTTGGGAGCACTTGGGGATGAGTGGCGAGCCCTGCGCACATTGTTCTCGACGCTCGTGTCGCAGTAGGGCGGGGGCATCTCGTCAATCTTTGTGTTGCGCACGTGCCCAGCTCAACACGGCTTCGAGCGTTGCCTCGGGTGCTTCGTCATGAGGCTTGTGTCCGATGCCAGGTAGGGAGCGCTGTGTGCGCAATGACGCAATCTACCCGACGCTATTTCAGCGCGCTTTTGCCGGTGAAATGCCCGCTATCTCGCTTTTGAATATGGGCTAGGCCATCGCCATTTTCGAGCGCACCATTGTGAGTTTGGACAGCCCGTTCGACCACTTTCGTAGGGGGTACGAAGATGCGCTCTCGCCTGTGGCTCGTCGTGGACTTGAGCTCTTCTACGGCACTTCGCTCGGCTGTTCGCGCTGCCATGATGGGCGCGATCTGGATCGCCCCAGCGACGAGATGGGGCACGTGATGGAGGCGGGCGAGCAGCTCTGCTTCCTTGCCTCCCATTCCGAGCTCAACCGGATTGTCACCGAGCCGTGGAACAAGCAGCTGCGATTCTAGCTGGTCGACGGTGGGATCGCGCCAGGTTAGCGCTGGTCGGTCCCCAAGGTTGACCAACGCGAGCGTGTTGCGCGCATGCACTTCTCCCGTCGTACCGATCGCCCGCGCAAAACCATCCGTGAACGCTTTCTTTTGCTCGTGGCAAGTCCCACACGATCTCCCTTCGTTGATGGACAGACGCACGTCGTAAAAGAGGCGTCGTCCAAGTTCGATTCGCGGATCCCCGGGCGCGGGAGTTGGCGGAGCCACAAAGTCAGCCTGATCCCAGTTGCGAGCAGAAGGTTCGGGAGCCGATGTTGAACAACTGCTCAGCCCGAGGGCGAGCACACTGAACCACCTCAATCTCCCTGTCGTCACGAGCGTCAACACAGACCTTACGGAATACCGTTCTCCTTCACGTAGGCCATAAATTGCACGCTGGCCGAATCCTGAGCTTTAAACTTAACGAGCGCGTTGGTCCAGACGGGGAAGTACGCGCGATAGTCCGTCAGGCCAGATTCTGGGCACGCACCGTTTAACCGCGGGCCATCAAACACAGGAGTGAAAACGGTGTCCATCAGTTCAAAAGAAACACCACGCGGCGCGAACAAAGCCAAGGTGGCTTCCCAGTGGAACTCGTCGAGGCGCACCCAGCCGTCTTTCCCAGCAGGTAACGTGATCTTTGGCACCCACGGGAGCTGCCCCGAGACCGTTACTGCCAGCGCTGTTGCCCACGAAAACCGGGTCCCTTTCCATCTCCACCGTACAACACGGCAAGAGCGCGGCTGCCAATAGCGTATAAGCTAATCGCATATTCTAAGCGTCTTTCTAACTGGGGCTCTTTTGCCCGGTCAATCGTTGAGTTTCTGAGGATCAGGTGCGGGTTAACCAGAACTTACCCCTATCAAGAGACGGCTCGTCTTCGCAGGTGCCCATTTGTACACCGGCAGAATCACGCGCTCCTTCGTCACAAACATCGGCTGAAATTCGGATCCCGGTGGTATGCACCAATGCGTGACGCCAGGAATATTCGCGGGTTTCCCGCCAAGACCGAAGGCCATGGCGGTGATGCTACTCGCGTCCCGGGTCTATACGTTCTTTCTCGGCGTCGTCCTCTTGAGCCGCTTTAGCGGAGTCGAACGTTCAAGCCTCGCGTTCGCTAGTAATGCGCTGCTGCTTTACACGCTGGGCTCGGCCGTTTGGCTGATACCGGTCGCGTTAATCGGACGCCGACTAGACAGCTGGCTAACGTTGGCAGGGTGTCTTGGGCTCACGTCATTGCTTTGGGGAGGGCTCTTCATTCCGAAGCAATCACAGGGATCGGCTCCAGGTCCGAGTGTTTCCGTGATGGCCTACAATGTTCTCGGCTACAATTTTGACACAGCGTCAACCCTGCGCATTCTTCGCGAAGCAGCTCCCGACGTCGCGGTGCTGCAAGAGTTAAATCCAGAAAATTCGGCGGCGATTGAGCGCGAGCTGTCGAGTCGCTATCCCTATCGGTGGCTAGACGCACAACCCGGAGTCCGCGGAGGCGGCATCGTGAGTCGCTTCCCCTTTAGAGAGATATCAGCGGGCCCACTTGCGGGTGTGCCATGGGTTGGCAAACCGATGGTGATCACTTTTTCTGTTGGGAGTCGAGAGCTGACACTCGTCCGAGTCCATTCGTATTCCGGGCCTGGAAACGTCGCCGAGCGAAATGACGAAGCCGCCGCAATCACAGCATTCGCCTCTGCGCACCAGGGTCCGCTCGTTGTCGTGGGTGATTTCAATGCGACCGATCAGAACGGCACCTACCACCTGATTACATCCGTCCTCCGTGATTCATGGCGCGAGGCAGGGTACGGGTTGGGTCATACGTTTCCAGGTACTCCAACGAACCCGGGGTCGCGCCCTGTGATCTTGGGCATCAAGGCGCCCATGTGGCTTGTGCGCATCGATTACGTCTTTCACTCACCCGATCTGTTCGCAAAAACTGCGCAAATCATCGCCTCAGATGGTGCCAGCGACCATCGTCCCGTCATGGCGACGCTCGGATTCCGCTAGCTTGAGTGCTCTGACCCCTGCCTACGGGCTCAACGCAGCAAGGCGTCGTTCCACGTCACCTAAGCTGCTACATGCAAAATCAATGTTGGCGGTGCAAGCCTTCCGGAGGTAACGCCGCGCGGTCGTAAGCTGTTCCTTGTCGCCAACCTTCGCCTGCTGAGAGTACATAGCCCCAGCGACCCAACAGGCTTCCATGTCGCCCGAATCGCAGCCTGCGGGGATCTTAGACAGATCGCCGTAGTGGTTCATCACAGCACTGATTCGTTGCCCTAACTCCAAAGCTCGGGAGCTGGGATCGGAGCCACGTGCCACCGAGTTTTGCTCCGACTCCCCTTGAGGAAAAGCCGCACCGGCTGGGCAGTTGCTAGTTGGGGCTGGTTTTGGCGCGGTTTGAGGGGATGATGGGTGCGTTGCGCACGCAGAAATCGCCCAGGCGGCGCTGATAAGGACACCTTTTAGAAATTTCATGCTTTCTCCGTAGCTAGCTGCCCTGACCCCGTTTTCGGCATTCCGATCCAGCGTTGCAAGATAACGGCACCCACCATGTCAGCACTCACATTTAAGGCTGAGCGGCTGCGCGCAATCAACCAATCAACAGAGAGGAGCACCGCCAGCGCTTCGGTAGGGAGGCCAAAGTTGCTGAGTACCAGTGTTAAGGCAACCACGCCTGCTTCCGGGATCCCGGCGACGCCCATGGCGGCGATGATGCAGTACAACGCGGCAATCACTTGGCTGCCCAGGCTCATGTGGATGCCAAAGGCTTGCGCTAAGGCGAGCAGCGTGAAGCCTTCGTAGAGGATGATGCCATCGTTGTTGAGGTTGGTGCCGATGCAGGCGCTGAGCGTGGAAGCTCGCCGTGAAACACCGAGCTTGTCTAACGCTTGGAGCGTCAGTGGCAGTGCGACCAGGCTGCTATTCACGCCGATTGCATAGAGGATGGGGTGTGCCGCGTGCCGCCAGAATTTGAGCCACGAAAGGCGTGCAAATAGCACTATCCAGGCTGAATACGTGATGAGTGCGTGGAGTAGCATACCGAGCAGACACAGCGCGACATATTGGCTAAGGCCCTTGAAGGGTGCGAGTCCGTGCTCGTGAGTGATCTTGGCACTGGCGACGAAGACGGCAATAGGTACGAGCTTCACGACCCAGGTGAGGATGAGTTCAGAAAGCTCGCGTGCGATGCTCACCCAAGCGCTGCCTTGAGCCAAGAGGGGCGCCGCAACACTGTTTTGCTTCGCTATGCGACGCCAAGCGACCGCGAGCAGGAGCGCCAAAACGACCGTCGCCAGGATGTCGTTGTCGGCGAAGGGCTGAACAAAGCTTGAAGGTACTTGCTTCTGCAGGAGCGCGCCTAGATCCGGTACGGCCAGCGCCTTCGCGCTGTGGTCATTGTGCAAGAACTTTAGATTTTCGCCGGGCTGAAAGAGATTGGCAATCGTGATACCGAGTGCGATCGCAATGCTGGCGTTGAGCAGCACGACGACCAAGAGCTTTGAGAAATCGCGGGTCGCGATTCGATGCTGCAAGACAGCTTCCAAGACGGCAAAGAAAACGAGCGGAGTGGCGCTGGCTTTGATCAACTGGATCAACAGCTTCGAAACGGGAAAAAGGTTCAGAACCCAAGCCCCAGAGTAAAGGCCGGTGATGGCGCCTAGAATGAGAGCGCCCACGACCAGGGAGATGGAAAGCCAGGAACGCGACATGGGCGCGCACGCTAGCTGAAGCTGAGCCTGGCGTCAGGGGGCCTGCTACGGGCTCGGGCAGCCGCCGGGAAGAGCGTAACCGGCGACGAATTGGTGGATAAAGGTATTGCTCGTGCCCGGGGCGTCGGTCCACGCGAGGCCATCGTTGCTGGTAGCGAACGCCGCATTGTTGCCTCCGTGTGCCGTGACCCAAACGCCGGATAGGGTTCGAACGTTCGTCTCGATATGCGCTCCACCGGGTGTGATCGCGACGCCTGTCCAGCTGACGCCATCTTGACTGCGGAAGCCATCGTTCCAGTGATAAGCGATGAAATCGCTGCCGGTCCAGAGGAGGGTGCGCAGGTTGTCAGTCGCCGACGAGGCCCCCACAGCTTTCAAGGGTTCGGGGCCCTTCCAGTTAACGCCACCGTCGACGGAACGGCAAACATGGCCGTCATTGGTTGTCATCACGAGGACGCCGTTGCCGAACGCTAGACCGCTCGGGCTGCAGGCTTGGGGGTAGGCAAGTGGACGCGAAAAGTTAACGCCGTCAGTGCTCACCAGCATATCCCTCGCGCCGCCAGTGTCGTAGTGCAAGAGGAAGCGCCCACCATCATAGGGTACGAAGTAAGCAGCGCGTGCGTTGTTCGCTCCTGGAAATGTGTCGAACGGAGCGCCTTCGGTCCAGGTTGCACCGTCGTTGTCGCTGTAGAGCGCAGGACGACTGTTGGCCACGATGCGACCCTTCCCGACCGCCATTCCACCCGTGCTTCGGTCGTAAACACGCTCCCAGGTAAGGCCATCGCGGGTGCGTCGGATCTGGGTGTCATTCCCTTCATTGCCGAACGGCGCGACAAACCAGCCGTTTGAATACGCAAGACCGAGAGCACGGCCGGGATCGTGTGAGCAATCGCCGTCGTTGACGCAGTTTCCTCCAGGGACCGCGCGGCCTTCGCGCCACGTCCTGCCGTCGTCGCATGAGACCATCGTCAGGAACCCGGAGCCGACTCCGAGAACCATCGGCACACCCCCGGGCACGCTGGGCTCGGCGGAGCCTCCGCTACCGCCGCTTTGCGCGATTCCTCCCGTGCCGCCGCCCGGAGTAGAAGCACCCCCCACACTCGCGCCGCCAGTGTGCTGTGACCCACCCGTCTGGAGTGAGCCACCACTCGCGCCGCCCGTGTGCTGTGACCCGCCCATCTGGAGTGAGCCACCGGCTGCCGACGAGCCCGGACCGTTCGTGGATCCCGTTCCGCCCGCTTGCATGGACGTTCCGTTGAAATTCTGGCCGCCGCCCGAGGGGCTTGAAATAGTTGACGCGGGCGCCTTTCGAGGGTTCTCACTGCTCTGGCCGCAGCCCACCGCCGCAAATGTCCCCACCATCGCCACCATCGCCGAAGAGCGTACAGTTCGTCTCATTGTCCCCCAGTAACTCTGGGTGCCACGCCTAGGCCATATTTGGAGATCCCCTGCGGAAACGCCGCCTGGAAAAAAGCGGCGAGGCTCAACTGGTGTTCGAGCGGATGATGACTTTTTGTCCATTGCCGTGGTTGACAGGGAGAGCGCCTTTTGTTCCTTGGGAGATAGTAAGCATGCTTACTATCCTGTGTTCGACTGAAGGGCCTCATAACCTCCGCATGCATTCGAGCCCGGGCAGATCATCCAGGTGGCGGGGGGTGAGCCGCTCGCAATGCGGAGAAGCGTAGTTGAGCCTGGCGTCAGGGGCCTTGGATCACGCGCAAACTTCCGCTCACCACTCCGTATCCGAGTGGAGCTTTGAGTGTGCGGCGCAGTTCTTCGGGCCGCGTCTGCCCCATCAGAAGCCCGCGGTAAGCCGCGATAACCTGGCTGGTTTGTTCCGCGGATTCTTGGACAAGCTCCACCCGAAACCGCCGCACACCGAGCGCTTGGAGCTTGGGCACGAGGCTCGCGGCGCTCTGGGCTTGGGCGTGAAAGACAGTATTTCGGCAGCCCACATCCGCCTCGACTGGGTGTTCTAGGCCCGTTCGATCGCGGAGCTTGACCTTGTGGGTATCGCATGGGCGGCCACAGGTTTTATAGTCTTTGCCAGTAGAAAGCAGTGCTGCGTAGACGCAGTGCTCCATGTGGAAGAGTGGCATGGGCTGATGGAGCACCAGCTCCGCATACGGCGCCAACTCGGTGAGGAAGGTGCTGAGCTGGTGCTCGTTGAGATCGAATGAGGGCGTGAACGCCGAGAGCCCGGCGCTCAAGGCTTGTGCCACGCTGAAGCGATTGCTGAGGTTGAGTGAGAAATCTCCGATGTAAAGCGGGCCATTGGGGCTTTTTGGAAGGTCTTTCAGCTCATGCAACGTTCCGAGTCCGCGTACGAGAAACGCATCGGGTTCGAGGCCGCGCAAGTAGCGATCGATCTTGGCCTCTCCGGGCTTCCGAATGCGAGGCGGCGCGACACCCACGAAAGACGCTCCATTGCTGCGCAGGCTGGCAACGGCGGCAGCGCAACCTTTCAATTCGAGGAAGTCGAGGTAGACACCGGCGGCGCCCGCAGCAAGCGCGGCTTCGGCTTGGGCCAGCGTTCGGCAGGTCACAAATAGACCTCCCGGAGCGGGTTCGAGTGGAGCCTTGGTCAGCGGCTCGTTGAGGGCGTTCGCGAGAAAGGTCTGGGCGTATTCGGGGGTGCGTTGGCTCGGTGTGCGATGGGCGTTCTCGCTCAAGCTTTGAATCAAATGGCGGCGCGCTTGATTGAGATGTGAAAGAGGGACGAGCGCTCCCTCGGGAATGGCGAATGTCGCGCTGCCAAGGCGATAACCTGTGCCTCCGAGGCGGCTCAGCGCTTCGCGCAGCTGGGCCTCGCTGGTGGGCGATTTCTGCGCGATTTCGAGCGGAGTTGGCAGCTCCACACTTACCGAGCCGCCGAGCTCTGAGGTCGCGGACAAGCGGGCTGGGGCGCCGAATTGTCCTTCCAGTCGAAAATCCACGGCGGTTTCGCGCAGCTTCAAACGCTCTTCCTCTTTCAGAAGCCGTTCCCTGCGCGGCGAATGAGTCAAAAACACGCGCCGTCCGACGGTCGCGGCGTGAAGCTCTCGCTCGCGCCCCAAGTGCAACCAGACGCGCTCTCCCGGCAACGCTGCCTCCACGGCACGCCCATTCATCTCCAGGGCCCAAATGCGCCCGCCCACTTCGCCGCTGCCCCCTTTGCCGCCCTGCACCAAAATCCCATCACCCAAGTGCAGCTCAGCACTGAGTGCTACCTCGATTTCAGCATGCTGTCCGCGTTGGCGACGCCCTAGCACGCGTCCCAAATCAAGGCCTCGATGGTCACAGGTTTCACCGTCGACGAGCGTCTGATGATTCACACCCCCCAAGAAGCCAGTCCCGGAGCCGCGTGAAAAGCTGCTGTGCGAAAGGAAGCGGAGTTTTTCGAACTGTGAGAAAAACACTTTGGATTCGGGCTCTGGCGCGGGTTCGCCCGAGCGCGACCGGGTGTGGTCCGTGGTTGGCGAGGCCGTCGCCGAAACATCGAGCGCGTCCACCGCATGTCGATACAGCCTGGTGGTGCTGGATACATACTCGGCGCCCTTGAGTCGGCCTTCAATCTTGAGCGAGTGCACCCCAAGCTTCGCCAATTCGGGGACCAGATTGGCCGCATCCAGATCCTGCGGCGAGAGGAGAAAGGCTTTGTCGCCGAGCGGGATCAGCTGGCCATCCACGACCAAATCGTACGGCAAGCGGCAGGCCTGCGCACACGCTCCGCGATTCGCGCTTCGTCCCCCGAGCGCTTCACTCGTCAGACACTGACCGGAATAGGCCACGCACAACGCGCCATGCACGAAAACTTCCAGTTCAACATCCGTGGCGCTCTGCACCTCCGCGATTTCCTCAAGCGAAAGCTCACGGGCCAAGACGACACGCGAAGCCCCCAGCTCACGTGCAAACTCCACTGAACTCGCATCCGTGCAGGTCATTTGCGTGGATGCGTGCAGGGCGAGTTCTGGAAAGGCTCGCTGTGCAAGTCGCATCACGCCGAGATCCTGAACAATCAAGGCGTCCACACCGGCTTCGGCGCAGGCTTGGAGGGCCGCCATCAGCGCAGGTAACTCGTTGTCGAACACGAGAGTATTGAGCGCTACATAACCCTTCACCCCGGAACGATGCAGGCCAGCCATGATTTCAGGCAGATCGGCCTGATTAAAATTGGCGGCACGGGCGCGCGCATTGAACGCTTGAAGGCCAAAGTAAACGGCATCCGCGCCAGCATTCACCGCCGCCTGCATGGCCTCACGGGTGCCAGCTGGGGCTAGAATTTCGGGACGATCCGCTGATGTCGGCATGGGGGCGCCAGTTATGGAACCTGAAGGCGCCCGCGGCCAGTGACCTCGCCTCTCTGCACGGCTTTGGGCTGGATCTCCGCCGGTGGTTTGGACCGCGACGCGCGGCAGGCGCCCCTTTTCGGTCCTTGGAAGATAGTAAGCATGCTTACTATCTTGTGTTCGACTTTGAGATAGAGGTCACGGCCAAGTTTGGGAGCACTTGAGGATGCTCAAAAGCTATGCCGCTGGATCAGGGAAGGGCTGGGAAGCGCTCCGCGACGTGCGCCCCCGTTCGGTTTAGGCTAACTTGTGCAGATGGCCCCGGGAGATCTGAAGCGAGAGATCGATGAGCTGACGGATGAGTATCGTCGGCGTTGCCTGTGGTTCCTGCGCGAAGGGTATTATCCGGCAACGGAAGCCGAGCAGCTGCGGGTCTTAGACTCCGTGGCGCGCTATGGGGATGCAGCGGGCTTCCGTCGTGCTAAAGCGCTGCGGGTATGGCTCTCACCGCCTACCAGCGCCGCGTCGTCCGGCTCCTAGCAGGCAGTCGCCAAGTCACGGGTGAGAGCTACGTTGCGGGTGGCTCTGCTCTCAACGAGCACTTGGGCGCGCCTCGCATCTCTTTGGATGTCGATTTGTTTCACGACACCCAGGAGGCGCTTCAAGCAACCTTCACTGCTGATGTGCTGTTGTTGGAAAGTGCGGGCTTCGCGGTCAAGGTGAGTCGTGAGCGCCCGGCATTCATCGAAGCGGTGGTAAACCAAGCGGCCGAAGGGGTCTTGTTGCAATGGGTTCGCGACAGCACCTTCCGGTTCTTTCCGCTGGTGAGCCACCCGGAGCTGGGTGTGACACTGCACCCCTTCGATCTGGCGACGAACAAGATCCTGGCGCTAGTGGGTCGGCTTGAGCCTCGGGATTGGGTGGATGTGATTGAGTGCCACCGCAGGCTTCAACCGTTGGGATATCTCGCGTGGGCGGCGTGCGGTAAAGATCCGGGCTTCAGCCCACTTGCTATTATCGAATACGCAGCGCGCCAACACTATTCGGTCGAGGAAGTGCACGCTTTGTCGTTCGCAGGGCCCTTGCCCGATGTGGCGGATCTGTCTCGCCAGTGGCGCAAGATGATTGAGGAAGCGCGCTCTTTGATTGACGTGCTGCCCGGGTTCGAGTGCGGGAAATGTGTGCTTGACAGCCAAGATGGGCTCTTTCGCGGCAGTGCTGGGGATGCCGAGCGTGCGCTTCTGGAGGGCCGCTTGAAATTTCATGCAGGCCACATCGGTGGGGCTCTTCCTGAAGTTGTGAATTAGATCTGGCAGCGATCTCGAGGGTGGACTCGCTATTCGATCGTGCTTGTCGTGTCGCCGCGTCGGATGTCAAAGTGGAAGTGGTTCTTGTGGGCTCGGTTGAAATTGGGGGTTAATAGGTGGTGAAAGATGCCGGCTTCGTAAACCTGGCATACGATGCGTTGCAGGAGCGCGGCTTTTGCTGAGGGATCGGCTTTCGTGCCGGTGCCGCATACGGGGGCGCCGATTCTTCCACCCCAATCCCTCTCCACGTTGAGAACCTGACCGTCGTTGAGTGTGAACTCGGTGATATCTACGGCAAGTCCGTAGGCGTGTTGGCTCTTCTTGCGGGAATGCGGCAAGCGCGCTTTGGGTCGGTAAAAGTTATCAATGCGCACCGCCACGACGTCGTTCTCGGCCAAGAGCTCCGCAAGCTTCTTAAGCGCCAAGGCCAGCCGAGCGTCGAGCAAGCCAAAGGGGCTTCGATCATGGGGCGTTTGAAACTGGATGTTGCCAAGCGGTCCGCTCAGACGCACGGGAATAGCCACCCCGTTGGCGGGACTCCGAGCGCTCTTCACCGACGCTCCGAGACGACGTAGCTCCAGGCGACAAGCGGCAGGGCCGAGCTTGGCGAAGCGCGTTGCGAGCAACGCCGGAGGGGGAGCAGGCTTTGGTTGTCTGTGCGCGCCTGAATGACGTGTGGGTTTTTGTTTCGGCGCACCTTGTGCCGGGAGGCCTTGCAGCAACAGCGGCAGGAAAAGAAGGGTGGCGAGCCAGGGGCGGACCGTCATCGGGGTCAGTGTAGACTCAATGGCCGACCTTGCACTATCACTGGCAGCCCCGCCCCACCTGAGGATTCATGTTCATCGACGCGCGCACTCTGCCCGAAGGAACCGAGTTTGAAGCAGATGTGGTGATTGCGGGGGCTGGCGCGGCCGGCATCACGCTTGCCAAGCGGCTCGCGGCGGCTGGGATCTCGGTGGTGCTTTTAGAGAGCGGGGGACACGAGTTTGAGGCTGAGACCCAGGCGTTGGCACTCGGGGAGATATCTGGTGCTGATTACTGGGCGCTCGATACAGCACGCTTGCGCTATTTTGGTGGAACCACCAACCACTGGACGGGTTGGTGTCGGCCCTTAGATCCGCATGATTTCGAGAAGCGACCTTGGGTGCAGCAGAGCGGGTGGCCGCTTTCGCGTACTGATCTCGATCCTTTTTACCGGCGTGCGCATGAACTGTGCGAGCTGGGGGAGTACGTTTACGATCCCAAACATTGGGCTGAAAAGACGAAGACAAGCCTATTGCCGCTGGACGACACGCCGCTGCAAACGACGCTCTGGCAGCTGAGCACACCGACGCGCTTCGGACCCAGATATCGCGAGAGCCTGCTGACTGCTCCGAACGTGCAAGTGGTACTCCACACCAACGTGGTGGCGCTCGAAAATGACGATAACCCTGCCGTAATTCAGCGTGTTCAGGCGCGCACGCTCTCCGGAATTTCGCTCAGCGTGAAGGCGCGAGCTACCGTATTAGCGCTCGGTGGCTTGGATAATGCGCGCATGCTGTTAATTGGCAGTGGTAAGCGCCCTGGTGGGATTGGGAACGAACAAGGGCTCGTGGGGCGTTACTTTGCCGACCATCCGCACTCTGCTGTTGGCATTTTGCTGTGCAACGCATCAGAAGAACAGATGCGGCTGTACCAAGATGTCGTGGATGTGGGGCGCCCCGCGGCGATTCAGGCCTCGCTCGGGATCAAGCCTGAGGTCTTAAAAGAGCATAAGCTCTTGGGGTTCAGCGCCATCTTGCGACCCGTGACTCACGATCCTCCGTATCCTGCGGCACAAGCGAAAGCTGTAGCCGCACTTTGGGATGCTGAAAAATCAAAGTCGGTCTTCCCGCTGGAACTCTTCATTCGGACCGAACAGCTTCCCGATCCCGAAAGCTTTCTCACCTTGAGTTCGAAGAAGGACGCGCTCGGATTGCCCAAGCTTCAGCTGCATTGGCATCACCACTCGCAGACGCTCGACAGCATTAAGCGCGGTGTGGAGCTCCTGGCGGGGGCGTTTGGGCAGATCGGGCTAGGCCGGGTTCACAGCTATATTCACGCTGGAATTGAGGTCCCGGGGGCTTGGCCCGAGATCTCCGGCGGCAATCACCATATTGGGACCACGCGCATGGCTGAGGACCCGAGGTGGGGTGTCGTTGATGCTAACTGCAAGGTTTTCGGAATGGAGAATCTGTTCGTGGCGGGCAGCTCTGTTTATCCCACTACGGGTTACGCCAACCCAACTCTCACGATCGTGGCGCTAGCCCTTCGGCTTGGCGACCACCTGGCAAAGACGCTGAGCTGAAGACCCCACCGAATGTCACAGATATCTGACCCCCAGGCTGCTGCTCCCGAAGTTCGTCGCTCGCTGCGCGTGAGTCGACGTGCCGCTGGAATCATGGGCGGCGGAATTATAGCGGTGATCTTTGGCACAGGTGCGGCCATCATGGGCACAGCCAACGCCAAGCTTCGGCCCTATCGCAAGTTGGGTGAAAAATTGCTGTCGGTGTTTGGCAACGGCCCCGGCTTGGCCGCCATTGGAGAAACGCAGCTCACGGGTGCCTCACCGGTGCAGCAATGGGAGGCGCTGGAGGCTCGGTTTAGCGCGAGCACGACAGTGGCGCATTGGCTCAGCGAGGTGGACGCTGGCTTGCCGGTTGCCGTGATGAATGCGGCCAAAGCCGACTTCAAGCGAGGCGCGATTCGCCCCTGCGCAGGTTGGCTGCTCAGCAATACTGAGGCGTCGCTCTGTGCCAGCGTGGCGCTCACGACGCACGCGCCCTAACGCAAAAACTGCCCAGCAGTTCAAGGCCGGAGCGTAAGAAAAGCGCTGACTTCCTGCCGGGTGGGGATCGACGCCATGGCTCCACGACGACTCACCGAAAGCGCCGCAGCCGCGCATGCTGTTCTCAGTGCTTGTGGCCACGCCACACCCAAATCAAGTTCGGCGAGCAAGTAGCCGACGAAACAATCGCCCGCAGCCACCGTATCCACCGCTTGCACTTCAAATGCAGGGAGCTGGTGTTGGATGCCATCCACCAGCGCCACCACACCACGCCCTCCGAGCGTGACGACGATGGCTGCCACGGGAAACAGCGCGGCGAGCGAGGCTGGGTTGCTGTCGCCCGAGAGCGCTTCTGCCTCGTGTTCATTCACAATAAGCGTGTCCACGAGGTTAACGGGGAAGCTCTTGACCGCGGCTGTCATGGGTGCCGGATTGAAGGCGACACGGTGCCCGTGCTTCTTGGCAAGCTCGATGAAGCGCGCGACGCCATTGGTTTCGTTTTGGAGGAGCACCGTTGACGGTGGTTGCGCTTGGAGCTCTTGCTCAACCTGCTCTAAGTCGAGCCGTTGGTTGCAGCCGCCAAAGATAACGATGCTGTTCATCCCCTGGGCATCCACTTGAATCACCGCATGCCCACTCGGTTCACCCACAATTAACAGGGGCGCCACATCAACGCCTGCTTCTTTGAGTTCGTTACGGAGCCAAGTGCCGTCTTGACCCACCTTCCCAATGTGTTTGACCTTGCCGCCCGCGCGCGCCAACGCTAACGATTGGTTGGCTCCCTTGCCACCGCCGAGCACTGCATACTCATTGCAAGAAATGGTTTCGCCGGGCAGTGCGAGATGGTCGACGCGGTAAACGTGGTCGAGATTGATGGAGCCGATGTTGATGATCACGTGGTGGGTCCTCGGAGTTGGTGCATTGTGCCAATCGCCACAGGGCTTGTACACCGTTGGTCGCGTTAGGCGCTTCCTGGCAATCTGTCGGGGGTGCGCGTTTTATAATGTTTTTTCTCCTGGAATTGCGCCTCGGGATCCGATAATTTGTCGCCTGGAGCAGCATGCTGGCAGCAGAGGGTCCGTACACGCCTTGGATACATCTAGCGGATAATGGTCCGCGGCCACCGGGTTGGAGCATTCATCAGCGCGTGCTGTCGCACTACCTCTTGGTGGTGAGCTACGAAGGAGGGGAACAGAACGTCATTGATGGGGCAGCGCTCGGCGTACCAAGAAATGGTGCTTACCTCGTGCAGCCTGGCGTCCTGACGCAGCTTATCGCTTCACGCGAGGGCAGTCGGCCTTCGTGGGTTCATTTTGACGTGAAGTTCAATGCCCGTCGCGAGGAGCATCGGGATACCATGTCCTTCGAGACGGAGCTCCAGTCACGTGCGCATTTGGCGCAGCCCTCCGCGCGCGAAGTGTGGGGAGTGGATTTGCCGGTGCTGGTACCGCTCGGTCTCGCTCCGCTCTTCGCTCGCAGCTTGGATCCGATTGTAGAGCTCTGGCGAACCGGCGACCCGTACGATCAGATCAAAGCCAATCATGAGCTCGGGGGGCTCCTTTTAGCTTGGGTGGAATCGGTGCGCCCCGTGCTGGAGAAGCCTCCGCTGGACGTCACGGCACGCATTCGACGGGCTGAAGCCATCGCGCGTGAGCGCCTGGCACACGGCTTCGATGTCGAGGAATTCGCCCAAGCGGCGGGCTTTAGTCGGGCGCATTTTAGCAAGGTTTATAAACAAAAACGCGGCCTCAGCCCTGGGCATGCGCTGCGTAATTTACGGCTCGAAACCGCCGAACATCTACTCGTGAGCACGGCGCTTGGCATCAATGATGTGGCGCGTTTGGTGGGCTATCCGGATAGCACCGTATTCAGTCGCAGCTTTCGGCAACGGCATGGCACGACGCCTTCTGAGTGGCGTCAGAGGCAGAGTGCGGAGCGCGGCTGATACGGAGCGTCCGCATTGGGACTCAGAGATTGTTGCCGACCAGCTTGTTGAACTCGGGATCGGCGTCGCGGTAGCGGTCGGGAAAAAGCACCACCTTGGAACGTCCGTTGCTGATCCGGATGAACGCGGTCAGCCCCGTGAGCGAATATTCGGTGAGTTCGCACAAGAGCAGCGTATCGCCGTTCGCTCCTGTTCTCGCAGGGCCAGCGCGATTCCGTCCGAAATCATCGCAGGCAACGGGGATGGGCAGTTCCGACTCCAAACGAAAGAGCTTTGGATTGTTGGCTACGTAGCGCACAGAGAAGGGCGCTCCTGTTTCTCCCGCCTCACGCTCAACCTGCGTGGTGCAGAATCCGAAGTCCGGTGCGCCTCTGGGCGCGCAGCTCGCCTTACCGAGGCGCTCTTTGTCGGCCGCCAGCACGCGGCGGGCCCACAGCAAGAAGGGACGCAACGGCTGTTCTTGGTTGAGCTGGCGTTCCTTTTGCTGATGTTCGAGCTGGAGCTGTCGCTGGGCCTCTTGGAGCGTGAGGAGCTCCTGCATGCGCGTCACATCCCAGGCTGAGGCCTTGCTGCAGGACCCTCGGGCTATGAGAAGTTGAGCTTTGGCTGCTTCCACTTTGCCCACGCGAAGCGACTCGCGCGCCTGCTGGCGACTTTGGGTGCAGGCTTCCGGCTCACCTCGTTCGCGCTCACAGCTGAAGAGCGCTGAAGCTAACCAAAGGATGGAAATAACGCGCGAAACACGACTCACGATTCCGGGACTAGCACGAGTGGCCCCCCGGCGTTAGGGGGAAGATTTAGCGCCGCGCGAGGCGGGTGATCGCGATTTCCGCCTCGCCCAGGCTTAGAGCGAGCATCCCGAAGAGATCAGGCAGTTCAATCGAGGGTGCAAAAGCTGCACAATAATGCCAATTGTGCTCATCGATCTCGAACAACTTCAGGCTCACGTCAGCTTGAATGCGCTTTGCGAAATCGGTGAGCACCCTTTCCAAGCGCTCACGTTCCACGCTGCGTGGCACCCGGAGCTCAAACACCGCTTGCGCGGAGCTTCCAATCAGACGAGTGGCGTGCACTAGGCCGAGCAGATGAGGCACCCGAACTTCGGCGCCGTCAGCATCCAAGAGCCGAACATCCAGTATTCCCACTTCGAGCACATGACCACGCTGGCCACCAAACTCAACGCTGCTTCCAACCTTGAAGCGTCGTAGGAAAAGCGTCGCTGTGCCCATGGCGGCAGTCGCTAGGATTGGCAAGCCGGCGAGCCCAAGCCCGGCAAGGCCCAACATCGCGGTGCGCGTGAGTGGCCCGTCCGCGGCGCCCGTAACGATGGGCCCCACAAACAACATCGCGCCCAGTACGATCGCCGTACGCAAGAGCAGGCTCAGCGGCTGCGCAAAATCTCTTGGGATCCCGCCGAGTTGAGTTTCACCGCGAGCTACGCTCGCAAACAGCAAGGCGACAAAGCGCAGCAAAAGAAAGAGCGCTAGGCCCGAAAGGCCGGCAACCAACAGCACCGGCAGTGTCTGCGCCAAACGCTCCGTGAGCTCCGAGAAGGGCAAGACAACGAGGCCCGTCAGGCGTGCGGTGAACCCGCGAGTGCTCTCAAACAACGAAAGCACTCCAACAAGATACGAATAGAGCAAGCCAAGAGTGAAGAGCCAACGGCCGAGCCCGACAGCTAACAGCAGGCCGTGTTGTACCGGTACCGGGCCGAGCAGCTCAAATGAGAAGAGCCGAAGCGCGGGCACACGGTCGGGGTTATCTTGCAGCCACTCGCGCATGCGTTGCGACCGGGTTCGGACTTTTCTGAGCAGATAGACACCGATCAGCCCAAGGAAGATCGCGAGTGCAATTGAAAAAGCGGTCTTCGTGATCGCGTTCCGACGTTTCTCAGAAATGATTCCGGCGCGGACTTTTTCTTCAAACGCTGTCGCAAAGGTGTCGAGTGAAACTTCTCCCACGCTCCGCGCGTCGGCCACCGAAAGTGCCAGGATCGCGTGGCTTCCGACGAAAATCACGGCCAGGTCCCCGCGCGTTTCAACGCGAGCCTCTTCGAGCTTGGCGTGCTGAAGCACGGCTTTTAGAGCCTCGTTGGCGAGATTGGCTCGTTCCCCCGGTGAGTGCGGACCCAGCGGCAACTTGAGAGTGAGGAGAACGCTATCCCCGAGCCGTACCTCTGCACTTTCAGCTGGCGGTGGTACAGATTTCGGGGGTTTACCTCCTGAGGCAGGGCTGGGAAGGGCAACCCCTTTGGGTGGAGCCGATGTCGAACCGATCGGCGCGACCCCAGGCGCGGGAGAGGCAGGCACGTGCCCCGCATCAGCTGCACGCGCAGGAGTCCCAGGCATAACGTTCGCCGAAACTCCGCCTGCGCCACCCGCGCCTCCCGCGTGAGGAGGCAACCCACCTGTCAGCAACAGCGCTAGGCCGAGGCAGCCGAACGTAAGCCAGCGAACCGCGTGGGCAGAGCTCCGGCCGCGCTGATTCACGAAGGCTCTTTTTCGGGCTCGCGCAGCGCCACGGAAGTGTAGACGGCCAGTGTGAGATTCAAGACCACCAAGCTCACCAGCTTATAAACCACCCAGGTACTCAACGGTAGCGTATAGGCCACCGCAAGATTCAAGGCTCCAGCTAGCGCCAGCGCCCAGCCCCAAACCGCATTCACACGCCGCCAGACGGCATCCTCCACCGGATGCGTGGGGGCCATCACCTTCTCGATCAAATTCTTGATGGTGAGCTGCTTTGCGAACCATTGACGGCCCAGAATGATCGCGGCTCCCAGCCATAAAAATAGGCTTGGCTTCCATTTGATGAAGTTTTCATTGTGTAGCCAAAGCGTCAGGCCTCCGAGCACCAAAGCTAAGCCCAAGCTGAACAAGTGCAGCTTCTCAACTCGGCGTTTCCAAAGCCACATGGCTGCAACTTGGACCAGGGAGCCGACCATCAACACGCCGGTGGCCACGTAAATGCCCCAGCCAAAGTAGGCCACTAGAAATCCGGCGATGGGTAGAATGTCGATGAAGAAACTCATGAGACGGCTCAATTGCGGTAGGGCGCCCACGCTAACACAGGACCTTCCGGCGTCTTCCCCCAAGTTGTCAGGGAAAAGCAGCCATGCCGGCAAGCGCATTCCTCACCCGGCCCCCACTGTGTTAAGCGAACCGGAGAGAAAGCCCAACCGGGCTAAACGAAGGGAATGCCCGAGTATGGTGCAACGTCGAAAGCTTTTGATCGGTTCTGGCGCGCTCTTTCTAACGGCGACTGCCTGCAAGCCTGCGGGTGGCGGAGCACCCGGCGCTGCCGAGCAGCAACCCGGAGAGATTGTGATTGGCCACTACGCCGCCATGACCGGCAGCATCGCGCACTTTGGCCAAGACACGGACAAGGCGATTCGGTTGGCCATTGATGAAGTGAACCAGAAGGGTGGCGTGAAGGGTCGAAAGCTCAAGCTGGTGACGCTCGATGATCGCGGCGATTCCGCGGAGGCTGCTAATGCCGTGTCGCGATTGATCGATGTGGAGAAGGTGGTGGCGTTGCTAGGGGAAGTGGCGTCGAGCCTTTCCTTGGCGGGTGGGCGAGTCGCGCAGCGCCGCCAGATCCCGATGGTGTCGCCTTCATCCACCAATCCGAAAGTGACCGAAGTCGGAGATTACATATTCCGGGTTTGCTTCCTTGACCCCTTTCAGGGCCTGGTGATGGCCAAATTTGCGCGTGAGAACCTGAAAATTAGTCGCGTCGCGATCATCAAGGATGTGCGCAACGATTATTCAATCGGGCTCGCCGAGGCCTTCAAGAAATCCTTTGTAGCGCTCGGTGGCACGATCAACGTGGAGCAATCCTACAGCGCGGGCGACACGGATTTTAGCGCGCAGGTAACAGCGGTTCGAGCTGGTAACCCGGAAGCGATGTTTGTGCCAGGCTACTACGCGGAGGTGGGCGCGATCGCCAAGACCGCCCAGAGGCTTGGTCTCAAGGTTCCGCTGCTGGGAGGCGACGGCTGGGATGCCCCGGATCTGTTCAAGATCGGCGGCGACGCGTTGGATGGCTCCTATTTTTCAAACCACTTCGCCCCCGACATGGCGACGCCCAAGGCTAAGAAATTCGTTGCGGATTTCACCAAGAAGTACGGCGAGCCCCCAACTGGCCTCGGCGCTCTAGGTTACGACGCGCTCATGGTCCTTGTTGAGGCGATGAACAAGGCACCCACGATCACCCCGAAAGCAATTCGCGATGAACTGGCTCGGGTGAAGGATGTGGCGGGTGTCACTGGCAACATCACCATCGACGCTGGGCGAAATGCCAAAAAGAGCGCGGTTGTCTTGAAGATCTCAGGGGGAGCCGCCAAGTTTGAAGCCATGATGGCGCCGTGACGGAGTTCCTGCAGCAGATTATCAACGGGCTCTCCCTGGGCTCTGTTTATGCCCTGATGGCTCTCGGTTACACGATGGTGTACGGCGTGCTCCGCCTCATCAATTTCGCGCACGGCGAGGTGTTCATGGTGGGAGCCTACGTGGGTTTGTACACCTCACGAGCCTTGGGCGTGGAGCGTCAAACCGCGGGATTCCCGCCCTATTTAGCGCTGTTGGTCCTCGTGTTCTCAATGTTGGCCTGTGGCGCCTTAGGGGTGCTGATTGAGCGAGTGGCGTATCGGCCCGTGCGGCATGCGCCCCGCCTCACGCCGTTGATCACGGCGATTGGCATGAGCCTCTTGCTTCAAAATCTGGGGATGCTGATCTTTTCGCCGAATCCTCAATATTACCCACCGATCTTGAAGGAAGTTCGATTCGATCTCGGGGGCGTGATCCTGACGAACATCAAGGTGGCCATCTTTGGCGTCGCGATTCTCTGTATGGGGGGGCTCTATTGGTTGGTGCACCGCACTTGGACTGGAAAAGCCATGCGCGCCGTATCGATGAATCTTGCGGCGGCGCGGCTCATGGGGATCAACACCAATCGCGTGATCAGCGTTACCTTTGCGCTCGGCTCAGCCCTCGCAGCAGCAGGCGGCATCTTGTTTGGGTTGGATCAGATCATCGTCAATCCGCTGATCGGTGTGCTCACGGGGCTTAAGGCGTTTGTGGCGGCCGTGCTGGGTGGGATTGGCAGCATCCCCGGTGCCATGTTGGGCGGCCTTTTGATCGGGTTGGCGGAACAACTGACAGCGGGCTACCTCTCGCCGGATTATCGAGATGCCATTATTTTCGCTATTTTAATCGTGATCCTCCTGTTCAAGCCTGAGGGGTTATTGGGAACTGTGCGTCAGGAGAAAGTCTAAATGCGTTGGGCTCGGCGCATGGCCTCGGGGCTGGGCGTTATCCTGGTGCTCTATCTCGCTCAAGAGCTGGCGAATCGATTCCTGATCGAGTACGTGGTGCGGATCTTGATGCTCGCCGGCATCAACATTATTCTTGCCGTGGGGCTCAACCTGATCAACGGCACCACCGGTCAATTCTCGATTGGTCATGCCGGCTTCATGGCGGTGGGTGCGTATGCGGCCGCAGTTTTTGGTGTGGAAGTGCGCCCTTGGCTGGTGGGCGCGCTGGGCCCGGGCTTGGGCGACGCCGTCGTCTTTAATCTGGCGTTGCTGTTTGGCGCGCTCGCCGCGGGGCTGACCGGGATTCTGGTGGGGATCCCAAGCCTCAGGCTGAAGGGTGATTACTTAGCGATCGTCACTCTGGGGTTTGGGGAGATCATTCGCATCTTCTTCACTAACCAGGAACGCTTGGGTGCGGCCACAGGCTATTTCGGAAATGGGAGCGCCGGGCTGCCTGCGTACACAACGTTTTTCTGGGTATTTTTCTGGGCGTTCGTGGTGACGCTACTGGTCGCCAATGTCACGTTTTCACAGACGGGCAGAATGCTGCGTGCGATTCGGGAAGATGAAATTGCTGCGGAGGCCAGCGCCGTCCAAACCACGCGCTTGAAGGTCATGGCATTTGCCTTGAGTGCGGCCTTTGCCGGGATTGCAGGCGGCCTGTTTGCTCACATGCAAGCCGGTGTGCGGCCGGATGATTTTAAGTTCGAAAAATCCGTCGATATGCTGGTGATGATCATCGTCGGTGGGCTGGGGTCGATCACCGGGGCGGTCATTGGTGGCGTGTTCTTGGCGGTGAGCCTGGAAGCGATGCGCGATCTAGAGGAATACCGGCTCATCTTATATTCCTGCTTATTGGTGCTGATCATGATCCTGCGTCCGCAGGGGATCTTGGGGCGGCGGGAGCTGTCGTTACGAGCGTTATTGCTCGGGAAGAAGCGCGCGAGGTCGCTCCCATGAGCCTGTTGCGCCTGGAAGGAGTGGGCAAGATTTTCGGCGGGTTGCGCGCTGTTTCCGGTGTTTCTTGGCAGGTGGGGCGCGCTGAGATTTTTGGGCTGATTGGCCCGAATGGTGCCGGGAAAACGACCGTATTCAATTTGATAACTGGTGTTTATCGCCCGGAAGAGGGCCGGATCTTCCTGTCGGATCGCGACATCACGGGTGAGGGGCCGGCTCAGATTGCGGCACGGGGCATCGCGCGCACGTTTCAGAATATTCGTATTTTTGGTTCGATGACGGTGCTCGAGAATGTGATGGTCGCCGGGCAGAAGCAGGGGAAGGGCGGCCTCTTGAGCAGTTTGTTTCGAACGCGCGTGTTTGATGAAGATGAGGCGCGGCTGGAGAAAAGGGCGCGTGAGCTGTTGGAGTTCTTTGGGTTGGAAGGGCAAGCTCGGGAAGATGCTGCCAGCTTGCCGTATGGCTCGCAGCGGAGGCTCGAAATCGCGCGCGCACTGATGCTCGGCCCTGAGGTGCTCTTGCTCGATGAGCCAGCAGCCGGCCTGAACAGTTCAGAAGCCGAGGTGCTCACAGGGCTTTTACGCCAGTTGCGGCAGGAGCTCAAGCTCAGCTTGGTCTTAGTGGAGCACAACATGGCGGTCGTGATGCAAGTGTGTGATCGCGTGCACGTGATGGACCACGGGGAAACCATCGCTGAAGGCCTGCCGAGCGAGGTGCAGAACGATCCGAAAGTATTGACGGCTTATCTCGGCGCCGATCCAAACGAGCAGGGCGAAGCACGCCAGCTCGGAGGGCACTGATGGCGGATGCACACGCGCTCAAAATTGAGGCGCTTGCCGTCGCTTATGGCGGAATCAAGGCCGTTCAGGGCATTTCACTGGAGGTGGCGCCGTCCGAAATTGTGGCTTTGATTGGCGCGAACGGTGCAGGTAAGTCCACCACGCTCAAAGCCATCATGCATTTGCTCGAACCGAGCAGCGGGAGCATTCTAGTGTTGGGTAGGGAAGTGCGGAGCCTGCCGACGCATGAAATCGTGGAGCTCGGTGTTTCACTGGTGCCCGAAGGTCGCGCGATTTTTCCGCAGCTCACCGTGCGAGAGAATCTGGAGCTCGGAGCCTTTCCCCATCGTCGCGATGCAGGGCGGGTCAGCCGGAATCTGGAGCGGACTGTGGCGCTCTTTCCGCGTCTCGGGGAGCGCATGAAGCAGGAAGGGGGAACACTCTCCGGCGGCGAGCAGCAAATGCTAGCGATGGGGCGCGCGTTGATGGCCGAGCCCAAGCTGCTCTTGCTCGACGAGCCCAGCCTCGGGCTCGCACCGATTTTGGTGACCCAAATCTTCGAGAGCATCGTAAAAATTGCGAAGAGCGGCCTCACGATCCTGCTAGTGGAGCAGAACACGCGATTAGCACTGCAGGTTGCTAATCGTGCTTACTGCATGGTCACCGGCACGATCTCGCTCCACGGGCCAGCCGCTGAGCTAGCACAGAATCCCAGGATCAAGAGTGCCTACCTCGGCGCGGAAATCAAAAACTAAGCCGCGAACCAGAACACGATCAGCGCGAGCAGCAAGCGATAGTAAGCGAAAGGCGCCAGGCCATGTTTAGTCAGGTAGCGTAAAAAGGTGGCCACGACGGCCCAGGCCACGAAAAATGACGCGCACAAACCGGCTGCAAGATTGACGGCACCCACGCCGTCCATCAGCACCTGGCGCGCCTTCCAGCCTTCATAGAGAGTCGCCGCGCCCAGTGTTGGTAGTGCCAACAAGAACGAAAACTCAGCCGCCGTTCGCGTGGAAAGACCACACAGTTGGCCAGTCACGATCGTGCACATCGACCGCGAAGTACCGGGCCATAGTGATAAGCATTGCCCAACACCAATTAAGAACGCCCGGGGCAGTGTCACCGCGTTAAGATCATCCTCCAGCTCTCGCTGGCGTTTGCCAACCGTGTACTCGACCACCAGCATGAGGACGCCTCCAGCGGCAAGCGCGAAGGCAACCGGTAGCGGCCCAAACAGACGTGCTTTGATCCAGCTCGCGAGCGTGAGCCCAACCGCGGCGGCAGGCAGAAAGCCGAGCAGCAAACCCAGGAACAACTGTGCCGATCCCGGCTCACGCCGCACCAGCTTGCCCAATCGCTGGGAGAGGAGCGCGCGGTAGTGCACAACTACCGCCATAATTGCCCCAAACTGAACCACCACATCGAAGGATTTAGACGCCTCACCCGTTTCGCCTAGCCAACGACTGACCAGGATGAGATGCCCGGTCGACGATACGGGGAGGTATTCGGTGAGGCCTTCAACAATCCCCAAGACAATGGCGGTGAAAATGTTCACGGATTGGGCGTTTACCCTGAATTTGACCCGAAACACCAGCTGGTTTTCCTGCGGCTGCTACGGATGTTAGAGTCCGCCACCATGCACCTCAGTTGCCAGTCCGCACTCACGCTGTTCGTTGTCTGTACACTGACGATGGCATGTGATGAACAGAAGCCTCCGGCAGCTGAAACCAAAGAGCTGCCCGCTCCAAGTGCGAAGGAGCTTCCAACGCCAGCCCCAACGCCGCCTCCGAGCGCAGCCCGAGCACCCACGCCGGAAGCGAAGCCCAAGAAGTTAGCCGCGGATTGTCCGGCTTTTGACGTGGTGAGCTTTCCCTCGCCTGATTTTGAAGCCGCCGTGCGGCTGAAGCTCCAGAAGCCGACGGGTGATGTTACGAAAGCGGATTTGAAGCGCCTCCGCTCGCTCAACCTGGCGAACGTGAGTTTGAACGAGCTAGATATCTGTCTTTTCCCTCACATGACGAACTTGAAAGAGTTATTTTTGGGCAAGGGTGAGTATTCAGATCTTTCGCCGATTTCGGGGGCCACTGCTCTTGAATCGCTCGGCGCTTCGCGCAACCACGTTTCTGACCTGAAGCCGCTCGCCAAGCTTATTCATCTGGATCGTCTCGACTTAGGCCACACCGAGGTGGCTGATCTCGCCCCGATTGCGGGCCTCACGCTCCTTTCAGAGCTGACGTTGGATGACACCCAGGTGGCCGATCTTTCGCCAATTTCTGGCATGAAGCAGCTGGAGCGGCTCAGCATTCAGCGTACCAAAGTGGCCAAGGTGCCTGAGCTCAAGGAGTTGAAGAAGCTCAAGTTCGTTTATGTGACGGGTGCGCTCGGGGATGAAGATCCGATGGCCTGGGCACCATTTCGCCAGACGGGCGCCAAAGTCGTCAATCAATAGTCAATCGATTAGCCCAAACGGCACTTTAGCTTTCGTGCTGTTCAGGCTGAGCTGAGTTTCAAAACCTGGCGCGCTCCCGATAATTGGGTCGCTGCTAGGGGCGGCGCGCACTTGACTGATTTCCGGGGCATCTGCGGCTGCGCTGCGCGCGGCTAGAGGAGGAGCCTGTTCGATCGGGGCTGAGTCCGCAGGTTGGACGGAAGCAACGTCGGGCACGCTGAAATTCTCGGCGAGCACCACTTCAGGTACGCTGAAATTCTGAGCAAGCACCACTTCAGGCTTGTTGCCGATCAACAAATCCCACCACTGGAAGGTCACTGCGAGCACATGATCCAGCTGCCAGGTTCCGCTGTTGATCTGTCCCTTCTGCCGGGCCAGCTTGCCGAGCGTTGCCGAAGGCTGGCAATAGGCGGCGTATTCGGAGCTCTGGAGCAGATGCAGCACACCTTCTGAGAACCCGACGCCCGCGTACACCACCGCTGCGGGCATGCGCAACGTTGCCATATCCTGCAACGTGTACGGGATCTTTTCGTCGGCCGTCCCGTTTGAATCCTGATACTTGCACTCAATGGCGAGCGCTCGATTGGTGAGCGGCTCCACGATCAGAAAATCCACGCGCCGCTGTTTGCCGATGATCGAGGTGCCAATATTCACCTCATCGTACACCTTCACCTTCGAGCCGTACTCTTTCACGACGTACTGCGCGATGAGCCGCTTGTACTCGTTGCCCGTCATGGCACCTCGGCCGCCAGCCGTGCCGGTGATGGTGTCTCGGCCGCCAGCCGAGAACCCGCCACCTCGAGGGCTTCTTGGCACAGATCGTTGCCCAAAAAACGCCGCTGATTGCGCAGCGTTGCAACGCCCACAGATCCCGAGCCCATGAACGGATCCAGCACGACTTGCCCAGGCAAGCTGCTTTGAGTGATCAACACTTGCGACACTTCCCAGGGCTTCTCAGTGGGGTAGCCACGGTGGATACGCGGATAGCTGAGCACATCGGGAACACCCAAGTCCAAAAGCTTCCTTTTGCCCTTTTCAAAGAACAAAACAAATTCGTAACGCGAGCGGTAGTGATAGCCCATGCCAATCTTCTGCTTATCCCAAACAATCGGCTTCCAAAAGCGGAAACCGGCGCGTTCGGCGATTGGCTTCACGACAAACATCGTCTCCTGATCGCTGAAGAGATAAAGATGGGAGTGATTCTTCAGTACGCGATAGAGCTCGGCGAAGAGCTCGGGAAAGCGCTCATTCGGGAAGATTTGAAACCAATTGTTGCTGGAGGCTTTGCTGTGGGAGAGCCGGGTGGTCGTGCCGATCGCACGGTGCTTCTCCAGTGACTCATACGGCGGGTCGGTAACGATCAAATCTACCGAACTCGATGGGAGAGACTTCAAGAACTCCACCGCATCACCCTGGCAGAGTGCGTAGCGCCGCGAGCCAGCGAGAGCTTGCTCAATGGGGCTCGGCTCTCGCCCGCGCAGGAACGCGCTCTCGAAGGAAGCTTGGGACACTGGGTGGCTCAGCCTAAACTCAGGCAGACTAAGCGTCGCTCCGGACCTCGTTGGTTCATGCAAGCACGGCATTTTTGGCTCCTCCTGAGTCTCGCCTTAGCACTGTGCGTGCGTGCAGGATAGCTCGGCGGCGCCCGGCTCAGTCAAATAATGTCCTAGCGCATTCTTAACGTAAGCCGGTCGTGCAACCCGGAGAGCAACCATCGTTGGCCTCCTTGTTGCCGTCATCACATTGCTCGGGGCCGTTCCTAATGCCGTCGCCACAGTACTCACCCAGGCGGCACTCAGCGGCACACAGACCGTAGCCACCAGCGTTGACACCGTTGTCGCAGGCTTCACCAAACAGACCATCGACGATGCCGTCGCCACAGAAGTTAGGCTTCTTGCAGCCAGGCGCGCAGGCCGTGGTGTCGGCGATGGGCGCGTGACTGGTGAGATTGATGCCGTTGTCGCAAACCTCGCCGGATGCTGCCTGAAAAACTCCGTCGCCGCAGCGCGGCCC
>JBBSBI010000051.1:0-28289 GCA_038251425.1 Polyangiales bacterium
CGCCTTTTGCGCCAACCGCGCCACACACACCTCAACGTCTTTGCCTTGCTGCATCATCAGATCAGCAAACTCATCAACGACAATGACGATGTACGGAAGCTTTCCCGGCAAGATCAGCCCGTCGCTGCCATCCTTGGCGCTGGGGATGTTCACCAAGGCGCCGTCCGCGGAAAGCGCCAGGACTTCCGAGGCCTTGGGTGCAGCGATCTCCCCCGATTGAACGCGTTCCGCCCAACGGTTGTAGGTGGTGATGTTCTTGGTGCCCGCGCCCGCGAAAAGCTGATAACGACGCTCCATTTCATTCACCGCCCATTTGAGCGCGGTCGCTGCCTGCTTCATGTCCGTGACGACGGGCAGTAGCATGTGAGGAATGCCGTCGAACGGCGCCAACTCCACCACTTTGGGATCGATCATCAGGAAGCGCAGATCCTGGGGAGTGCGGCAGAACAGCAAGCTCGCGAGCATCACGTTCAGCCCCACGCTCTTTCCAGCGCCCGTGGCTCCCGCAACGATCACGTGAGGCATCGACGCCAAGTCACCGTAGAAGGGTGCCCCGACGATATCTCTGCCTAGCACCACGGGCAGCGGAGCCGTTTTGGCGAGCGCTTCGAAGCGCTTGTCCTCCACCAGCTCGCGCAGGCTGACTGGAACGCGCTCATCGTTCGGCAATTCAAATCCAATGCGATTTTTCCCAGGAATGGGCGCAATGATGCGCACCTTGCGCGAGAGGCCGAGCGCCAGATCATCGGAAAGCGCGGAGACCCGGCTCACCTTGGTGCCCGCCTCAGGTGACACCTCGTAGGTCGTCACGGTGGGGCCGGGATGGATCTCTTCGACCTTCGCCAAAACACCGTAATCTGCGAGCGTCTTTTCGAGTTTACGGGACAGCTCCAACACTCGGTCGCGATCAATGACTGTCGTTATCTCAGAGGGGGGTGCCAGAAGGTCTGACGCTGGCAAGACGAATCCGGCACTCTTGCGTGGCTTTGGCTCGACACTCGGCGGGGTTCGTTTCACCTCCCGCTCGGGAGAGGTGTCAATGATGGTTGGTCCGGCAACGGCAGCTGGACGTGCGGGCGCGCGGCGAACCGGAGTCGGTGCCGCTTCAGGCTTCACGGGTTCTTCATCTTCCAGCTCATTTTCCGGCACACGCGCTTTGGGCGTTTCCGGAGTCAGCGAATCGTCGGCAGGGGGTGGAGCCTGCGCTCGACGCTGGTTCGCTGCACCGACCACAGCTGATTTGGGCTCCAATCCAGACAAGAACGCCTCATAGGGCGTTGCCATGCCGCGCCGGAGCGCCTCGGAAAGGGCCAACGGCGGAGCTCCCGTCTGCTCGATGGGGATCCAACTCGAAGCGTCGTCTTGGAGGTGCAGCAACGTGGCGTCATCAACTCGGTGGGCGTCGACACGTGGCAGCGCTTGGCGCCTCAAGCTCTCACGTTTTTCGCTGCGTTCGGTGTTAGCCTGAATCCATACTGTAGAGAGCCGACCGAGTACTTGTCCGCACTTCAAATACAGCACCTGCATCAGCCGAGCGAGACGATGACACGTAGCGATGAAGGAGAAGCTGCTGCGGCCGATCAGGATAAGCCCTATCGCGGTACTTCCCACTAGGAAGGAACCTGGCGCAGAAAACATCCCTCGCATCAATTCGCCAAAGAGCAATCCGACGTTTCCCCCGACCAGCGTCGAACCAAAAACGCGCGTGTCCGGAAGTGTCACCTGCAACAACGCCGCGGCGATAATCGCCACGACCCAGTCTCCAGTGATGCGAAAGCCGAGCGCCCGTGACGGCATCCCGCGCAATAGCGGAATGCCAATCAGCACCAAATCTAGGGGACCCAGCCAGGCTGCTAGGCCGAAACCTCGAACTAAAAACTGCCCGAGCGCGGAGCCGGCTGGCCCCATCCAATCCGAGCCGGTGATGGTCGGGTCGTTAGGATCAAGGCGCGTGCTGGCCAGAGCCAGGGTCGCGAACACCGCCACCGCGAACAGGAGCAAGGCTGCGGCTTCACGGCCGCGCCGAAAAACTGCGGGTACGCCAGGCTGATCGTGCCCAAGCCTGGTTGACTCTGGCTGGGGATCTCGAAGAGCAAAAAGGCGCGCCGACATAAGACTACGTACACCTACAGTAACACATCGAAAAGAGCCAAAGAATATGTGACCCCCCAAGCTACCGGCCTGCGCTGAACCGGCCGACTGATCGGAACCGGATGCGCTTATCTAACGCGCAAACGGGCGCATTGAGCCTGTATTCTCCTGAACGTTCAGCTCTAAACTGAACGTTGGGCATGATGTCGGTTTTATTGAAGCTCTCTCGGAGAACACCCATGGTTCGAAGGCTCCAACGGGCGTGTTCAGCGTTCGTTCTCGTTTCTGTTTTGGTGGGCGCTTCGTCGCTCGTTGGCTGCGCCATCTCAAAGGACGATGTTCACAGGTGGGCGAATCGCTCTCAGGGCCCGCGACGGCTCATCGCCGTCGTCAACCACGACAAGTACCCGCTTGAGCTTCGCGTGGAAGCTGTACGCACGCTCATCGAGATGAAGCCACGCAAGGGGCGACGCATTGGACTTGAAGGCGGTGAGGATTCGCCTGGAGTCATCAATACCATCGCGCAATTGCCGCCAGCCGAACGCCAGAAGCTGCTGGATGCGGTGGTCGCCATTCTGCTTGAGGAGATGTCTCGTCCTCCCGCAGCGGTCAACCAAGGGCGCGGCGTGGACACCTCGTACCCTTTCAAGGATGCCGCGTTTTCGCTCTTGATTCATGAAGACAAGAGTCTGCTGAACGACGACGCCCGTGCCAAGCTGCGCACCAAGCTCGCTGAATGGTGCATGGTCAATTTTGCTGAAAAGATGGATGACAGCTCTCAGCTTTACGGCGTCGAGCAAGTCATGAAGGAGCTGAAGAACGACGGAGCTCAACTGCTCCCCACCCTCATCGTTCCTGGCGCCCCCAAGATTGATCGCATCGCGCAGCTCATTGCTGACCTTGGCAACCAAACGACCAAAGACAAGGCGAGCGATGCGCTGGTGGTCGTTGGCAAGACGGTCGATTCACCTACTTGGCTCGCGGAAAAACGCGCCTATGTGAGCGAGCAAAACAAGATCTCGAAGCTCACTCCGACGCCCGCGCAGTTCCAGAAGCAACTCGCGGCCTTCCAAGAAGAGGAGCTCTTGCGAGTCTTCTCTTCGATGAAAAAAGTGGGCGGGAAATCGGTCGTGAGCTTCTTGCTCGCGTTCGCGCAAAATGGCGCCGCCGAACCCAAGCGTCGCGCAGCGGCGCTCGCGGCGCTTGAAGGGAACGTTAACCGCAACAGCACCGAACACGCCGATATCTTGCTTGGCATCGCTGGTAACGACGAGACGCCGGACATGGTCCGGCAGGTGGCATTGGCGCGAGTGGGCGAGATGCCGCGCAAGCTCGTCGTTGAAAAGCTTTTCTCACTCTTCTCTAACAAGCGATGGCAGGTGCGCTGGGTGGCAGCTGAGCTAGTGCTCAAGATGAGCGACACGAGCCAGCTCGCAGAATTCATGGTGCAGATCGGACGTGCCGCCAACATGGCGCTTTCTGAGCCGCTCGAGTACGGGTCCTTGATTGGTGAAATGAAAGGCTCCACTCCGGCTGAAGAGCTCGTCAAACGTTACTCAGCGGATGGCAACCCTATTCAGGTGCGCCTGTCCGCACTTGGCTACTTCTACAAACATGGCGTAGCCAGCCAGATCCCCGAGCTTTCTGCCTATGCTACCGACACCACCCCCGTCCCCGAGTGCGCGAAAACGGCCGAAGATTGCGAATGGAAGTGCACAGTAGGTGGCGAAGCAAAAGACGTGAAAACACTCGGAGAGTACGTGGAGTTCTGTGTGAAGCCGGCGATGGCAACACGCCTTGAGGCGAAGTCGACAGCAGGCAAGAGCGGACCCAAGAAGGGCTGAAATTTCGTTCATGACAACCGAGCCACACAAAAAGACGCCACG
Organism: Polyangiales bacterium; assembly: GCA_038251425.1. Classification (GTDB taxonomy): domain Bacteria; phylum Myxococcota_A; class Polyangia; order Polyangiales; family Polyangiaceae; genus JBBRRP01. The sequence goes on from JBBSBI010000051.1 coordinate 3,978, forward strand.
CTCGTTTCACTGCCGGGATGCCCTTTGGCAGAAGTTCGAGCAAATGGCCAAGGAGCTTGAATGCTCCGTCGACTACCTGATCAACGATGCGATGAAGCAGTACGTTCGGCAGCGGGGCTACGCGGGTCCCGGGTCGACGTTAACCAACATGCCGGCTGTCAATTCGGAGACCGTGCCACCCCAGCCGTCGACAGTTACCCCACCACCTCTCCCACCGGCCCTAGCTGTCGCGCCCCCAGGTCGATTGCCGGCAGCAGCTCCACCTCCGCCCGGGCCTGGGACCCTCTCTGGAACAACCACAGGTTCTCACGCGGGGCCGCCACCACCACCGCCCCACTTACCGCCCACCACCGCGACCTCGGGCTCCCAAGCAGGGCCCCTTCCGAAGGCGCCACCGCCACCGCCGCCACCACTACCACGCGGATTTCCGCCGCCACCACCAGGGCCCGCGTCACAGGCAGCCGTGCCAACGCAGCGCGTCCCACCACTTGCAAAGCCAGGTGGGCAGAGTCTGCCGCCGCCAAAACAAGCACCACCTCCCCTTCCATCTGCAGGGCCAACCGGGGCCGGCACGAGGACCCTGATGGTCCGCTACGAGGGTCAGCTCTTCACGGTGAATAAGGATCGATTTGTGATCGGCCGGGGTAAAAATGCCAGCGATCTCACGATCAAGGACCCGAATGTTTCGCGGCAACACGCGCTCATCGAGTTCTCAAACGGGCAGTACTACATCGTTGATATGGGTTCGACCAACGGCGTTGAATTCAAGGGCTCAAAGGTCCAACGCAAAGTCATCGACGATGGGGACACCTTTCGCGTGTGTGAGCACGAGCTTTCTTTCTCGTTCACAGGTTAAGCCCAGCGCAACAATTCGCGGCAAGAACGCGGAATAACCGAAAGGGTCAGCAACGCGCTGACCCTCTGCTCCGACTCGACACGGAGATTCCGACTTGAGAAGCTTTGCGCTTAGCCGATCTTGCCTTGAAGCAAGAACGCAAGTGCGAACGCAAACAGCACGAGCGACTCGATCAGTGCCAACCCGAGAATCATCGGAGTTTGAATGCGAGGCGCAGCACCGGGATTACGGCTGATGCCTTCGAGCGCGGCAGCCACTGCTCTGCCCTGGCCCAAGCCACCACCTAGAACGGCAAGGCCCATCGCGAAGCCGGCGCCGATAGCGGCCATAGCTTGAGCGCTGTACTGATTGGCACCAGCGCCAGCTGCCTCCTGTGCAAACGCAGAGGTGCTCACCAGAGTGGTCATGAGGGCGGTACTGAGGGCCAACTTATTCTTCGACATTCGTAAGGTCTCCTTCTATTTTTGAGCCAGGCGGGGGCAGGCTTAACGCCTTTCCCTTCCGAGAGCCACCGTTTTTTGGTGGGATCTCTAAAATCCAAACGCCCCTGCTAATGCTCTTCGTGCTCGGTAGCAAGCCCGATGTAAATGCACGTGAGCAGGGTGAACACGAGCGTTTGCAGGACGACGACCAGTATCCCGAGAACCATCAGGGGCACAGGTACTAATAAGGCAAACAGCCCCAGAAGAATCGAGAGGATCAGGTGGTCGACGCTCATGTTGAGCATCAAACGCACGGCCAGGGTGACCGGCCTCACGCACAGCGAAATGACTTCAATCGGCAGGATGAGTGGGACAAGGTACCAAGCAGGGCCCGCCAGGTGCTTGAGGTACGACCAGCCGTTTTCGATGAGGCCATACAGATTAAAAAGCACGAAGACGACGAGCGCGCAGCCCAGTGTGACGTTGAGGCTACTCGTGGCCACCGGAAAGCCTGGCAACAGCGCGAGCACGTTGGAAAAAAATATGAACATGGCTGAGGTGCCAATGATGGGAAAATATTTCTTGGCGCGCTCGGGGCCCAGCACGCTCTTAGCGAGCTCGTAAAAATACTCGAGGAATGCTTCCACGAATGTTCTGATCGTCAGACCCGAATCAGGAACCACTGCTTCATCAGCCTTCACCAATTTGGCACGTGCGACGAAAGAGAACCCGAGCACCAAGACCAGGGCAAAAAGAGCGGCGAAAAGCGGCTCAAAGCTGTGCCAAGTGGGACTCACATGGCCGATCACCGACGCGCCCAACAAGTCTGCGTTGTGCGCGAGCGTCTGCTTCATGTGCGCGAGAATTAGCGTAAGCCAGCTAGTATGTTCGGGCATTTAGCGCTCCTCGTTAGCTTGGTGCGTGGGAAACAGTTGCCCCACCACGATGCCAAGCGGGACGGATACGTAACCAAGACAAAGAAATAACAAGTTGACGAGCGAAGTTGATACGAGCAGCGCGACGAGTGCGAGCAGCACCGCCACCTTGAGCGCTGAAAGGACAGCCCAGGTGCCTTTGGGGCCATCAGAAGCCATCAGCCGAGGCACCAACCTGGAGAGCACCCAGAGATTTGCCGCGCCCATCAGCGAACCGAGGAACACGCTGAGCGCCTGAACCCATCCAACCCAAACGAGCGTCAGCAGGGCTCCGAATACGCCCAAACCGAGAACCGCCTGCGTGGTCCTATCCAGGCTGGAATAGAGGCGGTGGTTAGCGAGGGTCGTTTTCATGAAACTCTTTGCGTGCGCGCCGCAGCCGCTCTTCTTCTTTGCCGGCAGCGAGGTTAGCTTGCCGAAGGGCTCGCAACACCGCTCTGATACCGGCAGCTAGGCCGAAAGCAAGGCCTATCAGGGTGAGCCACTGTCCAGTGCCGAACTTGCCATCCAGCCAGCGACCGAGAAACATTCCAAAAAGGACGCTGAGCGCGAGCTCCAACCCGAGGGTGCCATAACGGCCGACGTCTTTCCATTCTTGCTGCACGAGTGCCCTGACGGCGGCGGTCGCTTAACACAGGGAAAGCATGGGGGTCAATGAGACCACGACTCCAATACGCCCCGTAGCTGGGTGAGGGCTCGGCTTCGATGGCTGATGGCATTCTTCTCAGCGGCAGAAAGTCCGGCCAGCGTCCGGGGCGCGTAGCCGTCTGGAACAAACACGGGATCGTACCCGAAGCCACCCGAGCCGCTTGGCGCGTCTGCGATGGTTCCTTCGAGCGTTCCGCGCACCGTGACGAGCGGGAGCCCGGGTGCAACCACCGCGATCGCGCACACAAACCGAGCTCCACGCGAAGGTGCAGGAACACCGCGCAGCTCCTGCAACAGCAACGTCAGATTCTGTGCATCGGTTGCGCCGGGGCCCGCGTAGCGCGCAGAGCGCACGCCGGGACCTCCTGCGAGCGCATCTACCATGAGACCGCTATCATCGGCCATGACGATCTGGCTCGTCGCTCGAAGTGCCGCTTCAGCTTTCAAGCGCGCGTTGCCTTCGAACGAGTCCTCCGTTTCGTCGACCTCGAATTTGTCCCCGGTGAGCTCCGTGACCGTTCGAATTTCAATCGGCAGGTGCGCCAATAACTCCCGCAGCTCTTTCACCTTGCCCTGATTGGTGGTTGCCAGTGCTAAAATCTTCATGCTTCTAAAGTGCCCTCTCCAACAACGCTTCGTGTGCTCGGCGGCGCGTCACAGGTGATGCTCGCGGGGAATACCACTCGAAAGCGAGTGCCCTTCGGTTCGCGCTTCTCGCATTCAATCGTCGCAGAGTGCGCCGTGACGATTTGCTTCACGACCGCAAGGCCGAGGCCGGTGCCGCGCCCTTTAGTGGTAAAGAACGGCTCAAATACGCGTCCCTGAACGGCCGCCGCCATACCCTCACCTTCATCTTCGACGCACAACTGGACCCCACCGTCAGGCGCGTGTGACACGCTGAGGGCGAGGACTCCACCACTTGGCATCGCTTCACGGGCGTTGCGCATCAGATTCAACAGCGCCTGACGGATCTGTGCCTCATCCACTCTCACATTCGGCAAGTCAGCAGCCGATTCGAGCGTGGCGCGCACTCCGTGATGCAAGAGCTCACGTTGGTTGAATTGAACAGCCTCAGCTGCAATCGCCACCAAGTCCTCCGCAAGCAGATTGGGTGGCTCCTTCTTGGCCATCGAGAGATATTGGTCGCTTAAGGCCGTCAGCCTATCCACTTCTTTATCGATGGCACGCAACAATGCCTTGGCCTCGTTATTTTCTCCGGGAATTTCCTCAGCCAAAAGTTCCAAATTGAGGGCAATCGACGAGAGTGGATTCCGAACTTCGTGTGTCACATGCGCCGCCATCTTGCCGATGGTGGCGAGTCGTTCACTGGCAAGCAACTGCTGATTCGCTTGAGCGATCGCCGCCACCATGTCTTCAAATGTCTGCGAAAGGTCACCCAGCTCATCATGAGCTGTAAGCACCGGACGTGGCCTGAGGTCTCCCTCGGCGACGGCTTTCGCGCGAGCTGTGACAGCCGCTAATGGCCGGAGCACACGTTGGGCATAGAGCGTCATGATAAACCCGACGCCGAGCGCCAGCGATGCCAAACCCAGAAGGATCTGATTGGATTGCCGCTCCCTGGCCAGCGCTTCCCGGTCCAATTCGTCCACATCGCCCTGAACACGCCGTCCAAAGCTCACTAGGTTCGTTTTGATTCTCAGCCCGCTTCTAGCCAGATCATCGCGGAGCGCCTCGGCTGCGACCAGATCTCGGCGATCGAGTAGCTGGAAGAGGCCGGCGAGTCGCTCGGTGTCGGCCTCTGCAGCCTTTTCAAGAGCAATCGTTTCAGCGGCCAGAGCACTGCCCGAGCGCCGTGTGGTGGCGTCTTCCGCAGTTCCAAACGAACTCCAAATGAGCGACCGCACTTCGCCAAATTTCTTGGGGCGCCCTTTCTTCGCGAACTCAAACCACATCCGAATATCGGTGGGATTCCGTGCGGCGGTGATGTGGTTCAGCTGGGTGTTGTATTGATCCTGCTGGGCTTGGAGCTCGCTCAAAGCTAACGCGAGCGGAAGATACCCGGCACGAACTAGCCTCGCTTCTTTGGCGGCGCTTCGAAGCGCCAACACCGTCCATCCCGTAGCGACCCCAAAAGCGAGCATGATGGAGAGGTACGAAAACAGTACCCGGGCCGCGACGGACAGACGATGACGCGAGCGAATTTCAGCCATGGTGAGTCAGCGCGCGCGCTAGCAGCTGGTGCAAATCAAGCACCGCCGCACCTCGAGACCTAAAACGGCGCACACTCGATCCACAGGCCGTCACGATCGTTCCCCCACCGAGGGAGTCATGGTCCAGAATTCGAGTGTCGGCAATGCCCGAAGAGATCTCGGGCATGCTGCGAGGAAGCGCCCCGCCGCCGCCGCTGCAGACGGCGTTCCCTCGATTCTGTGAAAATTCGCTGGGTGCCATCCCCGTTATTCTTTCAAGCAATCGTCGCGGCTCTTCATACTTGGAAAGACCACGACCCAGCTGACACGGATCGTGCCACCGATAACTGATCTGCTCATCGTTGGCCAGCGGCTCAAAGCGTGAGCTTGCGGCAAGCGCTACGTCGAGAAGCAGCCGCGAGGGCGCAGCACTTGCTCGGTCCAGCGTCACTTTGCAGCCCGGATCGACAACGATCAGCTCTTCTAAGCCGCTGATTTTTTGCTTCATATCTTCGAGAGCTAGCGCAGCTTCAGCCGCGTGCCCTGTGTGCAGGAAGGGCGCTCCACAACACGCACTCAATACCCGAACCGGCCCGAGCAATTCGCGCACGAGCCCCAAGATGATGGGCAGCAATTCGCGATCGGCGACGTACGCACAGCCCAACAATACTGCCCTGGGGGCTTCGGCATCGAGCACTGTCCTGTGCGGCGCCAAGTGGAGCTCCAGCTCATGCAATCGAGCTCGGAGCGTGAGATTGCGCTCGCTAACGGCAGCCCCCGGCATTTCACCACCGCGAGATAACACCTCAGCGCGAGTTGCGTACAAGCTCGTTTCAACAGGATTTTCATGGCGACACGCCGACGTACAAGCACCGCAGCCTGTGCAGCCCCACACGGGACTGAACTCTTGCCCGTTCACCTGAGAGCCCGAACGCGCCAGGTCAAATCCGAGCGTCATTTTGCCCCAAGGCGTGAGCACTTCAGTTGGGCTCTGTCGAGACACAGGACAAGTGGTGCGACACAGGTTCGGACAATAGACACAGGTTTCAAGCGCGCGGGCGTGTTCCTGCAACATCGGCAAACGCAAATTGGAGGTCACGCGTCCGCTCCATTTTTCCGCCTTGGCTTGGCGCTTGGCAATCGTTGTCGAGGCTTGGACGAAGCCGGCTGGCGGAGCGCGTGGGGCAAAGTTAGTTTGAAGCTCGCTCCCTTCTCTGACGAGCTCACTTCGACACTGCCCTCGTGTTCCTCCGCAATTTTCTTGACGATGGCCAAGCCGAGACCTGTGCCCCCCTGTTTTCCAGCGGTTACGAAGGATTGAAAGAGGCGCCCTCGGATGTGTTCCGGGATGCCAGGCCCCGAATCGGTCACCGAGATGCTGAGCACATCGCCATGGGCAGTGGCTTTGAGGCTCAGCCTGCCTCCCTTCTCAGCCATGGCCTCTATGGCATTCCGAGCCAGATTCAGAATTCCTCGTGCCACGCGCCCTTCATCGAAGTAGCCCACGAGCTTGGTATCAACCTGCACGGCAAGCTCAATTGGCCGTGCCTCCAGCAACAACTCAAGCTGACGTTTTAGGCCCTCAAAGAATTGCCCAAGATAAACCTTCCGAATGAACACGCTTTGCTCACCGCGCGCAAATTCCAGTACTTCGCGCTGCATCGCCGTGAGCGCCACAAATTGCTGCAAGATTTCCTGCCCGTACTGGTGGCGCACGGCGGGGTCATTCGCTTCCTGCATCATTTGCACGTAGCCGCTGATCACCGTCATCGGTGTTTTGAAATCGTGCACCACCTGAGACAAGAGTCGACCGATGGTGGTGAGGCGCTGGGTGCGCTCTCTGGCTAACTGCGCGTTGAAGAGCCGAATGGCCGTGGCAGCATTCGCTGCAATCAAACGCATCAAACTCATGTCCTCGGTGGTGAAACTCTGCCCGGCGACCTTGCTAAAAAGACCAATCGCACCGAGCGCTGAGTCTGGATCGAGTGGGATCGCGAGAGCCGAGGTAATTGGAAACCCAAAACGCCCCTCGACACGCTCACAGAAACTTTTGTGCTCGCCATTCGTGACTGAAAGCTCCTCGTTCCTGGTGAGCGAGGCGCCCAAGAAGCCCTCACGCGATTTCAGATGGAGCAGCGAAAGCTCAGGTGTTTTGGCATCGAAAACATATTCGGTGAGGTCCCCACTCTCTTCTTCCACCAGGAGCACAGCGCCGCCCAACGCGGCGCAGGCCACGACACTTTTGGCGAGGAACGCCTGAATCAGGTGTTCCATGCTGTCAGCGCCGACTGTGGCTCGTTCCAATTGGAACAAGAGCTCAAGATCCCGCACTCGCCGCTCTAGTTCCTCCTTGGTATCGAGAAGCTGCTTATTCTTTTGGATCTGCGAAAGAAACAAACGCGAATTATCGATGGCAACGGCCGCCTGAGTACTAAGAGCACTCAATGTTTCTTCGTCTTCGTCAGAAAATTCTGCATCAGACTTCTTATTCAGAACCTGGATCACGCCGATAGTTCGGCCAACGTGGTTCTTGAGCGGCACCGCAAGGATGCTCGTTGTCCGGTAGCCCGTGAGCGTGTCCCATTCGGGCTCGAAACGCTTATCGGTGTACGCATTCTTGACCCGCGTTGCCTTGCCGCTCTGGGCAACCAGGCCTGCAATGCCTAATCCGACTTTCAAGCGGATTGAGCGCACGATGCCTCCCACCACCATCCGACTGACGAGTTCCTTCTTGGCCTCGTCGAGCAAATAGAGAGTCGCTCGGTCGGCGTCCAACACCTCGGCCACCTTCGCCAGAATGAGTTCCAAAAGTTCATCCAGATCCTGGATGGACCCGAGAGCACTGCCCACCTCGGTGAGCGCGCGCGCGATTCGCACTTGGCGCCCAAGCGCTAGCCTGAGCTCACGGATCTCTTGCCCACCTCCGGCCAGTGGCTGTTCGTCGAGCGGCACGTACTGATCGAACCATAAAAACGTCGCCCGGATCCACTGGTGCTCAAATTGCAGCCCAACCGCGACAATTTTATTGCTGAGTTGCCCAAACGCGAGCCATTGGCTAGCAAGGAGGCCTCCCCAATGTCCCTCAAGCAACTCCACCTACTGGTTCGCGGTCGCGTCCAGGGCGTGTATTTCCGAGCTTCCACCCAGCGCGAAGCCCGCAGGTTAGGAGTCACGGGGTGGGTGCGTAACCGACCGGATGGCACCGTGGAAATGCTCGCCGAAGGTGAAGAGCAAGCTATCCGCGAGCTGCATGGCTGGGCTGAGCGAGGGCCCACTGCCGCCCGCGTAGAACGCGTGGAAACTCGCTGGCGTAGTTACACGGGCGACTTTCCAGATTTTCGCATCGTCGAGTAAAAACATGGGATGGCTGCCGACGCTCACCCGCGGACGCGCTCCAGGCTGGTTGGCTAGTGTTGTCGGCTGCTTGAGCGCTACCGCAGCCCTGCCCTGCCAAGCGCTCCCCACAGCTCAACCCGCAGCGCAGTCCAACATGGAGGCTCTGCCCTTACCAGAACTCCCCAAAATGCCGCCGATTCGAGTGCGGGAACCGACGAAAGAACAGGCCGAGCGTCTGTCCGAGTTCGTGTCACGACTCAGCGCTCCCGAATCCCTCACACGCGAAAACGCAATCGCAGAACTGCTTGAGGTGACTGCCGACTGGGAACCAGCGATTGCGCGCACGTTGAACACATTAGCTAACCAAGCAAAGCGCGAGGAAATGAAGAACCTCCTCGGCGAAATCCGTGCGAAGGCGCGCGAGGCCAAGCTGAAAGAGATGAAAGCCCGCCATGAAACAGGTGCGGTGAAGGTTCCCGACTATCTCCAGATGCTGCAGGAATTTCCCCGAGTAGACTCCGAAGCCTGGAGGAACACGGTCACCATCTTAGCGCTCAGCCGGATGCTGGTTCAAATCGGCTCCGTTAGCGCAGCGCGTTCACTCATCGACGTTTACGTGAGGTTCGGCGACTTCCTCAGAGTGGACACTCAATTGCAGCTCGACAAATTGGGAGACGTTGCAGTCGCGGCACTGATCGAAACGGAGCGGCATCCTTCGGCCAAGATCAGCGATTGGGCCAAACGCCAACTCGACCTCCGACACCGCGCGCTCCCAAGCGATGCCGTGCGCGACGCGGATGAAAGCGCACTTCCTGAAATCCTACGAGCTTATGGACTCGTCAAGAATCCTGACGCCGCTCGCATCATCGTATCGTTCACCAACAGTGAGCGCACCCAATTGCGCTTGGCAGCTCGCCAAGCGATTAGCCTGATGGGGGTGACGGCACTCTGGCAACTCCGAGATACCTACGAAGATGTGGTGGGGCACAAAGCGCCCCGGGATTGGTCCTGGGAACGAATGGCGAGGGAGCTATTCCGCGAGTTTGATCGTCTGAGGCTTGCGAGCGTTCACCAGTTGTTCCGAGAGGGGCTAGAGCGCAAAGAGCATGGCCAGCTGCTCGAAATGTCTCGGAAGTTTGACCAGGTTTTAGCTCGAAACCCGAATTTTGAGCCTTCGGACCCATTGGCTCAAGGTTACCTAGAGTTCGCAGCGCAGGCCGCGCCCAGCAACCTACCACTGGCCACCGTTGCGGCCGAACGAGCAGAGCGATTGGCCAAAGCGAGCGAGCTACAACAGAAGGCGTCAAGCCAAAGGCTAGCGCTTGAGGCCCAGAAGCTCTTCAACCGGGGTATCGCTGACGCCACCCTGCTTGAAAACGCTCTCGCAAAAGATCCCAGCAACGCGACGGCCCTCAAGCTCAAGGCCCAATTTGAGGGCACCGCTCAAGGCAAACTCGACTCCCGGGCGCGCTATCGCGCCGCGATCGCTACAGCGCTCGCTGCACTCGCAGCGGTTGCCACCATTCTGAGGCGACAACCGAAGACCGAGAGCCCACCAGCTAAAGCGGCTGGCTCAGAGCCTTAGGCTGTTGCAGCAACAGCAGCTGGCGCCTTGGCGGCGGAAGCGCCCTCAGGCAGGAACTCGATGAGGGTCATCGGAGCGTTATCGCCGCGGCGTGGCCCGAGCTTGATGATACGAGTGTACCCGCCCGCGCGATCCTTGTAGCGCTTGGCCAGATCAAGGAAGATCTTCTCAATCAGATCAATCTTGGTTTCCTCGCCGTCCTTAATCACCGTTCCGAAGCGACGCAGGAAGGACTCCAGCTGATGTTGCACTGCCAAACGGCGTGCGCGATCACCGACAGACAGATCCGCATGCGGAGTGTAAGCCACCTCACCCAATCGACGTGCGTAGGTGATCAGCCGCTCCGCAACTCGGCGCAGCTCCTTCGCTTTGGCCTCGGTGGTCTCAATCCGCTCATGCGCCACGAGGTTAGCGGCTAGGGCGCGAAACATCGCACGCCGGTGGCTCGAATTTCGAGAGAACTGTCTTCCAGATTTTCCGTGTCGCATATCTCAAACTCCTACGAGTGCACTCAGGTTGGGGGGTGCTTAGCCCGCCGCCTGCTGCTGCTTCCAGCGATCCACCATTTGGGACCAGCTGTCGAACTTCATGCCTAGACCAAGCCCCATGGTTGTGAGGATCTCCTTGATCTCCTTGAGAGACTTGCGACCAAAATTCTTGGTCTTCAACATGTCTTGCTCGCTCTTTTGCACGAGCTCGCCGATCAAGGTGATATTGGCGTTTTGCAGACAATTTGCCGAACGCACTGAAAGCTCCAGCTCATCAACCGAGCGGAACAGATTGTCGTTGAGCGGCTCTTCATCCGAGTGAGAGGACTGATACGAGGTATCCTCCGTCTCCTCGAAGTTAATCCAAATCGAGAGCTGCTCTTTTAGGATCTTGGCGGCGAATGCGACGGCATCCGTCGGCTTCACTGAGCCATTCGTCCACACTTCTAGGATCAGCTTGTCGTAGTCGGTGACCTGACCCACGCGCGCATTCTGCACGGTGTAATTCACCTTACGGATCGGGGAAAACAGCGCATCGATTGGAATCGTTCCAATCGGCATCGTCGGCGTCTTGTTGCGCTCGGACGACACGTAGCCACGACCCACACCTACGGTGAGCTCAATCGACAACGGACCCTTCTTGTCCAACGTCGCGATCAATTGGTCTGGATTCAGGATGCTGAGCCCATCCACCAACTGGATGTCGCGCGCCAGCACGGGGCCTGGGCCCGTCTTGTCCAAACGCACGGTATAGGTGCGCGGAGCTTCCGCCTTAAAAACGACTTCCTTCAGATTGAGGACGATGTCCGTTACGTCTTCGACAACGTCTGGGATGGCCGTGAACTCATGCAACGTTCCGTCGATCCGCACCGCAGTGATAGCGGCACCCTGGAGCGAAGCGAGTAAGACGCGGCGGAGTGAATTCCCAACCGTGATACCAAAGCCACGTTCCAGCGGCTCACAGGTAAAACGACCAAAAAATTGCGTGCTCGACTCTGGCTCCAACGAAATCGCCTTAGGGCGAATTAAGTCACGCCAGTTACGGCTCATTATTTGTGTCACCATTTTTCGTCTTCCTTTCTTCGTTCAGGGTTTGCGCGACCGTCTCGAATAGTGAGGGAACCCGCTCCACTCAGCCACTCCGCGGCCTGCCCGCATCTAAAAATTATCTGGAGTAGTACTCAACCACGTACTGCTCACGAATCGCCGGCTCGTTCATCTCGTCGCGCACTGGCATCGAGCGGAACACACCGCTGAAATTGTCCTTGTCCACGTCCATCCAACTGGGCTTGGGCCGTGTTTCGGATTGGGCCAGAGCCGCCTGCAGATAGGCGATCTTCCGGCTCTTTTCGCGGATCTCGATCTTATCGTTCGGGCTGACGCGGTAGCTTGGGATGTTGACGCGCTTGCCATTGATCAGGATGTGATTGTGGCGCGCGAGCTGGCGACCCTGCGCACGGCTTGCGGCAAACCCCATACGATAGAGCACGTTGTCGAGGCGACGCTCAATCAGACCGAGCATCTCTTCACCGGTTCGACCTTTGAGGCCAGTTGCCTGGCTGTAGTAGCCAGCGAACTGTTTCTCCAGAAGACCATAAAGGCGGCGCATCTTCTGCTTCTCGCGCAGACGCAGGCCGTACTCGCTCAGCTTGAGCCGGCGCTGGCCATGCTGACCGGGAGGATACGGCCGGCGAACCACCGCACACTTCTCGGTGAAGCAACGCTCACCCTTTAGGTATAGTTTCTGTGCTTCGCGGCGACAGATTTTGCAGACCGGACCAATGTAACGAGCCATTCTATTCTGCTTTTCTCAAAGGAGATCCAACTAAACCCGGCGACGCTTCGGCGGGCGGCAACCATTGTGAGGAATAGGCGTGACATCACGAATCAACGTGACGCGAAACCCAACCTGCTGGAGGGCGCGAAGTGCGCTCTCCCGACCCGAACCGGGCCCTTGAACAAACACCGCAACGGAGCGCATTCCGTGCTCCATCGCACGACGCCCGGCATCTTCTGCAGCGAGCTGAGCGGCAAACGGAGTGCTCTTGCGGGAACCTTTGAACCCACGGGAGCCAGAACTCGCCCAGGAAATCGCAGCACCATTCACATCGGTGATCGTGACGATGGTGTTGTTGAAAGTCGAACGAATGTGCGCAATTCCCGCGTAGACATTCTTCCGAACGACTTTCTTGGGGGCGCGCTTTTTCTTAGTGGCAGCCATGCTTAGGCCTTCCTACTCATCTGGCCCTTACGGGGACCTTTGCGCGTGCGCGCGTTAGTGTGGGTTCGCTGCCCGTTAACTGGCAAGCCTTTGCGATGGCGGAGGCCTCGGTAGCTCCCGAGGTCCATCAAGCGTTTGATGTTCTGTTGAACCTCGCGTCGAAGATCGCCCTCGACTTTGAAGCCCGCTTCAATCGCGTCGCGAATAGCCTTGATGTCTGACTCGGTGAGCTCATCAACTTTGCGTTCGCTTGGCACGCCGGCTTTCTCACAGATGGTGAGAGCAGCGCTTGGGCCAATGCCATAAATATACGGAAGCGCGTAAGCGAGTGCTTTGCGCCTGGGAAGATCGACTCCTGAAATGCGTGCCATCTAGCTATCGACTCCTTAAAATTACCCTTGCCGTTGCTTGTGGCGGGGATTGACGCAGATCACACGCACGACGCCACATCGCTTGATGACCTTACACTTGTCACAGATTTTTTTGACGCTCGGGCGGACCTTCATTTTGACCTCAAAACTTTACTTGAATTTGCCTTGAATCTGCCCACGAGTGGGATCGTAACTGGAGACCTTCACGAAAACTCGGCTACCACTTATCAACCGCACGATCGAATGCTTAGCCTGAGGGGCAAGACTTGCGCTGATGAGACGCCCGCTTTCGAGGCGGACCCGATACATCGCGCTCGGCATGATCTCAAGTACACTTCCGATCTCTGTGGTTTCTGTCGTGGTTTCCTCCGTTAGATCCTATTTAAATCGTCAGGGCTTGGATAATTCGTTCTGTGATCTGCTCGGGCTTCCCGACGCCATCGACGCGGCGGAGAAGCTTTAAGTTCGTGTAATAGGGTAAAAGTGCCGCTGTCATGGCGTCGTATTCGTCGAGACGCTTGGTGACCGTTTCTTCTCGATCATCAGCCCGATGCTCCAGCTCCGCGTCTGGGGGGGGCGGACTATACTTAAGGTGATAGATCTGTCCAGTCCGTTTGTCGGTCCGTCGGAGGGTTGCGCGCTCCATCAGAAGCTCCCGGGTGACATCGAGCTGGAGGGCCACATCCAAGGGGGTGCGGACAGCGGCTAAGAGTGCAGCCAGCGCCTCAGCCTGCGGTACTGTTCTCGGGAATCCATCGAGGATGAAACCCTTGGCGGCGTCAGACTGTTTAAGCCGCTCAGCCACAAGCCCGATGACCACTTCATCCGGTACGAGCTTGCCGGCAGACATATACGTCTCCGCCTCACGACCGAGCGGAGTGCCCTGGGCTCGCGCGGCCCTGAGGCTATCCCCCGTTGAAATCTTAGGTATGCCGTAACGCTCACACAGGATCGCGGCCTGCGTACCTTTGCCACTCGCGGGCGGGCCCAAAAAGACAACCCTCATGCTGGACGCCTTCCGCTCAAGCGCGTCGTGCGCGGCCCCGTCAGGCCCTCGTAGCTACGAGTGATCAGGTGAGCTTCGATCTGGCTCACAGTTTCCAATGCCACCCCGACTACGATCATCAAGGTCGTTCCGCCAAACTGAAATGGAACCTTAAACGCTTGAGCAATCAGCGCTGGCACGACACAGATAGTCGCGACATACAGCGAGCCGCCCACCGTGATCCGTGTGAGCACGCGGTCGATATACTCAGCTGTTTGGCGCCCAGGACGAACGCCAGGAATATTGGCCTGCTGTTTCTTCAAGTTATCCGCAACGTCCACCGGTTGGAATGTGACCGCGGTGTAGAAGAAACAGAAGAATATGATGAGCGTCGCGAACAGCGTGTTAAAAACCCACCCGCCTCGATTCAGAACTGCGCTGAAAAGCTGCATGCCCGGGATGTTGAAGCCCGCCAGCGTTGCTGGGAACATCAGCAGACTCGAGGCAAAAATCGCCGGAATCATGCTGGCCATGTTGACCTTCAGAGGAAGGTGCGCGGTCTGCCCGCCGTACACGCGACGCCCAACTTGGCGGCGCGCGTACTGAATCGGAATTTGGCGTTGTGCACGCTCGAAGAAAACAATGACGCCAATGCTCACCAAGAACACAAAGACGATCACAGCAATCGTAATCGGCTCAACATTGCCCGCCGAGCCAGCCCAGTAGCTGCCAATTGCTTGGGGAAGTTGGCTCACGATACTCGCGAACATGATCATCGAGATCCCGTTCCCGATCCCACGCTCGGTGGCCTGCTCACCAAGCCACATCAAGAGGGCAGTTCCTGTTGTCAGCGTCAGCACGGTGAGCAAACGGAAGTTCCAACCCGGATCGATGACGACATCCCCGAACCTGCCGGCACCAGAATCGCTGTTGTGCATCCCCTCAAGCATCATGGCGATGCCATAGCCTTGAAAAATGCTCAGCACGATCGTGCCGTAGCGGGTGTATTGCTCAAGACGGCGACGTCCGGCTTCGCCCTCTTTGCGCATCTCTTCAACCTGCTTACTCACCATGCCGAGGAGCTGCATGATGATGCTGGCCGATATGTACGGCATGATGCCGAGCGCAAAAATTGAGAGGTTCTCCAGGGCTCCGCCCGAGAACAGATTGAACATGCCGAGCAAGCCGCCTTGCCCCTTGACGACTTGGCGCATCACGTGGCGGTCAACGCCAGGAGTCGTAATGAAAACTCCGATTCGGTAGATCGCCAGCACGATAAGCGTGAAGGCTATCCGGCGCCGCAACTCTGGCACCTTCCCGATGTTGGAGAATCCCTGAAAAACGGCCATTGAAAACGGCCCTTAGTTCGTAGCCGAAGCTTCGGCCTGATCCGGCCTGCCAAACGGCATCGTGACTATCTTGCCGCCTGCCTGCTCGATCTTGCTGACTGCAGACTTGCTGAACCCGTGAGCGCTCACGACAAGCTTCTTGCTCAGATCGCCTTCGCCAAGGACCTTAATCCGAATATCGCGCCCCTGAACCAAGCGTGCCTCGCGCAACACTTCTTCAGTGACCTCTGTGCCAGCATCAAAACGCTCAAGCTGAGCGACATTAATGATGACGGTATTCACCGGAAAAGGAACTCGAAAGCCACGCTTCGGCAAGCGGCGCTGAATCGGGGTCTGGCCGCCCTGGAAGTGCAACTTGCTGAAGCCGCCTGGATGACGAGCCTTCTGGCCCTTCATGCCTTTGCCCGACGTCTTGCCTTTGCCGCCACCGGGACCACGACCAACGCGCCGTTCGGAACTCCGAGCGCCCGCTGGGGGCGCGAGCTGTGAGAGTATCGAGCTCATCCTGCTACCTCTTTGACTTCTACCAAGTGAAGAACCTTCTTCACCATACCGCGGAAAGATGGCGTATTGGCAACAACGACTGCCGATCCCGGACCGCGCAAACCAAGGCCCTTCATGACCTTGCGCTGAGCCTCGGGGCGACCGATGACGCTGGCTACCTGCTTAACTTCTAGCCGAGCCTGGGCCATTACCTGCCACCTTGTTGAGCATTGCCCGTTGAGGCCACAATCGACTGCGCCACTGCAGCTTTTGCTGAGGTCGCTGCGACGGTGTAATTGCCGACAACCTGATCCACCTGCTTGCCGCGGGCGTTAGCAACCGTGTCCGGAGTCCGGAGGGTGCGGAGAGCTTCAATCGTGGCGTTGACCACGTTGTACTTGTTCGAAGAGCCCAGGCACTTGGACAGGATGTCTTGAATCCCCACGGATTCGACGACTGCCCGCACGGGACCGCCGGCGATAACGCCTGTACCAGGGGCAGCTGGCCGCAACATGACACGCCCTGCGCCAAAAACGCCCACCACATGATGGGGAATGGTTGCGCCGATCATGGGCACCTTGAACATGTTCTTACGCGCCTGATCGTTCCCCTTGCGGATTGCCTCCGGCACTTCCTTCGCCTTACCAAGGCCCACGCCGACGTGGCCTGCTTCATCCCCAACCACCACGAGAGCGGCGAAGCTGAAGCGCCTTCCGCCTTTGACCACCTTGGCCACGCGGTTAATGTGTATGACGCGCTCTTTCAGGCGGTCTTCGTCAAATGTTTCAAAAGCCATTTGTAAAGTCCTCTTCCGTCCTCTTCCGCACTCAGAAGTTCAGGCCCGCTTCGCGAGCAGCATCGGCAAGGGCCTTCACTCGGCCGTGATAAAGATATCCGTTACGGTCAAATACGACCTTGTCGATTTTGCGCTCGATGCAAATTTTTGCAATTAGAGCGCCAACCTTTTTGGCAGCATCTGTCTTGTTGTCGCTTTTCACCGCGCTCAACAGATCGGGCGAAAGCGTCGATGCCGTTGCGAGCGTTTGCCCGCGCCCGTCGTCGATCACCTGAGCGTAAATGTGCCCTGCGCTCCGAAATACCGTGAGCCGCGGGCGCACCTCCGTGCCCGAAATCTTGTTTCGGATGCGGAATTTCCTGCGTTGTCGAGCTGAAAGTTCAGTTCCCATGACGTGACCTAAATCCTACCGTTACGCTCACTTGCGAGCCTTACCGGCCTTGCCCGCCTTACGACGGATCTGTTCATCTCGGTAGCGAATGCCCTTGCCACCATAAGGTTCTGGCGGGCGAAGCCTGCGCAAATCCGCGGCAACTTGTCCAATTAGACACTTATCGGCGCCGTTCAAAACGATCTGAGTGCCCTTTGAATCTGGCGGCACCACAGCGGTAATTCCGGAAGGCAGCTCAACCACACGCGGCCGGGCAAATCCGAGCTGAAGCGTGATCGTGTTGCCTTTGACCTCTGCTCGGTAACCGGTACCCACCAACTCCATGATGCGCTCAAAGCCTACTGCGGCTCCGCGAACCATATTCGCCACCAGCGCTCTGCCGAGACCCTGAAGACGCGCGGCATCACGCGCACCGGCATCTGAGCTGATCGTGAGCGATTCGCCGTCTTTCTTGACTTCAACGTTCTGAGGAAGCGCCATCGAGAGCTTCCCCTTCGGACCCTGAGCATCCACGCGTTGACCGCTGATGCTGATGGTAACCCCCTTGGGGATCGGGATGGGGCGCTTGCCCACCCGAGAGGTCCGCAGTGTTTGCACCACTTGTTGCTCAATATGAGCCATCACCACACCTCACACAGCAATTCGCCACCAACTCGTTTTTCGCGAGCCAACCGGTCAGTCATCACGCCTTGTGAAGTACTGAGGATGGAGACCCCGAGACCGCTCACTACCTGCGGAATCGATTGGTGGTTCACGTAAACACGGCGACCAGGCTTGCTCACACGGCGAATGCCCTTGAATGCACAATCGAAGCCGTTGCCGTACTTGAGGGTCACGAAGATGGTGCGCTTCTTTTGAGGGCCCCATTCTTCTTCACGGACGTCTGCGATGTAGCCTTCAGCCTTCAGAAGCTCTAAAATGGCCTTCTTGATGCTGCTAGCGGGCATCCGGGTAGATTCATGGCGAGCCAACGCTGCGTTTCGAACACGCGTTAACATATCTGAGATTGGATCCGTCAACATCGCTTCACCAACTCGCCTTCGTAACGCCCGGAAGCTCGCCCTTGAGCGCCAGAGTGCGCAAACAAATGCGGCAGAGCTTGTACTCCCGGTACACCGCGTGTGAGCGCCCACAAATATTGCAGCGACTCACATCTCGCGTTGAGAATTTTGCCGGGCGATTCAACTTCGCCCACTGACATGCACGTGCCATCTGGTTAGCTCCTGAACGGCATGCCAAGTTGCTTTAACAGCTCCCTGGCCTCTTCGTTGGTGTTGGCGGTAGTCACGAAAGTGATATTCATGCCCCGCGGTTTGTCGACCTTGTCGAACTCAATTTCCGGAAATACGGTTTGCTCTTTTAGACCGAGCGTGTAGTTGCCCGCGCCATCGAATGCGCGAATGCTCGTGCCGCGGAAGTCCCGCACACGGGGCAGAGCCAGCGTGACGAGGCGGTCAAAAAACTCCCACATCCGCTCACGGCGCAGGGTGCACTTGACGCCAATCGGCATATCCTCACGCAACTTGAAGTTTGCAATCGACTTCTTGGCGCGCGTCACGATTGGCTTCTGACCTGTGATCGCAGTGATCTGTGCCGCAGCCAGATCCACCACTTTGGAATTCGCGACGGCTTCTCCGAGGCCAACGTTGATCACGATCTTCTGCAAGCGCGGAACCTGCATTGGATTCTTGTAGCCGAACTTCTCCATCAACTTCGGCGTAACATCACTCTTGTAGCGCGTCCGGAGACGCGGCTCGACTTCGGCAGCCATCGATTAACCTTGCTCCTGGTGCACAATCACAGCACCGCTCTTGGCTACCCGTTGCTTCTTGCCTTCGGTAACCTTGTATTTGACTCGCGTGGCCTTGCCCGTGCCTGGATCAACCGGCATCACTTTGCTGATGTTGATCGGTGCTTCCACTTCAAGGATGCCGCCTGGGCGCTGGGGCGTTGCCTTCAGATGACGCTTCACCATGTTCAGCCCGCCAACCACGACTGCGTTGCGCTCCACGAGCACCTTCGTGATCCGACCGCGACGGCCTTTGTCGTCGCCGCTGATCACGAGCACCTCATCGCCAGTTCGAAGCCGTTGCATCACAGCACCTCCGGGGCGAGCGAAACAATCTTCATGAAGCGTTTGCTGCGCAGCTCACGAGCTACTGGCCCAAAGATGCGGGTTCCCACCGGCTCAGAAGACTGCGGATTGATGAGCACGGCGCTGTTATCGTCGAACTTGATGTAGCTGCCGTCGACTCGACGATGCTCACGCTTGGTTCGAACGACAACCGCTCTCGCGATCTCACCCTTTTTGACTTTGCTGTTCGGGATTGCGTCCGCGATGCTCACGACAATCACGTCACCTACGCTGGCATAACGCCTGCGCGAACCGCCCAACACCTTCAGACACACCACAAGGCGTGCGCCCGAATTATCAGCTACATTGAGAATGGACTCCGTCTGGATCATCGGGAAATCACTCCTGCACGGTGCGGCGGATGAGACGCGTGGTGTTAAAACGCTTCTCTTTAGAATAAGGGCTGTGTTCGATCATCTCGATGCGATCACCCACCCGGTAGGTGTTGGCTTCGTCGTGGGCCTTGTAGCGCTTTCGTACGCGGACGTACTTCTTATAAAGCGGGTGCATTTTATAGCGCACCACCTCGACCACGACGGTCTTGTTCATCTTGTCACTCACCACGCGGCCGATAATGCGGCGACGGGTATTAATAGCTGATGCTTCGGGCTGAATTTCTGCCTGTGCGTTCACGCTTCACCTCCGCTGGCCTTGATGGCCCGTTCGCGCAAGATCATTTCGATGCGTGCGACATCTTTGCGGGTTTTTCGCAGCAAACTCGTATCGCTGAGCTGACCCGTCACGTTTTTCATGCGGAAGGAAAAGAGATCCTTCTTCACATCCAAGAGCAGCTGAGCCAGATCCGTTGTGGCGCGATCAGCCAAGTCTTTTGCTTTCATCACAGCTCTCCTCGCGTCAGAAACCGCGTGTTCAGGGGAAGCTTGGTGGCAGCCAGACGAAAAGCCTCACGTGCCTTGTCTTCGGGAATGCCTTCGATCTCGAACAGCACGCGACCTGGCTTCACCACTGCTACCCACTCTTCCACGCTGCCTTTACCGCTGCCCATTCGAACTTCGAGTGGCTTTTTGGTAAGAGGCTTGTCCGGGAAGATCCGGATCCAGAGCTTGCCTTGGCGTTTCGTTGCACGCTGAATAGCCATACGACTTGCTTCAAGCTGCCGCGCCGTTACGAACGAGCAGTCGGTTGCTTGAAGGCCGAATTCACCGAAGGATACGTCGCTGCCTCGGTAGGCCATGCCACGCATCTTTCCTTTTTGCTGTTTTCGCCACTTAACCCGCTTAGGACTTAGCATCTTCTGACTCCATTACTCGGGGATGCGGCGAGCCTTGCGTTGCAAGACCTCACCCTTGAAGATCCAAACCTTGACGCCAATGATGCCGTACGTCGTCCGAGCCTCGGCCGTTCCGTAGTCGACATCTGCTCGCAACGTATGCAGTGGCACACGGCCTTCACGGTAGGTTTCCACACGTGCGATTTCGGCTCCGCCCAGTCGCCCGGCACAGCGGACACGAATGCCCTTAGCGCCAAACTTGATGGCCGTGCCCATAGCCTTTTTCATGGCGCGGCGGAAAGCAATGCGCCTTTCCAACTGCGTTGCGATGTTTTCGGCTACCAGCTGAGCATTCGTCTCAGCCTTGCGCACCTCTTGCACATCGATGAAAACTTCGTTCTTGGTGAACGCCTGAACGCCTTGGAATTTGGCTTCGCCCTTGATGGCCGAATCCAGATTGCCGCTCTTCAAGATCTCGATGCCCTTGCCACCTTTGCCGATGACCATGCCAGGGCGCGCGGTGTAGACGATGACTTTCGCCTTATTGGCGGCGCGTTCAATTTCGACGCTCGCAATGCTCGAATTGTATAAATACTGCTTTACGGCGCGCTTGATCCGCAGATCTTCGTGCAACCACTGACAGTAGTTTTTGTCTTCGTACCACTTGCTCGTCCACGTCTTAATGACGCCAAGACGAAAGCCATACGGATGAGTTTTCTGTCCCATACTTTATGTCTCAACCCTTAACGTTGATCCAATTCGATCGCGATATGGCTCACGCCTTTGACAATTTGTGTGGCACGCCCCATGGCCCGAGGTCGCCAGCGACGCATGTGAGAATTCGGACCTTTATCAACCGTAGCGCGACTGATGAAGAGATTATCCACGTCAATGTCCGGGCGCTTCTGACGTGCGTTGGCGATCGCACTCGCAATCAGCTTCTTCACAATGGGTGACGCTGCCTTGGGCGTGAAATCAAGAAGCTGAAGCGCCTCGGCCGCATCTCGGCCCCGGATCAAATTAATGACCATCCGAGCTTTTCGCGGAGCTATCCTTTGGAATTGTGCTTTTGCTGTAGCTATCATCGACAGTTTCCTTTCAGACCCGCCGACCCTAGATGGTGGAAGAACCATCTCGCCCAACCCCTGGCTGCTTAGAACGACGAAGTTCCGTGTGCTGGCGGTTGGGAGTCGGGGCTGAACAACCGAGCTGGCTGCTGGCCCCGATTAGGGAGGCGCGGTTCGTAGCAGAGGGGCCCAGGCGTTGCAACCCTTCAGCGACGTTATTTGGAGCGAGTTTTACCCTGAACGGATGAGCAAGCGCCCTAGCGCTTGGCTGGGCCTGCTGCGGGTGCGGCGGAGGGCTTGCCCTTCACTGCCTTGCGATCGCCGGAGTGACCCGGGAACGTACGCGTTGGCGCGAACTCTCCGAATTTGTGACCGACCATGTTTTCGGAAACGAATACCGGCACGAACTTGCGACCATTGTGGACCGCAAACGTAAGGCCAATGGCCTCAGGCAAAATCGTGGAGCGCCGTGACCAGGTCTTGATCACCTTCTTGGAGCTGTCACTTTGGGCAGCTTCTATTTTTGTCATCAAATGCCCGTCGATGAACGGGCCCTTCTTGATACTTCGCGGCATCGTTACTTCCTATCCCTGCGCTTCACGATCATGTTGTCTGTGCGCTTGTTATTGCGAGTCTTCAGGCCCTTGGAGAGCTGCCCCCAAGGGGAGCACGGATGACGTCCACCACTTGTACGCCCTTCACCACCACCCATGGGGTGATCGACGGGGTTCATCGTGACGCCTCGATTGTGGGGGCGAAGACCAAGCCAACGAGCTCGCCCCGCTTTACCCAAACTGACGTTCTGATGGTCAGGGTTTGAAACCTGTCCAACCGTGGCACGACACTCGACGTGGATCTTGCGAACTTCACCACTCGGGAGCTTCACCTGAGCGTAGTCGCCATCTTTGCCCATCAGCTGAGCCACCACGCCAGCTGAGCGAACTAGCTGAGCGCCTTTGCCCTTGCGCATCTCGATGTTGTGAATCGAGGTGCCCGTGGGGATGACGCCGATCGGCAGACAATTGCCCGGCTGAATGTCCGCGTTGCGACTCGAGAGCACCGTATCGCCCATTTTTAGGCCATCGGGCGCTAGGATGTAACGCTTCTCGCCATCTGCGTAATACAGGAGCGCGATACGCGCGGTGCGATTCGGATCGTATTCGATCGACGCAACGCGAGCGGGCACGCCAATCTTGTTGCGCTTGAAGTCGATCACTCGATAGCGCTGCTTGTGGCCACCCCCGCGAAAGCGGCTGGTGATGCGACCGTAACAGTTGCGGCCGCCCGTGCTCGATTGAGACTCGGTGAGGCGCTTCTCGGGTACGGAAGTGGTGATCTCAGCAAAATCGGGAGCGGTGTACGCGCGCCGACCGGGGGATGTGGGTTTGAAAAGACGAATAGCCATGAACTTATTCCTCCGACTCGTCGAAGAACTGAATATCGTCACCCTGGCGAAGGGTCACGATAGCTTTCTTCCAATTGGGCCGCTTGGCGCTGGCGCGGCCCATGCGCTTGGTCTTGCCACGCTGCACCAACGTGTTCACATCAGTGACCTTGACGCCGAACATTGCTTCGACGGCCTGCCTGATTTGAATCTTGTTAGCGGTGAGCGCGACTTCGAACACAACCTGGTTGTGCAATTTCAAGCTCGCCGCTTTCTCCGTGAGCGCTATGGGGCGCTTGATGATGGTATCGAGATTCATGACTTCACCTCAAGCAGACGTGCTTCCAGGGCCTTCGCAGCTTGCCTCGAAACTACCAGGTGCTCGTGGCACAGAAGGTCATAAACGTTGACGCCTTCGGGCGGCAAGAACTGGCTGTGTTCCATGTTGCGAATTGAGAGCCGGAGATTGGCGTTGTCTTTGCCATCGACCACCAGGGTCTTGCCATTGGCCTTGAGCACCGAAAGCACACCCTCTAGGCGCTTCGTCTTGATCTCGCCCAGGTCCATATTCTCTACGACCGTGATGCGGCCTTCTTTGAAGAGATAGCTGAGTGCGCTTCGCATCGCCCCTAGACGAACCTTGCGCGGCGGACGGTAGCTAAAATCTTGGGGCTTGGGAGGATGAGCACGCCCACCACCCACGAACGTAGGCGCGGAGACGGCTCCGTGACGGGCCTGGCCCGTACCCTTCTGCTTGTAGATCTTCTTCTTAGAAGCCGACACAGCAGCGCGTTCTTTGCCGGCCTTGGTGCCCGCCCGCCGTGAAGCAAGCTGCGCCTGAACC
The DNA here is from genome assembly GCA_038251425.1 of Polyangiales bacterium. Taxonomy (GTDB): domain Bacteria; phylum Myxococcota_A; class Polyangia; order Polyangiales; family Polyangiaceae; genus JBBRRP01. Next base: position 27,654 of record JBBSBI010000051.1, read on the forward strand.
ACCTCGTGCAGAAGGTACTCCTTCACTTCTGTCGAGAACACCTCGTCGGCGAGCTCCAGCTCACCGACCTTCTCACGCTTCAAATTGTAAACATCGAGCTTTGCCATAAGTATGCTTCCCTCCTCAGCTCTTGATCTCGACGTCTACACCTGCGCTCAGGTCGAGCTTCATGAGAGCGTCAAGGGTTTGAGGCGTGGGTTCGAGAATATCGATGAGGCGCTTGTGCGTGCGCACCTCAAATTGCTCTCGGCTTTTCTTGTCTACGTGGGGACCACGCAAGACGGTGTAGCGACGCAGCCCCGTGGGGAGCGGGATCGGACCAGCAACCCGAGCACCTGTGCGGCGAGCGGTTTCCACGATGTCCGTGGTGGACTTATCAAGCAGCTGATGATCGAAGGCTTTTAGCCGAATTCTGATCTTGGTGACGTCGGGCATATGGCGAGTGGCCTTGTGTGATGAGGGATATTTCTAAAATCTGAGGGAGCTGCGTGGCTTACTCAAGGATCTTGGTAACGACGCCGGCGCCGACAGTGCGGCCACCTTCGCGAATGGCGAAACGCATCTGCTCTTCTAGCGCCACGGTGGTGAGAAGCTGCACTTCTACGGTGACGTTGTCCCCGGGCATCACCATCTTGA
>JBBSBI010000052.1:0-27874 GCA_038251425.1 Polyangiales bacterium
AGATAACGCCCGCCTGGAATACGGCCGCTGAGCGTGCCTGCGATCAGCCACGGCATATTCGTGAGCGTGTGGAGATTGCCTTTGGAAACCTCGCTACCCCACACTAGAAGCGTGTTGTCGAGCGCGCTCCCCTCGCCCTCGGAAATCGCTGCCAACGAATCTAGAAAGTGCGCCAGCATTTGCGAATGCCAGGTATGGCGTGTCACGATTTCTGTGTTCGCCGCCGTGTCGCTATCACCCGAGTGAGAGAGCGTGTGGCCGTTGCCGAGGCTACCTAGCCATGGGTAGCGAATTCGGTTGAGAGCCGTTGAGATCTGGAGACTCCCTACTCGCGTGAGGTCGCAAGCGAATGCGAGCGCAAGAAACTCGAAATGCAGCCGTACAATTTCCGGCATTTCGGGTTCACTTTCTGGATCTTGGCTCAGGGGCGGCATAGGTTTTTGGCAGATCGCTCCGCCGCCGGCCGAGGCACTCAAGCGTGATTCCAGATCCCGTACGAGGCTCAGATGCTTCTCCAGCTTTTCAGCGTCGTGGCTACTCACCTGGGCCTTCAAAATGGCGTACTGCTGCTGCACGCTATCCAACACCGATTTCCGCCGCGCAATCACTTGCGCTGCCACATTCACGGGCACATCCAAGCGGGAAAAGAGCCGATTGTAGACTTCCAGTGGAGTATTCGTGGGAGGCAGCGGGCTTCCGGGGCCCGCGTAGCTGATGCGAGCTTGCACGTCGGCTTGAGTAGATCGGGCCGCCAACTCGAGACTCTTGATCGGAACGCTGGCGCCCACTTCTGTGGCGATGCGCTGATCGACGCTGATGCCGTTGGCCCAGCCAGCAGCGCGCCCACAGCCATCTAAAAACTGACCCACTTGGAGCTCTCGCCCCGTGAAGAGCGAGCCAATGCCGCGTTGGTGGGGCCCACCGGGGCCAACGCCCGTCACCGCCAAATCAACGCCACCCAAGAATGTGAGCAGGGATTTGTGAGCTTCCAAAGGAGCGTGGATCGTATTGAGGTCAAACGCTGTGGGGCTCGTGACGTTCTTGGGCCACCAGGCATCCTGAATTGTGCCGTTTGGAGTGTACATCAGCACCAAGCGTTTGGGTGGCGCCGCTGACTGTGCGTTAACCTGAAGCGAATCAAGCATTGGCAGCGCGACCAGCGTGCCCGCCGCTCCCTGCAGAAAATGCCGTCGCCCGAGCTTCATGGGTTGACCCCTCCATTCTGCACGTAGGGCGGACGATACCGAAACGCATCGGAAAGTGCGATCTTGACCAAAACCTCTGGCAAAGCTCCCGTGGCCTGGAACTCCGCCTGAATCGGCCTCAAGCTGCAACGATCAGCGGCTGTTTCGGCTCTGCCTGCCGCAAAGCGAAACCACTGCGTCGCCAAGCAATCACGAGCGCTGGCGCTCCGAGAAATGCGCTGCGCGAGCTCAGCAGGCCCATTAAAGGGCCCGTTCAAGCTCGTTTCTGGCAAATCATTCAGCGCCCCACTCGCATCCACTGGGAGCCCGTTTTCCTCGGTACGAAAGCGGCCAAACTGATCGTAGTTTTCAAAGCCGAAACCCACCGGATCGATCAGCGTGTGACAACTGGCGCAGACGGGGCTTTCCGTGTGTTGCCGGAAGCGCTCACGAGTGGTGGCCTTGGGATCGGGATCGGGAGCCACGGCGTTAACAGTAGGAGGCGGAGGCGGCACCTCGCTGCAGAGAAAATGCTCACGCAGAAAGACTCCGCGAACAACCGGTGCCGTCTGATTCGGGTGGGCGAGCGCTGCCATCAAGGCTGGTTGGGTGAGCAGGCCAAAGCGCTGTTTCGGCTCAGAGACCGCTGAAAAACCCTCTCCTTTAGCGGGGCGCCCAAAAAACGGTGCCAGCTTAGCGTCCAGAAAAATCTCATCCGAAGAAAACAGGCTCTCAAACGTGCCTTTCTCCCAGAATGCAGCATCCATGTAGCTAGCGAGCGAGGCTTGGAGAAGGCTGCCGAAGTTGGCCGGTGGTGTCACTCCCGGCTGCTCGCGAATGACTCTGCCCAGCTCTTCTGTACCGAGCCATTGTGCGTGAAAATTGGCGACCATGCTGCGCGCGTGGGGCAGTTGCAGCAGGCGCCGGACCTGAACTTCGAGCGCTTCGCGCGTGCCGAGTGTATTTTGCGCAGCGGCTTCGAGCAGCGTGTCGTCGGGTGCACTCTCGGTCAGGAAATAGCTGAGGCGCGTTGCAGTTTCGTACGGCCCCAGGATTTGTGCGCCGTTCTCCACGAGTGGCGGCCGGATACTTTCGACGCGGTAGAGAAACTGAGGAGCCTGGAGCAGCGCCTGGAGCACGACCGATATCGCGTTCGCATAGGAGTCTTGCACCAGGGTCTCCGTAAAAAGACGCGCAAACACGACTTCTTCAGCGGCGACCAGTGGGCGTCGAAACAGCTTTCGGCCAATTTCGCGCACAAACTCCGCCCCACAGTCCATGGTGGCACCCGAGACGCAAGGCGCGATTGGCTCCAGCTTGGTAGCGACTGTTCGCTCCGCGATCCCCTCGGCGGCGCTGAGCATTTCCGAAACCAGAAGCGGCGAAGCCTGGTGCGCTTCGGCGTTGGTGTTGAACCCGAGCAGCTGATTTTCTGGGGGAAACGCCGCTGAAGCGTTGCCTGAGTCGCCCAGAATATCTGCGACGCTGTTCTCGTACTCGCGCCGAGTGAGCAAGCGCAATGGCGCTTCCCCAGGCACCGGACCTGCTTGGCAATCCGCAAAACTTATTACAGCTGGCTCAGTTAGTGGCTCGGTGGCGTCGCCCGCTGAACTTTTTTGGCATCCCGAAGCCACCAACCATGTCCCCAACAAGGGGATGGTGAACTGGGCCAGCGGCACACGCATTTCACTTGCAGCCTGCACCGGGCAAAGGCACTGGTCAACGTAAAACGTCGCTAAAAATAGGGGGAATATCGAGGGCTAACCAATGATCAAATTGAGAATACGTCCTTTAACATAGACGAGCTTCTTCACTGATTTTCCGTCGAGCAGCTTCAGAATGGTCTCATCGGCAAGGGCTGCACGCTGCGCATCGGCTTCGGAGGCATCCACCGCCAATCGCACGCGACTGCGGACTTTCCCGTTGATCTGCACGGGCATCTCGACCTCAGAGTCGACACAAAGCGCTTCGTCGAAGCTTGGCCATGTCGCTTGGCTCAGGGTTTCGGGGTGACTCAGCCCTAGCCAAAGCTCCTCAGCCAAATGGGGCGCAAAGGGTGAAACGCACAGAACCAGCTTTTCTATGGCTTCGCGTGCCGGCGTTGCTTGCGCGCCCAAGAACTTGACGAGCTCCATCATGAACGCAATGGCCGTGTTAAAGCGCAATGTCTCGACGTGCTCTGTGACGCGCTTCACGGTGCGATGCACTTCTTTGGCGGTTTCTGCGTCCATCGGCGCATCCGAGAGCTCACGGGTCGCTAGGGCGTGCACTCTGTCTAGAAATCTTCGACATCCCAGGATCCCACTCGTTTGCCAGGGCTTTGATTGTTCCAGTGGGCCCATGAACATCTCGTAGACGCGCAGGCTATCTGCGCCGTGTTCTTCGATCACCGGGTCGGGATTCACGACATTTCCACGAGATTTGCTCATTTTTTCGGCCATCCCGAAGAGGGCCACGTCGTGCTCCGCGTGGAACGGCCTGCCTTCTTTGAGGACAATCTGACTCTCAACCTCATAGCGAGCTTCAACGTGCTCGCCGCTTGGTTGAAATCGCAGCCCTTCACCCGAGGGTTCCACCCTCGAATCGTCCCCGGCCAAGGCGCGCACCTGGCGACCCTCAGCGTCCAACACCGCGTACCAGCGGTACACCATTCCTAAGATGAGCCCTTGGTGGACCAGCTTCGTGAATGGCTCCGGGTGTTTCACGACGCCAATGTCAAACAGGACTTTGTGCCAGAAGCGCGCATACATTAAATGCAGTACCGCGTGCTCCGAACCGCCCACGTAGAGGTCGACCGGCATCCAAGCGTCGTACGCTGCCTGACTGAAGATCTCGTGCTCGTTCTTGGGGTCGAGGTAACGCAGATAATACCAGCAGGAGCCAGCCCACTGCGGCATGGTGTTCGTCTCGCGTGCGAACCACTCGCCCTCTCGCTGAAAGAATCGCCAATCCAGCGCTTTGGCTAGCGGCCCCGCCGGATCGCCGGGCTTATAGTCTTCAAGCTCTGGCAGCTGAAGTGGCAATTCTTGCTCGGTGAGCGCCAGCGGGCGCGCATAGTCAATTTCGAAAGCCGCTCCTAAACGCGGATCCCCGGCTGTTTTCACAGGGAAATAGATGGGGATCGGTTCGCCCCAATAGCGCTGCCGACTGAACACCCAATCTCGCAATTTGTAGTTAATCTGGCGCTTCCCTAGGCCCTTACCTTCGAGGAAATCAAGGATCTGAGCTTTCATCTCGGCAGTGGGAAGCCCTGAATGGGGGCCGCTCTGCACGCTGATACCAGGCGCTGTGAAAGCACTTTCTAGCTGTTCAGGTATCGTGCCGTCGCTGCTCACCACCGTACGGATCGGCAACCCAAAAGCCTTTGCAAACTCAAAATCGCGCTCATCGTGTGCGGGCACGGCCATGATCGCACCCGTGCCATACGAACCCAATACGTAATCTGCCGTGTAGATAGGGATCTGGCTGCCCGAGAATGGATTTGAGGCATAAGACCCCGTAAATACTCCAGTTTTCTGCTTCCCAAGCGACGTGCGTTCGAGATCGCTCTTGCGTTCCGTCGCTGCGACATACTGAGTCACCGCGTCACGTTGCTCAGGCGTGGTGAGTGTGCCGGTGAGGCGATGATCGGGCGCGATCACAAGGTACGTGGCGCCGTATAACGTATCGGGGCGAGTCGTGAACACCGAGAGCTTCTCTGGCGAGCCAATAACCGGGAACTCCACTTCTGCTCCCTCGCTGCGACCGATCCAATCGCGCTGCTTCTGCTTCGTTTCTGGCCAATCAAGCCCTTCGAGCTCACTCGCCAAACGATCGGCATAGGCGGTGATCCTCAGTTGCCATTGGCGGAGCGGCCGACGCACCACTGGATGCCCGCCCACTTCACTCACACCATCAATGACCTCCTCGTTCGACAATACCGTCCCCAATTCAGGACACCAATTCACAGGAATTTCAGCCTGAAATGCCAGTCCGCGCTTGAAGAGCTGAAGAAAAATCCACTGCGTCCAGCGCACGTACGCCGGATCGGTCGTGTTGACCTCACGCTCCCAGTCCACGCTAAAGCCAAGTGATTTGAGCTGTCGCCGAAAGTTCTCGACGTTTTCTGCGGTCGTTTTCGCGGGGTGAGCGCCCGTGCGGATCGCGTGCTGCTCCGCTGGCAATCCGAAGGCATCCCAGCCCATGGGATGCAGTACATCGAAGCCCCGCATGCGCTTGTAGCGAGCAATGATATCTGTAGCCGTGTAACCTTCTGGATGGCCGACATGGAGCCCAGAACCCGAAGGATACGGAAACATATCCAGCACATAGAACTTCGGGCGATCGGGGTGACGCTGAGCCTTAAAGCTCTGATGCTCGTCCCAATAAGTCTGCCAGCGCTTCTCGATCGTTCGGTGGTCGTAAGCCATTAGGCCGGCGACTTTACCGAGCCTTGCACGGCTTGACCACCGGGCAACTGCACCTATTCCGCACCTAGGCGATCCGAGCGTTCAATCCGCGTCCACTGACCACAATGCAGAGATGGGCTCGCACCACAGCCCGTCGCCAAACGGAACCACATGCTCACCCAAGTAAATGACAACGCCCGCTCGGAGAGCTGCCCCAAATTCTTCACGCAAGCTTTTTAGGCCTGCGAAATCAGCCGCTTTGACTGTCGCACTGGCTTTGACCTCAAACGCCACCATCGAACCGTTTGGCCACTCAAGAAGGAGGGCCGCCTCACCGCCACTTGCGCTCTTGTAGTGACAAAGCTTCACCCGCGGAAACCCAAAGCTTGCCTGCTTTCGGATTTCCTGCACGACGAAGGTTTCAAGCACACGACCCAAAAGATAGGTATCGCCGGCCAGTCCATGTCCGTCGACTCCCAGAAGGTGGCACGCCAGGCCGGTATCCAGCAAATGGAGCTTTGGCGATTTGACCATTCTTTGCCCTGAATTTCCTGACCAAGCGGGCAATGATTGCACGATGAACACGGTTTCAAGCAGAGCAAGATACCTTCTCAGCGTCGTGTGAGGCAGGCCTGTAGCTCGCACCATATCGGAGAGGTTCAACAGGTCAGCCGTGGATTTTGCCAGCAGCTTGAGCAGCGTCGGCAGCGCCCGAAGTGCATCAACTTTCACGATATCACGAACGTCGCCACCCAGCGTGGTTGCCAAATAGGACATGAACCAGGCCGCCCGGCGTTCCTCAGACTTGCGGATCTGTGCTTCTGGATATCCGCCGATAACCAAACGTCGAATGACCGCTTCTCTGTCCGCTGGGCGGCGACGACGACCCCACAGAATCCCCTTTGAAACCCGGTCTAAAAAGGTCTCACGTGCGCCCGCTAATTCACCTGCAGAGAAAGGGAAGACAGGAATAACTTCCACCCGCCCTGCCAGGGATTCATAGTACCGCGACTGCATCTGCACGTTGGCTGAGCTTGTCAGCAGGAAACGTCCCGGGACAGGCCGAGAATCAATGCTCACATTGAGCGCCGGGATAAGTTCTGGCACTTTCTGAATCTCATCCAGCACAGCCATGCGTGAGAGGTTTTGGACAAAACCGACCGGATCGTTTGAGGCCAAGCCGAGCGATGTGGGGTCATCGAAGGTGAAATACTGGGCGCCATGCTCCTTGGCGATGTGGCGCGCCAGCGTCGTTTTTCCGGTTTGGCGGGCGCCGTTGAGCAAGACGACCGGCGTGTCGGCCATTGCCAGGCGAAGGGAACGCTCGACATTTCGCTTTTTCATGGCGAAATATTCACCATTTGGTGGCGAATTTGCAAGCTAAAAACCTAAAAATAGCGGCATTCTGCTGATCAGACTCGAACTTTTGCTGAAATGGCAGTGTCGAATCGCTGGCTCGCATAAGCGTGTTGGGCTGGCTTGTTTGGCTGGCTTGTTTGGGCTGGCTTGTTGGGCTGGCTTGTTGGGCTGGCTTGTTTGGCTGGCTTGTTGGGCTGGCTTGTTTGGCTGGCTTGTTGGGCTGGCTTGTTTGGGCTGGCTTGTTTGGGCTGGCTTGTTTGGGCTGGCTTGTTTGGGCTGGCTTGTTGGGCTGGCTTGTTGGGCTGGCTTGTTGGGCTGGCTTGTTGGGCTGGCTTGTTTGGGCTGGCTTGTTTGGGCTGGCTTGTTGGGCTGGCTTGTTGGGCTGGCTTGTTGGGCTGGCTTGTTGGGGCTGACTTGTGGAGGGGGTGTGCTAGCCAGTCACGAAAGGCGAGCCGCGAAGGTGTGCTTGAGACCAGAATTTCACTTGGAGTTTTGGTTGGCGCGCGCCACTTTGCGGCTGAGGCGCGATACTCTGCGGGATTGTGCCTCCGTGGTTTCGGGCGTGCCGATTAGGGCAAGCTTCAACGCCTTGAGGGGCTCTTTGGCGAAGTGTTCGTAGAGTTTGGCGAGCTCCAGGCGAGCTGAAGAATCGTTTAGATCGGCGGCGAGGGATTCGAAGTCGACGAGCGCTTGGGCGCGTTCGCCTCGGGCTTTGGCGATTTCTCCGCGAGCTCGAATGGCGTGCCGCCCTGCCCCGCGTTCGAGCGCGTGTTCTAGCGCTTCGTCGGTACGCTGCGCGTCGCCTGCGCGATGGTAGGTGCGGGCCAGTGACACCAGATCTTGCTCGTGTAGGCTCGTGAGTGGCTCTCCGTAAAGCCCCACCAACGCGGCCATACTCACGACGTCGAGCGCGTTGTGTTCCACAACGTCTGTTAGTGCGGCTTCGTCACCTGTTCGGAGGAAGTGGCTGTATCGGGCTGGAATGTCGGCGCCTTGGACATCGGGGCCGCGTTCGAATCCGAGCACCTCACTTTCCAATAATGTTAATCTGCAAGCGCCGAGGCGAGTTCGGTGTAGACGTCGGGCGACGTGCAACAGATCGAGGTGCGGGCGAACGGCGAGGGCTGGCGCTCGCGTCATGACCCGGCGGGAGGCCAACAGGGGCAAATCAAAGCTTTTCCCGTTATAAGTGACCAAGAACGAGGCTTGCTCGATACGTTCAGCAACCAGCTCGAGCCCCGCGCGTTCGTCGGCTGGACTCCGCAACAGAACCTGTTCCAGGCGCAGACGGTCGCCATCGAACCAGGCCATCCCGATCAGAAAAGCGAGGGCTCCAGAGCCGCCCAGCCCTGTCGTTTCGGTATCAAGATAGAGCGCGGTGCGTGGATCGAGTGAGGCGAGTTTGGGATCCAGAGCTAGGAGCGCGAGCAACGCGGGATCGGCTGCATGGGCCGCGCTGGTCGGGATCCGACCCACGTGGTGCGAGGGTTTGAGCAGCTCTGAACGCCACGAGACGCTACCGAGCGCCGTGTCTCTTTCGAAAAACGGGAGGAGGGTCTCGGCGGGGTCGACGCGCGGACGCAGTATTCCTGATCGATGCCCCGTACCGGATCCTGGCCCCGTACCGGATCCTGGCCCCGTAGGCGCTTGCAGATGAGCTAACTTGCTTCGCAGATCCAAAACGGCACCGCTCCTTGGTCGCGCGCGTGTCGGTGCGTCGGTTACTTAAGCATTCTGGAGGGCTTCACGGCAAGAGCCTATCGGCCCCTGAGCCAATCGAAGGCGCGCAAGACGCCCTGATCATCGCCCACAATGAGTACCGAGCGCGGACTTGGCGCGCTGGACGCAACGGGATCCAGCAAACTCAGGAAACGGATTTTTCGCCCGCAGAGGCGGGTCAGTACCTGCACTTTGGACTCGGGAGAGACCTTGAGCACTTCGCCAGCCTGAGTGGCGACCGCTGCTTTCCCGGAAGCATCAAGCTGGATTTGGGCAGCATTGAGCTCGCGACTCGCGTGCGTCACCGGGTCCACGCCTAGCTCGACTCGTGCGGCCTCGGTCCCGTCTGGGTTCAGCCAAAGCAGTCTTGAATTCTCTGAAAAAGCCACAATCTGCCCTGATTTGGCAGCGGCGCCCTGAACACCTTTGAGCGACCAAAGTGGCCCGTTTGAATTGAAGGCGTCCAGACCGTGGTCTCCCTTTACCAACAACAAGTCGTCCCCAACGGGGATGAAGAGCTCTGGATTCTGGGGCAACGGCAATTTACGGAGCTTGCGGTCTGCGGAAATGAACCAGATCTCACGCTCCAACCCCACCACGATCTCGCCATGCCAAACCGTCGGACCTGCGAGGATCGGTCCGGACAATGGGAGACGCCATATCGCCACGCCATTTCTGGCAAACGAGTAGAGGCCATGATCGGTGTCAGCGAAGTACAGATAGCCTCGGGGTCCCCATAGTATTGGACCGGTAATTCCTGCTGGAATATGCGTAGCCCAAGCTCGCGTGCCCTGACGTGTGATGGCTTCCAAGGCCCCTGAACGCGTGCCGACCACGCAACGCTCATCTTTTTCGTCAACCACCATGGAGCCACCAACCGCACCCGGCAGTGTGTAGCTCCACAGGTACTCACCAGACGGAGCCAGGCTATGCACCAAGCCTTGAGCCGTACCTAAGACGAGCCTGCCGCTTGCCGTAACGGCTGGAACCCCTGCCACCGCTCCGCCAGCCCCGAAACGCCATAGCTCAGGCTGAATTGCTGCACTCTCGCAGCGAGTCTCTGGCACCACGGGCGAGGCCGGGACACGCGGGCGGTCATGCTGCGGCGTCGACGCTGGGACAACGGGACGCGCGAGAGGCACGGGCGCGCCGACGGACGCAACCCGGCATGAACTCGCCAACACGCAGGCCATGATCAACAGACGCTGTCGCGCTCCAACGCCCAAGAGCGGGCCCCCGGGAGAGGTTGGCGTCAGCACTGCGCCGGTTTTCACCCGGGTTTCGCGATCCTGCAAGGGACACTTGGTGCCGGCAGCGCGGGGTGTGAAAGTTCAGTTGGCCGAGTAGGATGCTCACGTGGCATTGCGGGTTTTTGGGCTAACTGGCGGGATCGGATCCGGAAAGACGACGGTCGCCCGTATTTGGTCGAGCTTGGGCCTCGCGGTCGTCGACGCGGACAAGCTAGCGCGCCAAGCGGTGGCGCCAGGCACGCCAACGCTTGCGAAGATTGCCGAACATTTCGGCCGAGAACTGATCTTGGCGAGTGGCGAATTGGACCGCCCTGAGCTGGCTCGGCGTGTGTTTGGGAACGCGGACGCGACGCGTGCGCTGAATGCTCTCGTCCACCCGGAGGTGCGTCGGCTAGCTCAACTTCGCTTTGCCGAGCTCGAAGTGCAGGCTCATGTGCTGGGATGCTACGAAGTGCCGCTCCTATTTGAAGTGGGCATCGAGGAAGGTCTGCGCCCCGTGGTGGTCGTGAATTGCTCGCCCAAAGCTCAGCTGGAGCGCGCCCAAGCGCGCGACGGAGCAAGCGAGGCTAGCGTGAAGCTGCGGATGAATGCACAGCTTCCCCTCGCCGAAAAAGCTGCGAGGGCCGACATCGTGGTTGAAAATGACGGCCCGCCTGGAGCACTCGCATCGCGCGCACGGCAAGCACTTTTCCAGGTGTGTCACGTGGTCGGCTGTGACCCGGCCTTGTTTGGACTCAGTTAGCGGCTCGGCTCTGGCGCGCCCGCGCGGCTTGCAGAGTATTCTCGAGCAACATGGCAATCGTCATTGGCCCCACGCCGCCCGGTACTGGCGTGATGGCTGAGGCCAGCGTTTCCACTGCCGCAAAATCCACATCTCCGCACAATTTGCCATTTTCGTCACGATTCATCCCCACATCGATCACGACCGCTCCTGGTTTCACGAAATCGGCAGTGATCCACTTCGGGCGACCGATCGCCGCGATGAGCACGTCCGCTTCGCGACAGCGTGCGGCGAGATCTTGGGTGCGGGAATGCGCGATCGTTACCGTGGCATTCTCTTGCAGCAACAAGCCCGCCATGGGCTTACCCACGATATTGCTCCGCCCGACCACCACGGCCCGTGCGCCAGCAAGCACAACCTGCGCCTCCTTGAGCAAACGAATGCAGCCGCGTGGCGTGCAGGGCAACAATCCGGGCTGACCGGTCCATAGCGCGTGCACGTTCTGAGCGTGGAACCCATCCACATCTTTCCTAGGATCGATGGCACTTAACACTTGTTCCGAAGGAACACCTGGCGGCAATGGCAATTGCATCAGGATCCCATCCACCAATGAGTCCGCATTGAGCTTGGCAATCAGCGCTAACAGCTCGCTCTCTTTCACTCCCACGGGCAAACGATGCACCTGGCCCCTCATGCCGACTTCTTCAGCCGCTTTCTCTTTATTTCGAACATAGACGGCAGAGGCTGCATCCTCGCCCGCCAAGATCACGTGGAGCCCGGGTGCCCTTCCAAACTGCTCCTTGAACTGAGCCACTTGCTCAGCGACCTCCGTTCGAACCTTCAACGCCACCGCTTTGCCATCGATCAAACGTGCCATCGGCGGGGCCTTTACCACTCCGCACTGGTCCCGCCTAGGCGGGCTTCAGTGCCCCCTGTTCCAAGCTAACCCAAACCGGTAGGATGCGCGCCAATGGGAATTTTGGCCGGCGTCTTTTTTGGTATCATCTTCTGGTTCGTGGCGCGTTATGGCTTAGGTGGCTTCTACACCATTGGCCCCAACGAGCGAGCCGTGATCGCCACCTTCGGGAAAGCCCAGCGGATCGGGGAAATGACGACGCTGCAGGATCCCGTCTCCATTCCTTTGCGGCCCGAAGAGCGTGAACGCTACATTTACCCCCAAGTGAGAGTGACTGGGCCGGGCTTCTACTGGAAATTGCCCTGGCAAACCCTGCACAAGACCTCGATTGCGACGATCACGGTTCCGATCGCGTACGATCCGGAAGCGCCGTCCATGAATCAAAATGGTCAGTTGCTGGAAGCTGTGACCAAAGACCAGTTGAACACGGGACTGAGCGGTCAGATCCGCTACACGGTCGCCGAAAATAACCTGTATGCCTTGATGTTCGGCGTCAAGAACCCGGTGGCGCACGTGATGGGTTACTTCATCTCCGTGCTCCGCGACCGGATCGCTAACTTCGAGGCACCGAATGCCTCAGCGGTTCTGGGGGATCCATTGACCGCCGATACCAACGGCGTGACACAGGGCATTTCCATCAATGATCTGCGCAAAAATCTTCGCGATTTGAACGAACGCATGGACGTAGAGTGCGCCTCGGCTGCCGCACGCTACGGGATTCGCCTGGACGCGGCCCTCATCACTTCAATCGATCCCCCGCAAGACGTAGATTCCGCGCTCGCAGCTATCAACACGGCGCACAATCATGTTTCAAGTGAGATCAGTCTGGCTCAAGCGGCCGCTGACCAACGTATTGTTCAATCGAAACGAGCTGTTGAAATCGAAACGCTGAATGCTCACGCGGAAGTGGAGCCCCTGTTGGCCCTCGCCAATCAACTGCGCGAGCTTGCGGGTGCCGGTGGGCCCGGCGCCATTGCCGCCTACGTACGGAACGCCAAGCTCGGGCTACATAGGAAAGCAGGCCAAGTGGTGCTCAACGATCTTGAGGGGGTGCTGAAATGAACTTCTTGATTGCACTCGGCGTCACGTTTTTTCTGTGTTTTCTCCTCGTTCCACTCGCGCTCGCTGTGGCGCGCTTGTTCGCGCTCTACGTGGTGGTTCGGGAACGGCAATGTGTTGTTTTTGAGCTGTTTGGTAAAGTGCGCGCCGTGATCTTGGAGCCGGGATTGCACACTCCCTGGGCCAGCATGGGCCCCTTCGCGATGTTGGTGCCGTTCTTCGGCAAGAAGTTCACGGTGGATTTGCGGCTCGATCAAATTTATCTGCGCAGCCAGCCCGTGAATTCCGAGGAGGGCGCACCGATGGGTATTGGGGTTTGGTGCGAGATGTACGTCAGCGATCCCGTCGCGTATCTCTATAAGAATACCGACCCTGCTGGTTCTTTGCGCGCCAACGTTTCGAATGCGACCGTGCGCTGCCTCAGCAACATGAAGCTCGGCGAGATGCTCGAAAATCGCCACGCCATGAGCGGTGTGGTTCGAGAAGAAGTATCAGGCAAATCGCAAGAATGGGGCTATCGGGTGGGAAGCATCTACATCCGCAAGGTTCACTTTCGCGACTATGGAATGATCTCCCAGATTGAACAAAAAGTGGTCAACCGTCTGCGCCAGGTCACCGCCGCCATTCAGCAAGATGGCTCCAACCGCGTGAACGTGATCCGCTCCACTGCTGAACGCGAAGCTGCGATTGAGTTCGCTAAGGCCTCGGCAACAAGGCCCCTCATCGTCGGCAAGGCACTCGCGGCCATCGCACGCGAGCAGCATATCGCTGCGGCACTCTTCGATGTGTTGGAGATCCAGAGCCAGCTCCAGAGCCCCAGCCTCCAGATCAGCATCGTACCCCAAGGCACCACGGTCATCGCTGGCTTGCCAGGAACACTGGCCCGCTAACCCAAGGATGTGAAGCCATGTCTTGCCCCAGCGACGAGAAAGGCAATCCCCAGCTAACGGCTTCGACGCCAGTTAGGTTCCGTCGGTTGGGTGAAGTCGCGCGCGGCGGGATGGGGCGCATCGAAGCAGCACAGGATCCGATCCTCGGGCGGAGAGTGGCCATCAAGAGCCTTCATCCTGAGCTCTTAGAAGATCCGTTTGCGGTGGCTCGCTTCGCGGAAGAAGCGCAAATCACCGGCCAATTGGAGCATCCCAATGTAGCGCCGATTTACGACTTGGGTGAGGACGAGAACGGTCCGTTTATTGTCATGAAGCTGCTCGCGGGGCGCAGCTTGGGTCAATTGTTGTTTGACTCAGCAGGTACCCCCCGGCGCGATGCTGAAGGCGTGGATCAGCTGCACCGCTTCGTTCAGATCGTGGTGCGGCTCTGCGATGCGCTTTCGTTCGCGCACAGCCGGGGTGTTATTCATTGCGACGTGAAGCCTGACAACATCATGGTGGGTGAGCACGGGCAGATCTATCTGATGGACTGGGGCGTGGCCCTGCTGTTGACAGATCGTTCGGTCTCAAACGGCTCTGACAGCTCTCAAAGCGTGTCACCTCAGGATTCACCTGAGCCAATGGTCCCGAAAGGCGCGGCCAGCTGGGCCCAACACGACTCATTTGTTCGTATTACCGGTGGGCCGGAGGACACGGGCTCCTTCCGCGGCACCCCGGCGTACATGTCTCCCGAGCAGATCTTGGGTCGAACGGACGACATTGATGCACGAACCGACGTTTTTGGTCTCGGCGGCGTGCTCTTCGAAATCCTCACAGGTCACCCACCGAACGACCCTAAACGCCTACTAGGCCCCGCATTCAGTCGCGAACACAGCCTACCGCTTCAGAGCAGCGCTTGGGAGCAGTTGCCGCCCGAGCTATCTCGCATCGCCGTCAAAGCACTCGCTCCCCTGCGCCAAAATCGCTACCCCAGCGTTGCGGCCCTCCGCGCGGATCTCGAGCAATTCCTGAAGGGTGGTGGCTGGTTCGAAACGACCGTGTTTCAGCCGGGAGAAAGCATCATCGCTGAAGGTGACGCGGGCGATACGGCGTACATTATTCAAAGTGGTTATTGCGACGTGTACAAGAGCATCCAGGGCGTGCGAACCTTCATCCGACAGCTTGGTCCGGGCTCCGTATTCGGCGAAGCCGCCGTCTTCACGGGAGGCACTCGGACGGCCTCTGTCGTCGCCTCCGACACAGTGACCGTGAAGCTCATCACGGGCGCAGCGCTGAATCGGGAATTGGATCAGAATCCCTGGCTGGCGGCGTTTGTGCGTTCTTTAGCCGGATTATTTCGCGAAACCGACACAGCACTCTCCCAGCGTGACCCGGAGACGCCCGCTCGATAGGCATCTCGCACCGCTAAGGCCGCACCGTCACAATACTCACGGCACCACCGGCAAGGCGCACCGGAAGCACGCGTACCAACGTTCCCGACAGCGTCAACGTCACGTCACGAAAGTCAGTCGCAGGCGCCGCTAGATTCCCCACAAATGCGCGTCCAAGCGCGGTGGTTTCCGTGATTGTGCTGGCCCAGGTCAACCCGCTGGCATACGCGACCAAACTATCCGCGGGTGCGCTAACAGCAACCCCAGCTAACGGCATACCATTGGCATCCACCACGTTGATCACGACGTGGGCAGCCATTGCACTGCGCGGTATTGGGCTGCGAGCGAAGCTAAAGACCGAATCGATGGCCGATGAGCGGGCAAGAACGATATTCGTGGTCTTGCTGGCTTGGGTGTTGAACGCCCATAGGGTTGTTACCTCATCCTGGCCGCCCTCGGCTTTTGCGCTGAACCAATTTTCCGTGCTCTCCTTCACGTCCAACGTGAAGACCCCGTTTCCGAGGTAGAGCGTGCTCACCCTGTTGCCGAGCGGGCCGTCCGCTGTAAGCGTCACCGGCTCGCCGAAGCCCGCCTTCGCGCTGAACTGTTCGTCGCGGTAGAGCTCTACCTTGCCTGAAGCAGACACCGCTTTACCGGGTGTCCCAGGCTGAGTGGGCTGACCGCCTGCACCCCCGCCTGCACCCCCGCCTGCACCCCCGGTGGCGTCGCTCGGGGTTCCGTTCGAGCTACGCACTATTCCCGATCCGCAGCTCGCACCCGCACTGCCGCACGTTGCGAGGTACGGCGGCTTATCTTCGCGTTTTGCGGAACACGCTGAGCTTGCTAGCGCGCCCAAAACCAGGAGCGATCGGACGGCTGCCTCGGGACCTCTCATTTCACTAGTCTACGCGGCACTGAGCTGTGGTCGCAATCGCGCATGCAGAGCCGCCGCCAACCCCAGCATCGCCACCCCGATCAGTTGCGAAGTGCTGAGGCTAAGAAATCCACCTCGCTCATCGTCTCGCCAAAACTCCAGCACGAAGCGAAGCGCTGCATAAAGTGCCACAAACACCACAAATACATGCCCATCGTAACGTTTGCGTCCATGCCAAACCAGAATCAAAAACGCGGCGATCAGCAAGCAGCCGAACGACTCGTACACCTGAGTTGGGTGCACGGCGAGCGAGGGCTCGAGCGGTGACTTCAATAGGCCCACCTTGAACTGTGCTTCACTCGCCGGGCTGTTCGAGGGAAAGCTCAAACCGACCGCCAACGGCGTGGGGCTGCCAAAACAACAGCCCGCCAAGAGGCAACCCATGCGCCCAAACCCGAGACCAATCGGCACCACGAGGCCAGCCATGTCGGCGGCACGCCAGAAAGGAAACCGATCCACACGCAACTGACGCACGGCCCAGAGTGAGGCGCCGATGAAGCCCCCGTAATACGTCAGCCCGCCCGCCCAGAATTCTGCCCAGCGAAAGCAATCACGCTCTGCGGGGTGACAGACCTTCCGCGCCGCATCCCAGAGACCGCCGTAATCTGCGGCCACACACTGCTGCTCGGTGACCAACCAATCCACTTTGCTCGGATCCGTACATAAATGCACGTAATCCATGAAATGGCCATCGGCGATAACGTGTAAAAGCCGCGCACCCACCACGCCAGCTATCAACATCGCTACCCCGAGATCGACGATGACATCTGGGTTGTGTCCCAAGCGCCGAGCCCAGAGTGCGCCCATGGCCGTGGCGAACACAAACCCCAACAGCAGAAGGACGAAATAGCTCGGGAAGCCGGTGTCGAAGAGCGTGAACAATCGGCCCTGCATAATGCTCCCAACCGAGCTACGGCGCTGGACTATCTGTACTAGGATCTACCGGACCATCCGACGCCAACTCGCGATCGGGCTCGCTGTGAACCTGCTGCCGATGAGACGTTAACATGTCTACCGCCATCAGCCCGACGCCAATGCAGATCGAAATATCCGCCACGTTGAACGTGGGCCAATGATCGGTGAGCCCCCAGCCGGAGTAGAGCTTGGCAATCATTCGATTCATCGTTTCGACCCACGCCGCACGATAATCAATGAAATCAACCACGCTGCTGCGGGTGATCCGGTCGGACAGATTACCCAGGGCCCCCCCAAGAACCAACGGAAGCCCCCATTTCAAGGCCCATTGGCGGGGAGCCAGACGCCCGTAGAGAGAAACAATGAACGCAATCGCCAGCAAACTCACGAGCAAGAAAAATGGGCGTCTCACTGATTCGCTCGCATCTTGCAGCAACCCCCAGGCTCCTCCGCGATTATAAGCCAGGCTGAAAGTGAGGTGATCAGCCACCAACGTGTACGGCGGATCGAACGCTGTTCGTTGGGTGAGAGTGATCTCCGCCCAGGCCTTGGAGAGCACATCGAGGGCCAAAGAAATGGCCGAAACCACCCCAAAGAACACGAAGGTGGGGCGGCCATGCCAGGCTGGAGTGGGCGCTGACATCACGGGAATGGGCTGGTCGGACATCGAGTGGCTCACCTTTACGCCAAAGCCTCTACTTTACAAACTACCGCACATCTGTTTAGTCTTCTGGATGGGCGCGGCACCTTGGGCCAAGTCGGTCGGTATCGAAAGTGTGCTTCAGGCATGGGGCCAATCCGGCCAAATTCAAGAGTGTTTCGCTACCCAGCGCAGTATCGAAGCGGAAGAGCCGCGCATGAGCCCTGCCCCTTCCGGCTTGGCGCCCGCCTTGATTCAGGCCCTGGCCAAACGCGGGATCCGCGATCTTTATTCCCATCAGACGCAGGCGGTCGAGGCGGCGCTCGCCGGGCGGAACGTCGTGGTGGCCACCCCCACTGCGAGCGGCAAGAGCTACTGCTTTCATTTGCCGGTGCTCGACGCGCTGATTCGGGATCCGAGCGCCACAGCGCTCTACTTGTATCCGACCAAAGCGCTCTCACGCGACCAGGAACATGGGCTTCGGGGCTTTATGGCCGAGGCCGGGATGAGCACGCCTGCAACCGTCTTTGACGGTGACACACCCGGGGATGCACGGCGTGTCGCCCGCGAGCGAGCACGGATCATCCTCACCAATCCGGACATGCTCCACTCGGGGATTTTGCCCAACCATGCGCGTTGGTCGAGTTTGTTTCGGGGCTTAAAGTACGTCATTTTGGACGAGCTGCACACGTATCGCGGGATTTTTGGGTCGCACATGGCGCACGTGATTGCTCGCCTGCAGCGCATTGCACGCTTCCATGGCAGCAATCCTAGGTTCATCGCTGCAACGGCTACGATAGGCAATCCGCGCGAGCACGCGGCACGGCTGTTGGGTGTTGAGCCCGCCAGCATTGAGCTTGTCGATCGCTCGGGAGCGCCGCGCACCGCACGCGAGTTCTTTTTGTACAATCCACCGATCGTGAACGAAGAGCTCGGGATCCGAGGCAGCTCCTTGCACCATTCGGTCAGCCTCGCCGCCGATTTAGTGCGCGCCCGCGTGCCCAGTATCGTGTTTGGGCCATCACGCAATTCCGTGGAGATCATGCTCAAATATCTGCGCGATCAGTGCAGCGAAGCTGCGCCGGAATCGATCATGGCTTACCGCGGGGGGTATTTGCCGAAAGCCCGCCGCGAAATCGAGCGCGGCCTACGCGAAGGTGAGATCTTGTGCGTGGTGGCCACGAACGCCCTCGAGCTGGGCATCGATATTGGAGATCTTCAGGCGGTGATCTGCGCAGGTTATCCCGGTTCGGTGGCGGGCCTCTGGCAGCGCTTTGGGCGAGCTGGGCGCCGGGGTGAGAAGAGCATTGCAGTCTTGGTGTGTGGCAGTGGAGGCTTGGATCAATACTTGGCACAAGATCCGGAATATTTGCTCAAAGCCTCCGCCGAGGAAGCGCGCATCGATCCGTCTAACGTGGAGATCGTGATCTCGCACTTGAAGTGCGCCACGTTTGAAGCTCCCTTTGAGCTTTCGGCAAAAGGCGAGAAGCCTGCTTCGCCACTGGTTGCCGCCGGCGAGAGTTATCTTTCGTTGGGCACCGAAGGCACGCGCGATGCGCTCGATTATTTGGCGGGTCACGGTTTGGTGCATGCGGCTAAAGGCCGCTATTTCTGGGCGGGCGAGGCATTTCCAGCCAGCAGCGTCTCCCTGCGCAATATCGGCTGGGATAATTTTGTCATCATCGATACGGCGACCGACAAAACACTGGCTGAGCTCGATTATCGCGCCGCCCACACCATGCTGCACGAGCAGGCGATCTACCAACACGATGCCGAACAATATCAGGTCGAGCGCTTAGATTTCGAAAATCACAAAGCCTACGTCACGAAGGTCAAACCCGATTATTTTACTACAGCCCTCACCTATCGCACGGTGCTGGTGATCGAGGAGAGCCGCACTTCGCACCTCGGGCGCGCTCGGCTCGGTTTGGGAGACGTGAAGGTTGAAGAGAAAGTAACCGGGTATAAGAAGGTTAAATTCTTCACGCACGAGAATGCCGGGTATGGCGAAGTGTTTTTGCCAGAGATGCAAATGCACACCACCAGCTTCTGGTTAACGGTGCCCGAAAGCCTGATAGTCGGGATGGGGCGGGAGCGCCCGGACGTGATCGACGGGCTCCGCGGGTTAGGAGCCGCACTTGAAACTGTGGCCACCTTGGCCCTGATGTGCGATCCGCGCGATATCAGTCAGACCTTGGGAGATGGCGGCGAGGCTCCAGGCAGAAATCCTCACACGGGCCAAACAGGCCAGCACGATCCGACGATTTTTCTGTTCGATGCCCATCCGGGCGGAGTGGGCTTGGCCCCGCGGATTTATGAACGAGCGGTGGAATTGTTGGGGCGAGCGAAGCATCTGATTGAAGGCTGCTCGTGCCAGACGGGCTGTCCTGGCTGTGTCGGGCCAAGCGATGGGCGCCGCACACGTCGCCAGATAGCCCTGCGCTTGGCACAAACATTGGTTGATGCCGGTGTTGAACTTCGAGAAACCTCGCAGCATCACGTTGCGGCGCGTGCTGTGTCGCCCTAGCCTAAGCAAGGCTGGAAATGCGGCAAACCAACGTCAAAGCACAGCGAGCGGCACTCACCATTTCGGTGCTGCTTGGCGCGTGCATGCCAAAAATTTCTGTCGATCAACGTGCCAGCCAGCCCGAGGCCCCCGTCCCCGTGCCTTCAGCGATCGATCTCGGTGCAGGGACCGCCAACCCGATGGCCATCGGTACCGACGAGCTCGCGCTCTTGGCAGTTCAGCCCAATCATGGCGCGTTCTCGGGCGGCCAACTTGCCATTCTACGCGGCAACGGATTCACGCCTGAAGCACGAGTTTTCTTCGGTGATCAGGAGCTGCCCACAGCAAATATTCAGCCCGTCGATTCCAAGCGGCTGCAGATTGTGATCCCGCCCGGCATCCCAGGTACCATCGACGTCGCCACCCAGAATGGAACGGACAGTGCGTCGCGTAGGACGCTGCTCGGTGGCTATCGCTTTGACACTTTCTTCGTCGCGCCCGCGGTTGGGGCCACTGCGGGAGGCACCGAGATCCATCTCAACGGAAAAGGCACACTCTGGGATAACAATACCCAGGTTTATGTCGATCTCCAGGCCTGCACTTCACTCCGCGCACTCAGCCCGGAGGAGATTGTCTGCACGGCACCGAGAGGCACCTCTGGAGCGAAGCCAGTTCGCGTGCAAACCGCCGATGGAGTCCAAGTGGATGTCGCCGACGCCTACGCTTACTCAGATAGCAAAAATAACTTCCGCGGAGGCTTGAGCGGGAATGCACTCAACGGCAAATTGGAGGTGCTCGTCTTCGACCGCAACAGCGGTAAGCCCCTGAACGGCGCCGTCGTCATTGGCGGCAACGGCAGTGTCGTCAAACAGGTGGATGCCGCCGGAAGGGCGAGTTTGGAAGGCGCTGAGCTCACAAGCCCGCAAACGTTGACGGTGGTGACCCGTTGTTATCAACCGATCACGCTGGTCGATATTCCGGTTGAAACTGCGACAGTGTACCTCGATCCGGTGCTCTCTCCGGCTTGTGGCAATCCAGGTGCCACGCGGCTCACCGGTGGGGCTTCAATTTACACCGAAAGTGTGGAGGGGGAGCTCATTTGGCCTGATATTCGCGAGTTTCAGGCAGGCGGCTGGACCAACGTGCCACAGCCCAAGACGGCGGACGAGCACTTCGTGGCCTACGTTTTCCCGCTCGCCTACGACCCCACCAGCGCCTTTGTTTTACCTGAAACCTACGATGCTGTCACGCCGTCGGACAGGACAAACTCCGGTTATCGCTTCTCGCTTCGGAGCTACCCAGATACACTCACGCTGTATGCGCTCGCGGGCCTTGAGAATCGCACAGTGAACCCGCCAATCTTTATTCCTTACGTCATGGGCATTACCCCGGGCGTCAAGGTCGATCCGGAGCGCACTAAGCAAGACGTGTTTCTGCAGATCAATCTCCCTCTCGATCAGAGTATCCGCGTACAAGTTACAGGCCCGGAGCTGACCGCACGTGGCCCGAATCGCCTCGACTTGAGCGTCGCCGTCGGTATCGCTGATCAAGGCTATATCATTCTGCCGGGTGCACAACGTAAGACCCTCTATCCGGCCGTGGAGGCGCTGGACATCGTTGGGCTCCCGCCGTTGGTCGCCGCCCTGAGCGATGCTGTTTATGTAGCTGGCGCTAGCGCTTACACGGGCGAAAGTGGCGGTGTTCCGCGTTCAAGAGGGGCGCTCGGCAAGACAACCCTCTCGGGGCAGGTTCTCGCATTGGATCAATTCGTCCAGATCCCGAAGCTGACAAGCCCTGCCCCCAACGTGACCTGGGATGGCAGAATGTTGGCTGTCGATTGGGCCAGTGGTGGAGCGGATGTGGATTTGGTGGTGGTGGACATCTCGAGCGGTGCTGGCCTCGTCAATTGGAGGATCGTGCTCCCGCGAGGTAAGAGAGCCGTTGAGTTGCCGGTGCTCAGCACGCTCTCAAGTGATCTTGGACTTGTTCCTGGCAGCATCACGCTGAAGGTTTCCAGTGCTCGGATTGATAACTTTCAGTACGGCTCGCTCAGCTATGGCCAGCTTTCGCCACGGGCGTGGACTGCGTACGCCGTCGACGTGGTTCAAGGGCGTTTTGCGCCGTAGATGAGGCGAGGAACCGTCGAGTGAACACCGCCAAGAAAGCGCTTCTCTTCGGCTTCATCGCGATCGGCGCGAGTTGCGATTTTGATCGCTCCGATCGCTGGCTTGGTTCCAGAGCTCCATCCACACCAACTTGCACGGTGGGGGAGAAGCGTTGCTTTTCTGGTCGGTTGGAAGTCTGTGGCGGTCCCCGAGATTCAGGCAGCTGGGCCCAGGCAGAAGACTGCGCCAGCCAGGGCAAAATGTGTGCCCCAACCCTGCGTGCCTGTAGAACCTGCATTCCCGACGAACGCAAGTGCGATGGCCAAAACGCGGTGCGTTGCCAAGCCGATGGCGAAGCGTTCGCTGTTTCAGAGACGTGCGACACGACCGCGGGCAACGCCTGCCGAAACGGAGCGTGCTCCGCGCTGTGTGCGGTGGCAGGTCAACGCCTCAGCAATGTCGGTTGCGAATATTGGGGCGTGGATCTCGACAACGCCAACATCAAGAGCCGCAACGTGGACCGCATCGCCAACGCCGCCGCTCAACAATTTGCGGTCGTTGTGAGCAACCTTCAGCCCGATGTTTCGGCAACCGTCAGCGTATTTCGAGATGATTCGGAGATCGGAACCGCAGGGAACCCGGTGCGGGTCGTGGAGACCAAGATCTCGCCCATGAATCTTTTCGTCTTTAAGCTGGGGCCGCGCGAGGTCGATGGTTCAGCGCCAGGCGAATACGATACGGGCACCCACACGGCCTTGACTCGACATGCCTATCGCATCACTTCAAACTTTCCCGTCGTCGCCTATCAATTCAATCCACTCGAGAATGTGGACGTTTTCTCCAACGATGCTTCGCTGCTGAAGCCCGTCGAGTCCCTGTCCATGACCGACACGGCCGGTACACTCGTAGATTCCTATGTCGCGCTCGGCTGGCCGCAGACGATCGGATCTTCGGAGGATCGCAATACCAATTTTGATCCTGACCAACCGGTCAATCTACGTTCCTTCCTCACGCTGGTCGGAACTCGACCGAACACGCGTGTGAAGATCAAAACAACGGCTCGCATCGTTCCCGGCGGCCCTGTTGCTGACACCCCGATCGGTGGAGTGGTGGAACACACCCTCCAACCGTTCGACGTGCTCAACCTGGAAACTGGCCAATTTGGAGCTGATTTTACTGGATCCATCATCAGTGCCGACGGCCCGGTGGTGGTGTTCAGCGGCAGCGAAGCGGCCGATGTGCCGTTCTTTGATACGTTGTCATCGCGACGTTGCTGTGCGGACCATCTCGAAGAGCAGCTGGACCCGATTCGCACCGCAGGCACCAGCTTTGTCGCGGCTGTATCGCCCAACCGCTCGCGGGCGTTGAAGAACGCTGGGGCAGCCGTTGAGGAAGTCGCCCAGCCGGAGGTGTTTCGAGTTGTCGCAGTGGATGAGCGCGGCGCAGACATCACAACGACGCTCCCTCCCGATGGGCCAGGCAACATTCGCCTCAAAGCACGCGGTGACTTTGCTGATATCAGCGCATCCAGGAACTTTGTGCTTCAGAGCAATCTGCCGGTGATGCTCGCGGCGTTTTCTCCGAGCGCCGAAGCTGCCGGCATTCCGAACGGCGAACCAGGTGGCGATCCCAGCTTCGTGATTGTGCCTCCCACCGAACAATTTCGCGCCTCCTACGTATTTCTCACTCCCGACAAATACAGCTTCGATTTTGCCCAGATCGTCGCTCCAATCGATGCGAAAATTGCGCTTGATCGCCAACCGATTGAGCTCGTTGCCGGCTGCCAGTCAGCGTCCGCGGATGGCTTGTCGCAAGCGCTGCCCAGCGGCTTTGGAATCGCCCTCGGGATCGATTCGCCCGGAGCGCTCATTCCATCCTCAAAGCTCGTCGTTTATACGTGCCAACTGAGTTTTCCTCAGATCGACGAGAAGAGTACAACAGGGGTCTGCCCAGGTTCGAACGCAGCAGCAGCGCGGAGTAAGCCGCTCGTGTGCCCCGGCAGCCAGAGTGATGGCGTACACGTGCTCGAAGCTGACACGCCTGTCGGGCTTTTGGTGAGTGGTTTCGATTCGTACGTGAGCTACGGCTACGCGGGCGGAACCGAGCTCTCAGTTATTTCCCTGCGCTGACAGTCACTCCAACAGCGGGCTCGAAGAGTGGCCAGGGAGCGAGCAATGGCACCGCTGCCGTCGGACCACTCTGCTCAAAGGCACGTTCGCACTCGGCAAGGGAAAGCTGGCGTGGGCCAAAAATCGTGGGATCCGAGGCGTCCGCGTCCATCAAGCTTGTCGTTTGATCCACTCCGAAATCATCGGGATGTCCCGGCATATCCAGGAAAATATGCCCCAACTCGTGGGCAAGCGCGAACGAGCGAGGGCCCGCTTGGATGCCCGAACGATCGATGATCACGACGTTCTGGATGCTAGCTCCATCCCCCAGAATGAAGGATTCCCCGATGCGACCCGAAGACGCAAAGGACGGCACCACGTACACGTCGATCGTCGTGGGGTCCCCATCGTCGTAGGCCCGAATGATGGAGCGCTCATCAAGTGTTCCCGCGCTTGCGTTGAAGTCATTGAAGTGCCGAAGGCCGCTTCCGAGATCAACATCACCCAAACACACGCTGAGGCTCGGATCCGTGCTCAACGGCTGCTTTGCTACTGTGCCAATCTCAACGGGCTCGCCTTTCCGGTTCTTCACCATCAGATCGACACTGCGTAGGGCCCCATTGGAAATCGCAGCGTTCGGGCTCAACTGAGCTTGGAAGCCAGCGTCTGAAAGCACCTTTGCCAAGCTCTGCGCGACAGCTGTAGGTGTTTGGCCAGGCTGTGTTTTGAACGACATGGGCTTCTTATCCGCCGTGAAGTGGACTTCACCGCCGCTTGCTGGCGCGCCCAACTCGCAGCCCACGGCGAGCAAGCTGCGCGCTGGCGGATCTACCAGCTTCACATCCTCCTGGCCCGGAGTTCCCAACTGGATCCCGCATTGGCCCCAGAGCGCGGTCGCCGCTGCCAGCTCACTTCTAACGATCTGGAGCGCACTCGCATCACTATCCCCGAGCGGGGGAGCGCCGCCGCGGGATTCGCGAACCAACCGCACCCGAACGTTAGCCAGGTGCCGCCCGAGTGGGCCGAGAGCGCTCGCCCTGGGCCCCCCAACGCGCACCGAAGCAGCCTTTTCGCCGCCTACAAACCCGGTGATTCTCCCGCCCACTTCGGCACGTAGCGCGCGATTCTTGAGCGCTGGATGGCTCGCCTCCAAAGCATCCCAGACGGCGCGAATCGGTTCAGTTTGCCGGCAAGCGAGTCCCTCGGGAATTTGCGTAGGGCAGTGTATCGGCGAGAGCTGCACTTGTTCTAACGCTGCTAAGGCGTTCCCATTGGGACGCAACGAAACCAACGTCATGGAGGGTGGCAGCTCGCGTTCGCTCCCTACCAAGAGCCATCGAAACGCCTCGGGATCCGAGCCTTTGCCCAAGGATTCATCGTTGAGTGACGGTGGCAGGCTCCGAGCCAGGGCGACATGCGAGGTGGCCAGATTGACCGAGGCTCCCGTAGCATCCAGGACCATCACCAGAATCGCACTGGTCCGGAGTGTCACGCCTTCAATCTCTAAATCCGCAACGCCTGGTTTCAAAGCTTGAAGCCCCAGCCGAACACCATTGGCAGGGGTCTGTTCAAGTGCCAAAGGCGTGGTGCCCGCGATCAAGCGGACGGACGGCTCCAAAATCGTCTTCGCCGAATGATCGCGATTAGTTAACCACCGAACGTCTGTCGTTGCTCGCAATGTCAGTGTCGTGGACTGCCCATCGGCAATGCCGTCATCATCGTCGTCGTCGTTGTCCACAAAGAGCCTCAGATCGACGCGATCTGGCTCATCGGCGCGGACGTTGCGCACCGACAGCATGCCGGCGAGCATTGCCGGCAGCGCCAACCCAAGTGCGAGAGTGCGCGAGAGTCGGCGCGGCTTCCGTCTAGCCAACTTACCGCTCTTTGCTGCTCGAACCATCTTTTGGGATCTGACGGAGTTGCTGTGCTCAGTGTGCGCGCCACGAAGCAGGTGCGCCAACGGAGAAGTGCTGCAGACGCGACGAGCTTCACTGATTAAGAACGGACCGGTGTGCCCAGGCTTTACCCGATTCGACCAGAACACCGTTTTGAGGCCAATCGAGCCGTTTGCGTGTCGGCAGACATGTCGCACCAACACCGATAGCCAGTTGATGCCCACCCCGCTGCCGCAGAGCGCGGCAGCCGCCCCTCCCAAGGATCGCCGTCGCGGGCGGGCGCTCCGTGAGGGGCAGGACGGTTGCGAGGCCGCGCCGCACTCGTGCCAGGCGAGCACCCCTTTTCGTTCCTTGGAAGATAGTAAGCATGCTTACTATCCTAGGTCCGGTTTTGAGGGAGAGCTCACGGACAAGTCTGGGAGCGCTACGGCGCGCGTCGGCCTACGCCGGTTTTGGCGCCGAATCTCCACTACGCCTCACCCAAAAAAGCACTCAAGCGAGGGGAATTAGGGGCGAGTTGACCGAGCAGGCCTGGCCCACTAGTGAAAGAAGCCTTCGACGGAGAAATCAATGCGCCTCAAAGCATCCCTTATTGTTGGTCTGTTTCCTGCCCTCGCCCTTTCTGCCTGCAAGAAGAACGAAGAGCAGCCGCCGCCGCAACAGGGTGGTTACCAACCTGGTTACGCTCAACAACCACAACCCGGTTATGGCCAACAACCCCAGCCTGGCTATGGGCAGCAGCCGCAACCCGGTTATGGCCAACAGCCTCAGCCGGCGCCTTCTGCGGCACCGAGTGCGAGTGCACCGCTCTCCCAACCTTCTCCCATGGCCTTGGCGTGCACGTCGGATGCGCAATGTCTCACGCATCGCTGCAACACGCAGGTTGGCAAATGCGCTTGGCCGTGTCAGTCGAACAACGACTGTATTCCAGGCAATCAGTGCATGGCCGGAGGCTGCATCCCGCCGCTGCCAGGGGCCGCGCCGCAGAAGTAACTTCAGCGCCTAGCGCAGGCTGGCGTCTCTCAGCGAAGAAGCGCCAGTTCTTCCAGCAAAGGCTCGAGTCTGCCTGCCCACACAGCACCGATGGCGGCCACACCATCCGCTCCTGCACGTAGGCACTCGGCCGCTCTTCCCGCGCGGACACCACCCAGCGCGAACAGCCTCGGTCGAACACTCAAACGTGCGAGTTCCGCTCGTCCGCGTGTCAACGCTTCCAAGCCTAACGGAGCGCGCCCCTTACGTTCAGCAAGAATTGGCGAGAGCAGCCAAGCAGACGGTCCGGCTTCAAGCGCTTTCAGCTCGTGAGCAGAACACGACCAGAAGCTGGGCGCGCGGCCCTGCGGCGACTCAACGCCTGCGCCGAAGGCGAGCCTTGCTTCCTCAAGGCCTCCGCCGAAAGCGAGCCTTGCTTCCTCAAGGCCTCCGCCGAAAGCGAGCCTCGCATCCTCCAGGCGCACACTTCGCTCACCGAGATGCACACCATCTGCCCCCAGCAACACAGCCAGATCGAGGCGATCATTGACGAACAGCGCTTGCTCTCGCTCTTCGGTTAAACGCCGCAAATCCCGACCGAGTGCCAGCCGTTGGTGGAGCGGAAGATGGTGGTCGCGCAACTGAATCGCCACCGTGCCGGGTCGGCAGAGAGCCAGCAACTGCTCGGTGCGGACCAATGTTTCCGTGACACCGAAACGCTCAACATCGGTGATCGCGATCAGCCGCAGGCTTTCCCATTGTTTCATGGGCTTTTGGGCTAAGAACGACGCTGCCAGCTCATGGGCTTTCAGGCTGAGAACGACGCTGCCATCCAAAGACTCTAATCAACACACACGCCAACGCCACACCGATCGTGTCCGCCAGCAGATCTGCCCAGTCGCCCGAGCGATACGGCAACGCCGTCTGCCAGAGCTC
This sequence comes from Polyangiales bacterium, assembly GCA_038251425.1. Taxonomy (GTDB): domain Bacteria; phylum Myxococcota_A; class Polyangia; order Polyangiales; family Polyangiaceae; genus JBBRRP01. Next base: position 27,868 of record JBBSBI010000052.1, read on the forward strand.
TATCAGG
>JBBSBI010000053.1:0-27761 GCA_038251425.1 Polyangiales bacterium
AGTTAGCCGTTGAAAATGCCCAGAGTCCGCGCGACCCCTTGTAAGGAAGGGCGCTCACCCACAATCGGGGCTGCTCTTCGTCTTCGGCCTCCGCGCACACGCGTAGGAGCGCCGCCGCTTCCGCGATTTTCTGCGCGCTCAAGTGCAATCGGCGTGTCCGCTGGGATCGCTCGAAAATCAATCTCTGGCTCTTCAACTGCATTCAACGAAGGAGCCACCCGAGCACGCTCCACGAAACAGCTACTCCAGGCCCGCTTCATGTCCTCAGCATTTAGAAAGCGATCCTCCACGCGGCGCGCCAGGCTTTTACTGAAGAACGCGACCAACGCCTCTCGAGCGGCCTCGAAGCGCTCCGCCGCCAGGATGAGCAGGGAATCTGTGGCCAACGGGGGTCCGGAAAACTTAGGTCGCTCCCCAGTGAGCATTTCATGCAGGGTTACGGCAGCACTCCAGCGATCGGCTGCTGCATCCCAAAGCTTCCGCTCGATAAGAAAGGGGTCCCGGTAGGCTGCCGTGCCGAGCTCCACGTCTGCGTGAGAAGCTGCGACCAAACTAAAATCGAAGAGCACCAAGTGATGGGCTCGCTTCTGGGATGAGGCACCGACGCCCAAGTTGGCAGGTTTGATATCGCGATGCGGGATGGCTGCTTCTTCCAGAGCCATCAGGGCGTCCAGCAGATCCTCCCCGTAGCGCGCGGCGAGATCGATAGAGATGGGGCCCTGCCGCGTGAGCTCGTGATAGAGCGTTGTGTCTCCTGCTAAGGACAATAACAAACACACGCGACCATCTATTTTTACCTCTTCGATGAATTGAACGATGCGCCGATCGCGCAGTTTTCCGAGCGCTCGCCCTTCATCGCTGAGCCGAACATCGTGCCCCTCGTTGAGGCTGATTTTGAGTGCAAACGAGCGATTGTCGTGTTGCTCGTCCACAACCTTCAGCACACGCGCCGTGGCGCCTTGACCTAGGATCGCTTCCACTAAAAACCGCCCTCCGATAAGGTCTTCCGGGCGGGCCTTGAGGGGTGGCACGCTGTTATCAGCTATGGGGGCGGCGGGAGCGGTAGCTGCATCGAGAAGCAACTCCACCCACTCTTCCGCTGAGTCCGCACGATTTGCTGCACAATATTCGGTTGCAAACGCAACCAACTCAGCAACTCTCGGCGGGATGGTGTCGTCCGCAAGCGCAGGATTTAAATTACCTTGATCCCGCAGCAGGAGCTCGAGCGCAACTCCGCTCTCCGCTCCGGCCTTTCCAGTGAGCACTAGGTACGCGATCGCGCCGAGGCTGAAACAATCGGTGAGCGACGAAACATTCGAGGGATCTTCTCGGAGCTCGGGAGCTTGATACGCGTCCTGTGCTTCACCCAGCATCAGGGTGCGGTGAAAGGTGGGGGTGACGTGTTCGCTCCTACCGAGGCTAAAGTTGAAGAGGCGGATCTCCAGCGCATTATCCCTGCGCCTCACGAGGACAGACCGCGGCCCCAAGTTTCCATGGAAAACGCCGCGCTTGTGACAATGTCCGAGCGCATAGCCCAACTGCCGCATGAGCTCGACGCGATCGGAAAATGAGAGCTCGGGGTGGCGGCGAATAAAAGCGTCCAGCGGCTCACCATCTGCAAAATCATCGTAGAGAATAGTGGGCCCGAGCGGGCCATCTTCAATATAGTCGATGAGCGAAAGGATGCCCGGGTAATCCCGCACGTCTTGCATGAGCTTGAACTCGCGCTCAGCCGCGCGCTTCAAGCGTTGGCGCTCTTCAACGCTCGTTTTTTCTGGCACCAGAAACACGCGCGCTCTTCGGCGTACTCGTTCGTCCGTGCGGTGTTGCGCCTCCCAATCTTGATAGTTGGGGCCGTCCCACAGGAGCTGAACAAGCTCACACGACCCCACGTAGAGCTCACCCCGCCGCTGACGCACTCCTATGGCTCGCATCGCGTTCGCAGCTTCCCGCATGATAGGCACATTCACGGGCGTACGGATGTTGCTCGGGTCTCCTCCAGGAAAGACGTGTTGGGTGAGTGCGTTTTTCAGGGTGGAGCGCGTCACGACGCCGATGCAATCCTTCAAGCTCTGAACATCGACGCCCTCCGCGCTGAGAAAGACCAACGGCGTTACCCAGGGAGCGCGCCCCGCGGTGAAGTGCCGACTCAAGAGAGAACTCAGAACTTTGGCCTTGTGGTTGGTGAGCCGATAAGGATTCTCCAGCGTGACAGGCCGGCCCCCCTCTTTCGGTGCTACCGTCCAATCCCACTGATCGCCCGTGTACTTGCCGGGGCGGCTCTTGATCTCAATCAGATAAAATCCGCGCGGTCCGAGAACCACCAAGTCGATTTCGTAGATCCGCCCCTCAGCAGGGCGGGCAAGCTCAAACAGACCCCACACCTGATACGGATCAGAATTGGGAAGCTGGGACAGCGCAAAATCGACCCCTGCCTTCTCATGCGCATGGAGAGTTTTCCCCATCACATGGACGCGGCCCTGGCTGAAAACTCCGGGAGTCATGGCGCGGGTTCCGCTCGGCCTAAGCGATCCAGCGTGCGAGCGCTTCGCTGTCTCGGGGATCGGCGTCGTCGCTTTGTATGGCGACCAGGCCAGCAGCTAAACCTTGCACTTCGGCCGCGGCAAGTACGCGAGCTCGGCGGCCCAGGTTAAGGCAGACGGTAGCAACGGCGGCCAATTGACGATGGCCGGGCGGCGTCGCCACGCAGGTAACCTGTTCGCTAAAATCTAACTTTGAATTTTTGGCGAAGGATTGAATGAACTCTGCAATGGCGGACGGGCCGGCGACGATAACTCGAGTGGCGGGGCTCACTGAAGGGATCATAACGGGCGACGCGAGCGGGAGCCCCCAAACGCTTCCAATGCGTGTGAGCAAGTCGGCAACGTCGGCCACTCCCGCCCGCGCCATGTGGCTATCCCACAGCTCTTGGGCCACGCGCAGAGGGAGGCTAGGCCAATCGGCACCAAAGGCTTCGTCCTCAGCCACCCCCGCCAGCCTGAACACGTGGCGCGCGCCAAAGGCCAAAGGCCATTCCAAGTCCGCATCGCGCAACAGCAGATCGATCCGGTCCGCCGCCGTGAGATGCCCTTTGAACGACCGCCAAAGGGCGTCAGCATTGGCCCCGATCCGGCGTCCGGTTGGGCGGCGTTCCTCGGCGAAGCGCAGCGCGGAAAGCGCTCCTGCGTAATACTCCCGTGCTCCCTCGACCATAACGGCGGAAGCTATCACGGGTGTGCTAGCTCCCCAACCCAAATCCCGCATCTTTGAATGAGAGGCTGAAGGCGGCAGATTGTGCGCCGCTCAATACGCCACCGGTGGCGCCGCAAATTGCCCAGGGAAAGGCTCGGCGCGTTCACGCAACCGCAGCTCCTCTCGCGGCACGCGAGCACCCACTTCGTCGAAGAACGCGACGCCAATTACGCCAACGTTGCGATCATCTCCTTTACTCGGTGTGCTGGAGGAGCAGATAACTGAGCGCGTTCCACCCGATGTTCCACCCGGGGTCCGCCGCGTTGTTCGCATTTTTTTCTTGCCCCGGCTGGGACCATTCCCTACCCGGCGACCAATTCTCGCGCTACGATGCCACCCATGTTGGAGGCAGTCGGATGGCGGGACCTTCCGTTTCGGGGAGAGGTTCGGGAGCTCAAGATCGTCGGCAATGGCAAGAACTGCTTCCTACAGGTGTGGGTACCGAACGGCAGCGCGTTCACGATCCCATTGAGTGGGGCGCGCGCATGTATGACTTGCTCCGACGGCGTGTTCGTCGAGACGCGAGCTCTGGACGACGTCTCACTAGAGATTCTCTATCGGCCCGCTCCCGGTCACCGAATGCGCATCGTTGACGCCAAAGTGAACTATCCCGGTTCGGAAACGGACTGGGCAAGCGACTGCAAAATCTGGGGAGAGATGAGCCGCGCGAAATGGCCGCGCGAGAGCTCATGGGCGGTCAGCGCTATCAATGTGACCCTTTCCACTCGCTTCGACACCGGCGCGAATAAGTGCTGAGCTCGCTCGCAGGAGAACGACAGAAAGACACCAGTGCCTGCAGGGGCCACGGGCTGGCCTGCGACCCCAGCTTCATGACCAACGGTCCGATGTCGCAACTGAGGACGGCAACCAAATCCCCTGCTACTGGAAGGAACCCGAGGACCGCGAAAACTTCCAGGCCGTGGTCTACCGGGGGGTCACCTGTCCCCCCGTTGGCGGATGACGCGTTGTCGTCCCCATCCGGCCAACATTGCCCGTACATTTGAGCATAAGACATTCGAAGTGAGAGTCGGTCGGTAAGCAGGAGCAGCGCCAAGAGCAGGCCATCCAGCCGAAGGCGCTCTACACCCTCCGAACCACGTCAACGAAGCATCATAGGCGGTGAACCCGACCCAATTGGGGGCCAAAAAGGGGGGGGTATCAGCCCGGAACACATGAGCCAGCAGCCAGGCCCAACGTTTACGGGAAGGGCGAGGGTCGTCAGTTTGGGGCTTGAGCTTGGGGAACAGAAGCTGGTCGCCGGAAGCCGGAGGCGGCTTGAAAGCGGCAGAATCCTTTGCCGGCTTGGGGACGACTTGTGAGCGAAACTTGGAGTGGCTTGAGAGGACGCCAAAAATAGCGCACCAGATGAAAGCGCGGTGGTGGGATAGTGGCTACCTTCCGTTGGCACGCCGCAGGTGTGACCATCGCCACAAGCGACGTCCTGCCACTCGGCTGTTGCCGCGACGCTCACAGGCTTCAGCGCGTCGGCACGGGCGGATCCAATACTTGCCCAAAGCGACTCGTGGACATCCGCGTGGTCTGGTCAGCGTGGATTGAGCTTGCCCGATACGCCGCCTGACATGATGAATGTCATCATTTCCGCACTCGACGCGTCGATGGGCCTGACAGCGCTCTCCGGCACCAAAATGAGGTTGCCCGCGAAGTTGTAGGACTGTGGGAGGTAGACGGCGCGATAGCCTTGCAGTGCCTCGTGAGCCAGGTCCTCGCGCGTCAGAAAGCCCAGCAAGAGAAAAGGCTGACCTGGCAAAGAAACGACCACCGGGCGGTCGAAGCTTCTCTTGTCTCCCACGAACGCGCCTACCAGATCCCTGAGAGCACTGTAGAGCATTCGAACCAGCGGCAAGCGCACCAGCGTCCCCTCCACGAGTCGCACGAGTTGCGCGCCCAACACGTTCGAAACCAAGAACCCCACCAGGCCCAAACCGCCAATCGTGAGCAGCAGGCCCAGGCCCGGGAACGTCACGCCCGCCAGGCGGTCGACCCCACGCACGATCCAAAAGACAATGTAGACCGTGGCGCCGATTGGAGCGGCTACGAGTGCACCGCGCACGACATAACGAATGATGAACGACATTCAGCCACTATAGCAGGGGCCACACGCCGGCCTGGCAAGTTGGCGGGCAAGATCCGACGGCGTTCGAGCTATGGGTCGACGAGCTGGCGGTCGATGACGAACGGGTGGGCTGCAAGCTGTAGAGCTAGCGAAGAGCGTTCGGGCAGCTTCACCGCGCCCGCCGTATGGTAGAATCGCCGGATGGCTGGCCCTGCCCGACGTTTTGCAACCTACGAGGATGTGCTCGCCGCCCCGGAACACATGGTGGCGGAGGTTCTGAATGGGGAACTCTCTACGAGTCCGAGGCCCGCGGGGCCTCACGCAGAAGCGGCCTCGGTGCTGGGGATGGACGTGGGTGGCGCATTCCATCGCGGACGCGGTGGTCCAGGTGGTTGGATTATTTTGGATGGACCGGAGCTGCATTTGGGCCCGGATATTCTGGTTCCTGATCTGGCGGGCTGGCATCGCTCGCGCCTGCCTGGCGTTCCTCAAACCGCGTTCATCGAGCTGGCGCCGGATTGGGCGTGCGAAGTGATCTCCCCGAGAAGCCAGCGGATCGATGGTGAACGCAAGCTTCCTATTTACGCCCGGGAGGGCGTGACCAATGTTTGGCTGGTCGATCCACTCGCACGAATGATCGAAGTCTATCGGCTCGACGGTGAGAGCTATCGGTTGTTGGTTACCCGTGGTGGTGTAGATGGCGTGCGGCTCGAACCTTTTGAAGCGTTGGAGCTCGAGCTAGCCGCTTTGTGGCCAACGCCAGAATCAGACGCGAAATAGCCCTTCCGCGACAAGAAACTCGGGGTCGTGACGGCGGCGATCACGAGCTCTTTCAGGTTTTTCCTCGAGAAGGGTCATCGACCCGGCGGCGCCAATCCTAAGGGAGTTTGATGGCTTGGCCGGGCCATCGCGCGTGCTAGGCTCCGAGCGTGTCGTTCCGAGAGCCTACCGCCCGCATGAGCTATGCCTCATACGTCGCTGCGGAGGCGATAGCTGAGAGCCGGCACGAGTACTTGCGTGGGCTCATTTACGCCATGGCTGGCAGAACCTTGGAGCATGCTGCATTGGCGTCAGCCTTGGCGCGCACCGGAGGATGAGCTGGCGATGCTGAATCCTGTGGTGATCTTCGAGGTGCTTTCCGACTCTACCGAGGCCTACGATCCGGGAGCCAAAGCGTCACACTATCGACACATCCCGGCGCTCAAGGAATACGTTTTGAGTCACGTGTGTTTCCGACCCGCGAACGCACGCCGTTTGTGGGACGGATGCATCCGGATGCATCGGCCGCTGCCATAGCAGTTGGCGGCGTGTGCTACGGTGACCGAAAGCGGCGCATGAAGCAGCCGATCAGAGGTGCCCCATGCAGATCCGAGTCGGCTACGAGCTCAACTACACATTCCCACAACCGACTCCGGTCATCCTCACGTTGACCATCCACCACTCGCGCGCCGCTGACTTGGTGAGCCCCGATCGCCTGAGCACCGATCCGGCGATTCTGACTCGCGGCTACCGCGACGGCTTCGGCAACTGGTGCACACGCCTGGTCGCACCCGCGGGCAAAATGCGCATTTGGAGCCAAGCGGTCGTGAACGACAGCGGATTGCCTGACGCCGTGGTGCCGACGGCGCAGCAACTGCCCGTCGACTCGCTCCCAGAAGAGACACTCGTGTACTTGCTCGGCAGTCGCTACTGCGAGACCGATCAACTCTCGGAGCTAGCCTGGAAAATGTTCGAGCAAGGGCCTATGGGCTGGAGCCGCGTGCAGGCGATCTGCGACTTCGTGCATCAGCACATCAAGTTTGGCTACGAGTTCGCCAGCCCCTCCAAGACAGCTTTCGGCGCCTACACCGAAGGCCGTGGCGTTTGCCGCGATTACGCGCACTTGGCCATCACGCTGTGCCGCTGCATGAACATTCCCGCGCGCTACTGCACTGGCTACCTGGGCGATATCGGCGTGCCGCCCGTGGATGCGCCCATGGACTTCGCGGGCTGGTTCGAGGCGTACCTAGACGGTACCTGGCACACCTTCGACGCGCGCAACAACGTGCCACGCATCGGCCGGGTCCTCATCGCTCGCGGTCGCGACGCCGCCGACGTAGCGATCAACACGACCTTCGGACCCAACCAGCTCGAATCGTTCGCGGTCCACGCGGAGGAGATCACCACGCAGTGACGTGATGCGTTGTAACTCGTTGCTATCCGCTGTCGTAGTATCAGACATGGTGTTTTTCCCCTCCTTTTTTTCGTTGCAATCCATCCTTCGTTGCTGCGCGATCGCCTTCCTTGGGTTGGGTGCTTGCGTCTCCCGGCCACAGCCCGAGCCAGCGCGGGCCGGGGGGGCGCTTGAATCAGTGCCTTCGGCCTCAGCGCCGTTAAGTGGCATCGAGAAAGTGAATGGCCTGGAAGGCAGCAATCCAACGATAGAAATCGCAACTCTAGCCGGTGGTTGCTTCTGGGGTATGGAAGAGATCCTGCGGAAAGTCCCCGGGGTGACGGGGGTTGAAGTGGGCTACACCGGTGGCACGCTTGAGAGCCCCAAGTACGAAGATACGCACGACGGTGCGAGCGGGCACGCCGAATCTGTTCGTATCATGTTCGATCCGAAGAAGTTGACCTACGAAGATCTGTTGGCCAAGTGGTTCTTCCGCATGCACGATCCCACGACGAAAGACCGACAGGGAAATGATCGTGGTTCGCAGTATCGATCGGCCATTTTTTTCACGAGCGAAGCACAGCGGGTGACCGCGGAACGCGTTAAGAAGGAGGTCAATAAAAGCGGCCGATGGAAGGCCCCTGTCGTCACCGAAGTCACGAAAGCTGGGAAATTTTGGAGCGCCGAAGCTTACCATCAGGATTACTTGCAGAAGAATAAGGATGGCTACACGTGTCACTATTTAAGGGATTGGTACTGAACGGACTCAGTTGCCTCAGCAGGGCACTTTGACGCTCTCAGGTTCTCTACTTTCCGCGCAGAGCAGGGGCAGATGCGCGTTGACCGGATCCGTACGAGGTGGTGAGGCGCGGATAAAACAACGAGAAGAGCTCCCCGACGGGCTCAATTTTTAAGTCGATAGCCCGTTTTGAACATCCATCCGAGGGCGGCCAGGAGCACTTCCACAGTCATGAGCCCAACGAGCCTGCTTACCCGTGGAGCTGCCTAGAAGCAGCTTCGAGCCCTGACTCACTTAACAAGCCGATGAATCTCGCCACATACAAATATGCCTCACTGTGGCGATATGGTCGCGGGCCGGGACTCAGAAATACAACATTTCACGGTTTTCCGAATGGTGCGGAATGTGCATCTTCTCGGGAGAACCTGCCGAGAGCGTGGGCGTTTCCGACCGAATGCACTCCCCGCCCCCTTCCATCTCCTCTGCCTCCGATCCCCTCGACCACTCACGTGGCGGGCTTGTGCTCGTGGTGGAAGACGACGAAGACACACGTTCCCTGTACATGGAAGCGCTGGCGAGCATGGGGTACCGCACGGCCGGTGAGTGCGACGGCAAGCGCGGTGTCGAAGCGGCACTCCGCCTCCAACCTGACGCGGTGTTAATGGACGTCGGGCTGCCTGTTTTGAGCGGTATCGAGGCGACTCGCCTCATCAAAGAAGATCCTCGCACGAGCAGGTGCCTCGTCATCGTGATGACCGGGCATGGAAAGTCTAAGTTTGAGGAGGCGCGCGCTGCAGGGTGCGACGCCTTCTTCTGCAAACCATTCGACCCAGCCGCACTCGAAGAAGTTCTACGTACGCTCCTGTCTGCAGCGGAACAGTCGAAGGCTCTTGAGCGCCTCGAAGTGGTCAAGGAATGCAGTTGCGGACGAAAATTTTCGCTCAAACAATGGCTTGAGCTTCTGACCTGCGGGCGGATGCACTTGCCGCAACGCGGTGTGCTCGTCGAGCTGCGGACGTGCACGTGCGGCTCTTCGCTGTCGGTGGAGCTCGATGATCTCGGAGTTCCCGTCGTTCAATCGGCGCAGGCGCTCGAGAAACGGTGCTTGTCGTGGACCGAGATCCGCATGTTCGTCGGCTCGTACGGCGGTTCCTCGATGAGGCGTACGACGTGGAGTTTGTCGAGGACGGCTATTCCGCGCTGGATCGCGTGCGAAGCAGATCTCCCTCCGCGGTCATCACCGAGATCCTGGTCCCGCGGCTCGACGGCCTCGCGCTGTGCCGATCGCTCAAGGGGGATAGCCTCACCGAGCGCGTGCCTGTCCTCGTCATCAGCATGCTGGCGGCGCACGAGCGTGCACGATTGTCGGGCGCTGACGCCTTCCTCGAGAAGCCGCTCGAGAAAAGTAGCTTGGTCGCGGCCGTGCGCCGGTTGATCGATACGAAAGAGCGAGGAAGCGCGCTTCCTCAACAGGATATGAATCACTCATGACACGCGTCAGTACGGGCAACCCGCAGGCCGACGAAATCCTCAGCGGAGGCTTCCCGATGAACTCGATCAACATCGTGATGGGTCAGCCCGGGACCGGCAAAAGCATTTTCGCCGAACAGCTCGTGTTCCGAAACGCGAGCGACGATCGGCCTATTCTCTACCTCACGACGCTCTCCGAGCCGCTCACCAAGATGGTGACGTACCTCCAGCGTTTTGCTTTCTTCGACGAGAATAAGATCGGCAAATCTGTCATCTACGAAGACATCGGCCCCCAGCTACTTGAGGGCGGCATCCGCGCGCTGCTCACGTGCGTCGAGGAAGCGATCGAGGCGTCGGCACCCAAGATCATCGTTATCGATTCCTTCAAGGCGTTGCACGATCTCTCGCCGTCGACCACCGAGCTGCGGCACGTCCTGTACGAGCTCACTGGCCTGCTCACCGCCTACCAGACCACGGTATTCCTCGTCGGGGAGTACACCGACGACGACGCGCAGCGCTTGCCTGAGTTTGCCGTGGCCGATGGCATTCTCCAGTTCATGCGAAACCCGCTCAGCACGCGAGACGAGCGCTTCTTACGCGTGCTCAAGCTGCGAGGCAGCGGTTACCTTGAGGGGATGCATGCCTTCCGCATCGGAGCGGGCGGCCTCGAAATCTTTCCAAGGCTTGTTAGTCCGCAGATCCCCGAGAACTACACCATCGTCGAGGAGAGAACTTCGACGGGTGTCGAAGGGCTGGATGGCCTCATGGGAGGCGGGCTCTGGCGCGGGAGCACGACGGTCATCGCTGGCCCAACAGGCGCTGGCAAAACAACCGCAGGCCTCCAATTCGTGCTCGATGGTGTCAAGCGCGGCGAGCCGTGCCTGTATGCCAACTTCCAGGAAAATCCGATGCAAATCGCTCGGTGTCTGCGAAGCCTCGGTGCAGACGTCGATGATGCGAAGCGGCGTGGGCTGCATCTGATGTACGCTTCGCCCGTCGAGCTTCAGGTCGACAGAATCATCGTCAGCCTCTTCCAGCAGATCCAACAGACAGGGATGCGGCGCGTTGTCATCGACGCGATCGGTGATCTCGTCACAGCCGCCAGCGACCCACAGCGTCTGCACGACTATCTGTACGCCCTTGTCCAGCATTTCACCGTCAAGGGTGTCACCAGCATCCTGATGTTCGAAACTGCTGGGCCGACGCTGGAGTCCTGGTTCGGCGGCGGGCAGTTCTCCTATATGTCCGACAATATCGTGCTCTTGTCGACGGACATCAAGGACAAGACGCGGCGCAGAATTGCCATCATCAAGGCACGGGCAAGCAAGCATGATCTCGGCAGCCACGAAGCGGAGATCACGGAAAAGGGCCTTCGCGTGTGCCCGCCCCGGACGCCGTAGAAGACGCCGCGCGGCACACCGCTCCAGCGCTAAATTTCGCACGATTTTACCCCCTGCTGGCCACGCCAGCAATTTGACGGTAATTTTGATGGCGATGGATACACGGGTACTGGAGCTGCCCTCGCGCTCATTCTTTCTGTTCGGACCGCGGGGCACGGGAAAGACCACGTAGTTTGCGCTTCCGCTAAGAGAACGTCTTGCCGATGGCAGCTTAAAGAAAGGGTTTGGCGTCTACCTGGGACAAAGCCCCCTCAAGGCGGACTCGCTGCCTGTGCTACCCCTGCAAGAGTTCCTCCGTCGAATCGGCACCTGAGCGCGGGCCTGCACTGGCTCAGCGTTTGCATTACTTCGGGCTAACCACTGGAGAACCTTCCGATGAGCCACGAACAATTCGCCGCCTGTATCGAAGCGTGCAACGATTGCGCAGAAACCTGCGAGCGCTGCGCGACCGCCTGCTTGAGCGAAGCGGATGTAAAGATCATGGCCGAATGCATTCGGTTAGATCGCGATTGCGCGGATACCTGCCGGCTCGCAGCCGCACTGATGGAGCGAGATAGCCGATTCGCCAAGCAGCTCTGCGCGCTCTGCGCGACCCTGTGCGAAGCTTGCGGCTCGGAATGCGGTAAGCACCAGGCGGCCCACTGCAAAGCCTGTGCGGAGGCCTGCAGGCGTTGCGCGGATGCCTGTCGTAAGATGGCGGAGGGCTAGGTGGACCGAGCAGCGCGCTTTGCCGTAACCATCACGCCACAGAGTGGCCAAACGGTCACGTGCGCCGTCGGCGAATCTCCCTTCTTTTCCGGCGTGAAAGCGGGTCTAAGCGCCTAACTGGAGATGAAAGACGGCCGAGAAAGGAGCAAAAATGGAAAACATGAAGAGCATTGCGCTGAATACTCCGATTTTTCGCAGCATCTTGAAGCTTCGCTACGACAGGAGGTTCGAGAACAACCAAGGCGAGCAACTCTACCGCGGCGTCTTTTCATCCTACGATGAAGCTGCGGTCTCTTCCCCAGTCGCCAAGGTTGGCTATGACCATCCCGAGCCTGCTGCCATGTACCAAGCGTTTATGACGGAGCTGCAAAGCTACGACTACCCAGTGTTGTTTTGGCTCAACAAAGTCCTGGAAGGCGACCCGGAAAATCGACGTGGCCTGTTCGACTACGGGGGGCACATCGGCATCAAATACTACGCTTACCACCGCTTCGTTCGAAATGTCCTTGAGTGGACGGTCTGCGACGTGCCGGCGGTAGTACTTCGTGGAGCAGGGATGGCCGTGGATCTCGACCCGGACCACATGCTCAGGTTCACATTGAGCTTCGATGAGGTAGCATTTAAGCGAACTCTGCTATGCCTCGGCTCTTTGCAGTACATTGAAGAATCGCTTGCAGACAAGCTCTCGCGCGTCGCCCTAGACGCTAGGCCGGAGCACGTCCTCATCAACACCACCGCGTTCGTACAGGAAGGCGAACGAGCCTTCTGGACACTAAATAGCATCGGCACTTCGTTCTGCCCTTACAAGGTTCAATCCGAGCAGGCGTTCGTGGCCGATATGAAGAAGGTCGGCTACGCGAGGCTCGACACCTGGGTGAATCCTAACAGGGCTTGCCACGTACCGTTTCAGAGCTCACACCGGGATTTCAAGTACCTAGGCATGTGCTTCGGTATGTCCTGATGACCCCGGAAACTCGAACCGGAAGCTGTTGCCGCCGTCGCTGCTGGGCGCGACCGTGATGGTACCGCCGTGAGCGAGATCGGCTGTCCGGCGGGGCCGTGGTCGATAGCGTTGATCACCAGGTTCTCGAGCAGCCGCTCGAAGAGATCAGGGTCCGCGTTGACGGTCACTGGCGCGTCAGGCAGCTCGAGCAGGATCGGCTGGTCGCGCACTTTGCCTAAGCGGGCGGCGGATTTCGAGCTCCATTTCCACCTGGCGAGCGAGCATCTCGAGCGTCTTGACTTGCCGGGGACTGAAGGTTCTCGGCTGCCGATCGATGACGCAGAGCGAGCCGAGACCGTAACCCTGTGGCGTACGCAGCGGCACGCCGCAATAGAAGCGAATGTGCTGGTCGCCCGCAGGGCGATCGGCGTCGGCAACACGTGAGCGGCGAGTTGCGTGATGTTCTCGAAGATCTCCTCGGCGGGAGTATCCAGGATCAAGTTGCACTGGGTGCTCGACGTTACCTTGTTACCTTTGGCGAGGACCGAAGCAAAATCTCCAGGAAGAACGGCGCCGAGGATCTCTCCCTGCTTCGCAAGATCGCCCTCAACATGCTCCAAAACGCCCCCGTGCGAGGTCGCCGAAACAGCATCGCGGGCAAGAAAAAACTCGCTGTTTGGCGTTTTGACTACCTCTTCACCGTCCTTACCTCGGGAAACGTCGAGGATTAAGATGCACTCCCGCATACCATGCTTGGGCCGCTCCTCAGTGGTTTCCTCGCTCTCAAACGCTCGCCCCGCCAGCAGCTCCACGCTCGGTCCAAAAGCGCGATCATTTGGCTCATCCAGTGCTCCGGTGCGATCTCAAATGTCGTACTGTCAGCGCGTCCATTCAGGGATATTGGTTACCCAGTTCCGTACGGCGCGGCTCCCCGTGTGAAGGGCGATGTAGAATGCAAATTTCAAGCATGTTTCCTAGGTCGTTGTTCGCTTCCCTGGCTACGGCCACGTTGCTGGTCATGCCACTCGCGTGCAGTCAGAGCACCAATGCTATGCAGAACGGCGGTCCAACCGTTGTGCCTGCGGGGACGGGCGGTGCGCAAGGAACCGGTGGTGCGCAAGGAACCGGTGGTGCCAATGCTACGGGCCGCGTTGGTGGAAGCGGTGGTGCAACAGGAAGTGGAGGAGCGCAGAGTACTGGCGGTGCTAACGGTAGCGGTGGCGCCAGCGCGGTGGGCGGCGCTGCGGCTGCGGGCGGTCTGACAAGCAGCGGCGGCTCTGTGGCCACAGGTGGCGCTCAGGCGAGCGGCGTGGGCGGCTCATCCATCAATGACGCAACCAACCCAGTGAATCCGAATGCAACACCGCAAACGAAAGCAGTTCTTAACTATTTGAGAAACCTGATGGGCAAGGGTGTATTAACCGGACAGCACGATTATGTCGGCACGACCGGCCAGGCATCAAACATTGCCTCTACAACCGGCACATGGCCGGCTGTTTGGGGTTCGGATTTTGCCTACGGCAGCGGCGTGGATTCCAAACGTCAATCCATGGTCAAGTCGGCGATTGATATGTGGAATAAGGGGGCGCTCATCACGCTCACGTATCATGAGGTGAGGCCCATCGATGAGGAATCCTGCGGTTGGAGTTGTGTTCAGACCAGCATCACCGATGCCGAATATCTGGAGATTGTCACTCCCGGATCAGCCCTTAATCTGCGATGGATAGCTCAAATTGACAACATTGCCGGCTATCTAAAACAGCTTCGAGACGCAGGCGTTGTGGTGATATGGCGGCCTTTTCACGAAAAGAACCTGAAAGGATTTTGGTGGTGCCGGCGTGAAGTCGCCAAGCTGCATCAGCTCATGTACGACCGATTCACGAACTATCATCACCTCAACAATCTAATCTGGAACTGGAACTTTAATGTTGTGAACCAATGGGCAGTGGATCCAACTCCATGGTTTCCGGGCATCGAGTATGTCGACATGATTTCGATCGATGACTACGCAAATTCACCACAGATACCGGGCCAAGAAAGCTACGACATTGCCAAAAAGCTTGCGCAGGGGAAGCCGCTGGCTATCGGCGAACAGGGCATGATGGTGGATCCTGGTTTCGTAAAGAGCAGCCGCCCCGATATCGTCTATTTCCTGACGTGGCCCTTATCGGATCCGCTGGTAAAGAATAACACCTCCACCTGGATCAAGTCGGTCTATAGCAATAGCTACGCGATCACCCGCGACGAAGTGCCCCTCTCGCTGTTGGCACCGTGAACATCACGGTCCGCTCAAAACACTCAAGCGCTCTACCCCGGAAACTCGAACCGGAAGCTGTTGCCGCCTTCGCTACTGGGCGAGACCGTGATGGTACCGCCGTGAGCCTCGACGGCCAGGCGACAGAAGGTGAGCCCAAGCCCGCGCCCGCCCCATTCGCGCGATTTTCCTGCCACGCCTAGGCGTTGGAATAGGTCGAAGAGCTTGGTCCGGCTGGCTTCGGGGATAGGCTGGCCATGGTCGCGGACCTCGCCCTGCACTCGGCCTTGGTCAGTGACGCGAAGCGAGAGCGAGATCGGCTTTCCGGCGGGGCCGTGGTCGATGGCGTTGATCACCAGGTTCTCGAGCAGCCGCTCGAGGAGATCAGGGTCCGCGTTGACGGTCACTGGCGCCTCAGGCAGCTCAAGCAGGAGCCGCTGGTCTCGCACTTTGCCTAAGCGGGCGAGCCGACGCGCTACTCCTTGCACGAACGGCTGCAGCTCCAAATCGCGGCGGCGCGCGCCCATCTTGCCGACTTGGTGCAGGCAGATGTCGAGCACGTCTTTGAGCATGACGCGCATGCGCTCGGCTTCCGCGAACAATTCTTCCAACGCCTCGATCGACTCAGGATCGTCGGTCTTCACGAACGATGCGAGCAGCGTGAGTGAGGTGAGCGGACTTCGTAGATCGTGCACGAGCATCGCCGCGATCACCTCTTTGGGCAACTCGTTTTGGCGGTAACCTTCAAGCGCGTCGCGCAGCATCCACAGCTGGCGGCGGATCTCGAGCTCCATTTCCACTTGCCGAGCGAGCATCTCGAGCGTCTTGATCTCCCCGGGACTGAAGGTTCTCGGCTGCCGATCAATCACGCAGAGCGAGCCGAGACCATAGCCCTGCGGCGTACGCAGCGGCACACCGCAATAGAAGCGAATGTGCGGGTCACCCGTAACGAGCGGATTGTTCGCGAAGCGCGGATCCAACTGCGCGTCGGGCACCAAGAGCGGCGTTTGAGACTGAATCGCGTGCGAACAGAAGGAGTACTCACGAGGGGTCTGATCGACCTCCAGCCCAACACGTGACTTGAACCATTGTCGCTCGGCATCCACCAAACTCACCAGAGCGATCGGCGTCTGCAACACTTGAACGGCGAGTCGCGTGATGTTCTCGAAGATCTCCTCGGCGGGAGTATCCAGGATCTGATAGTCGCGCAGCGCCTTGACCCGGTCAGCGTCTCCCTCGTTTATCATGGGTCCAAGCCTATACCAGGCGTCTAGTTAAATTCGAGCCTTGCGCTGTAAACCCGTCAGTTCGGCTCCGATAGCGTTCCTTCTCGCCAGGCGCGCCGATTGTGCGGGCAGTGACACAACAACAGCAATCTTTGCACCGATGGCTCGACAAATGGACGTCGGTGTTCGTTTCGAGAGTTCCGGCATGAACGTTGCTTAGGCTTCTTGCGAATGCTCACCACCGATACAAAGGAAGACCTGCCGAGCGCTGGTTCTCGCTTCACCGTGCCAGCCGGCTTCGGGCTGGCCTTGCTGGTGGCCATCGCATCGCTGACGGGGATCGTGTCGCCTCCGATATACGCGCGGGAGAGTGCAACGTGGGCAGCGCAGGGCATGGGTCAGGACTGGGTGAATCTGCTGGTCGTGGCTCCCTGGCTTGCCATCACGGCCTCGCGCGGCTCGCATCGTGCCAAGCTTCTGCATGCGGGCGGACTGGTCTATACAGCGTATTCGTTCACGCTGTACGCCTTCGCCGTGCACTTCAACGCTCTTTTTCTCGTCTATTGCGCGATACTCGGAGTGTCAGTCTTCGCGCTCGTAAATCTCGGGCACGCGCTGGCAGGGCACATCGACGCGTCCCATGTGCTCGAGCGCGCGCCGCGCAAGAGTGCGGGGGCCCTTCTGCTTGGTACAGCGGTGCTGTTCGCACTCCTCTGGTTGAGCGAAATCATCCCCGCTTTAGCGGCAGGCACTGTACCCGCAAGTATCACAGAGGCAGGGCTGATGGTGAATCCTGTCCATGTGTTGGATCTGTCGCTGGCCCTGCCGGCGATGGGCGTGGCGGGCGTGTGGCTTCTGCGGAGAAATCCGTTGGGGTTCATCTGGGCGCCCATCATGATGACATTCGCGGTGCTGATGACGCTCGCGATCGCCGGCATGATGCTCAATATGCGGTCCGTCGGCATCGCCCTTTCCTGGGGAGTGCCCGCGGCGATTGCTGTGATCACGCTGCTCCATGCCTTCTTGCTCGTTCGCCTGCTGCGTGCGCTTGGCGTGCCCGGCTCTACCAGCTGCCGCCCACTGACCATCCGATTACCCTGTTGATTTTCCATTCGTGTCAGAGTCACACCACCGCACTTCCGGGAGCTTGCTCCATGGCACAATCTCCGTTTGTTGGTGTCTGCGAGCATCGTCACCCCCTTAGACGAGGACTCTCTCGGTAGTTCGATGTACCTCGGTTTTAGCGACGAGGCGACCCAGGTTTCAAAGATCGCTCCTCGCAAGGGGTGTGTGCGAAACTGCTCGGGGTTGCCAATGCCGAGCAGGCAAAGGCGTGCTGATCGAGCTGGTGCAAGCACCTGCGGAAATGCTGGCTTGGCTCAGGTTTTGCGTGAGGTTGGCATTAGAGATCGGCTGGCGCTAGGCCGGTTTCTTTGCCGATGCGCGAGAGCATCTTTGGCCCGATCTCCACCCCGTCGTTCCATGCAAACGAGTGATTAGGCCAGCCCTCTCGGGCTAGCGTCCGGTGTGATCCGCGCGTGCGAACCACTTGCCACCCAATGCGAAGCAGAGCGCTCAGCACGCGCTGGGATTTCGTCGCGCTCCAACTCACGCAGCGTCGCTTACAGAGAGCGCCGGCAGCTCGGGAAGCTCGCCGGATTCGAGCTGGTCAGCCAGTACGTGCAACGCCAAAGCAAGCACACGCCTTCGGGCGTCGTCCTGCGAGTCGCCGTAGACCATGACGCCCGAGAGCGCCGGAATCGCTGCAATCCACCGGCCGTCGTCTTCGAGGTCAAACTCGACCGTGAGCTGTAGAGTGTTCATTCCGCTCGGAAGTCTAGCACACGCTTGACTCCGTCAGTTGACGCCTCGGATCGCGCTTTCGTGCCCGTTTTCTGACGTTCAAGCCGTCGAAAAGGGTGGGGATCGGGCGGGTTCGCCACTGAAATTGAGCTTTTGCGCTCTTCCGGGGCCTGCGGCCCTCGACCCTTATGTTACCCCGGTGCGCGAATCAGCCTTTCGCAACTCTTAGCTCTCTGCTGAGCTCTGAAGCCTCTGCAAGTCAGGCGCGGCTTGGTCGCCCCGAACAATCGGACCGTCATCAATGATCTGCGCAGAGAGCCTCGTTTCGCGAGCCTTTTAGCACCGGAGTTCAACTTTCCTATCTGCACTGCTGACCTTGAGTTCGAGCCTAAAGCCGACGCCGCGCCCCTTACAACTCCTATTGTTGCGCGATCAGCATGGATAATTCCTTCGTCTCTTACCCTCGATTTCATCTTCGCCTAGGGTGTCCCAATGCGAACAAACATGGCGATGGGTCTGGCGGCTCTGGGTTTGACCGTTGGGGTGAGCTGCGGGAACAACAAGACGCCAGGTAACCCGATGGCGGGTAGCGGCGGAGCCGCGGCGTCGTCTGTTGGAGGTGCCGCATCTGGAGGTGTGTTCGCCGCATCTGGAGGTGTGTTCGCCGCATCTGGAGGTGTGCTCACCGCATCTGGAGGAACTGTGGGAGCCATGGGAGGAGCGACCACTATGGGTGGATCCACAACAGGTGGGGCGAGTGTGGGCGGCGCAAACAACGGAGCCGGCGGCGTGAGCGGTGGCGGGATGGGCGGCAGCGCGGAAATGGGCGGCACCTCGACGAGCGGCGGCGTCAGCACAAGCGGCGGCGTCAGCACGAGCGGCGGCGCAAGCACGGGTGGCGGCGCAGGCGCGCCGTCGAGTGGGCCTCACAACATTGCGTTCGTGACGTCAGAGTACTTCACTGGACCGCAAATCGGCGGCTTGAGCGGGGCTGATGGGCACTGCAAGCGCTTGGCTCTGGCTGCCGGCCTGGGCGATCACGGTTGGAGGGCCTGGCTGAGTACCCAGGGGGATGTAGGCACTGCCGATGACGTGGCCGCGAAAGATCGAATCGGCAACACGGCTCGAGGCTGGGTGCGTCCAGACGGTGCGCCGCTCGTCGACTTGCTTGCGGATCTCCTGCAAGGAAAGCTTCTTCACCCCTTGTTGATCGATGAAACGGGCGCGGCTCTAGAAAGTGAGGTGTGGAGCGCCACACAAAGGGACGGCACTTTGGCTCCAGGGGTGACCGGCGGCCGGCTCAGCTGCGGAGATTGGCAGTCCAATACCGGTGACGCCGTTACAGGTTCCTCTTATTCCGTTGGCCTGCTCTGGACGCAAAATAGCAACGCCCCGTGCAACATAGCGCGCCCCCTCTACTGCTTCTCAACCGATCGAACGACGCCTCTGACGGTGACCAAAGCTGTGGGGCGCCTAGCGTTCACCTCCGAGGCCACGTTCAATGCTTCCACGGGCCTGGCGGGCGCTGATCTTCAGTGTCAAGCAGAAGCCACAGCTGCTGAGTTGCCAGGAACTTATAAAGCCCTGCTGACCACG
The DNA here is from genome assembly GCA_038251425.1 of Polyangiales bacterium. Lineage (GTDB taxonomy): Bacteria > Myxococcota_A > Polyangia > Polyangiales > Polyangiaceae > JBBRRP01. The sequence goes on from JBBSBI010000053.1 coordinate 19,618, forward strand.
CAGGCGATGCCGGCACACCAGCGGTTCAACTTGACCGGAATGCCGTGGGTGCGACCGGACGGTATTGCCTGGTTGCCCGACCCAAGCACGCTCAGCACCTTCACCGGCGCGGCCACAGCCTTGAACATGAGCGCAAACGGAAACTTTCTGGCAACGGATGCCTATCGCTTCGCCTTCATGGGTATACCTGAATACACCTGCTTGGATTGGTCGAGCGCCGAATCCGGTCTTTTTACCACCTTCGGCGGTGTTCAGTCCGCGATTGGCTCCAGCTTCAGCTGCTGTTCGGGCGGCTGCAGCAACGCCGCCAACCACTATCTGTACTGCTTGCAGGAGTAGCGAGACGCCTAGAGCCCTGCATCCTCGTACACCGACGCAAGCGAGAGAGTTGCACCCACTCCGGAGATCTGGAACGTCTCCCTATCGGCGTAAACAGTGGTGCGAAACTCGCCACCGACTCGTTCATGAACTTCAACGCGACGCGAGGTTTGAGAAAAGAGCAACACCGCGTCGAGTGACGGAATGCGCTTGTAGTACCCCAGTTTCTCTCCCCGGTCGTAAGCTGCGGTGCTCTCGCGCAACACTTCAACGATGAGCTTGGGATTCGTGATGCTCGATGAGTCCTCTGGAAGTCGCGATAGCTCGCCGCACACCACCGTGACGTCCGGGTAGGTCGTCAAGCCGATTTCCTGCACGCTCACGCGCAAATCCGCCGTAAACACGCGGCAGGGCGCACCGCGAAATTGAACCATCAGGGCCGTTACGATAGACGCCGCGAGCGCAGCATGCTCCGGAGTTCCACCCGCCATGGCGTAGATTTCCCCGTTCAAGAATTCATGTCGTATGTTGGCCGTTTCCTCAAGCGCCAGGTATTCGCGAAACGTATAGCTGTGGCGAGGGGCTGATTGCATGGTGACCCGGGAGCGTACCACTCTTGAGTGTGTCGAGCCAACGCAGGGGGGAATTCGTTGATTGTGGCGCTGGATCCCCGTGTTCCGCTTGGCGCTTCGCTATCGCAGCGCACCCTTTCGCCGCGCACTTGCAACTACTCAGCACATTGAGGAAATTTACTTAAGATCATGAGGACCCTCGGGCCCAAGCCATTCCAACGAAGCCAGGCAGACACGCTGGCGGCGTTACCTGCTCGACGCGCTGATCGAGACCACCATCGCTCGCGATGTCCTTTTGATGACACGCGTGGACAAGCCGGCGCTACTACGCCGGCTATTTGAGCTCGGCTGCCGTTATTCTGGCCAAATCTTGTCGTACACGAAGATGCTGGGGCAGCTTCAAGACGCCGGCAATACGACGACTTTGGCGCACTATCTCGACCTGCTTGGGGGCGCTGGCATGTTGGTGGGATTGCCTAAATATGCCGGAAATGCCGTGCGGCAGCGCGGTTCGAGCCCAAAACTGCAGGTGCTCAACACGGCGCTCATGACGGCGCTGTCGGGGCTCTCGCCACAAGAAGCGCGAACCCAGGGCGAGTTTCGCGGACGGTTGATCGAGTCTGCCGTGGGCGCGCACTTAGCAAACGCAGCGGCCTCAGGCGTTGGTGAGCTCAGCTATTGGCGTGAAAACAACCGCGATGTGGATTTCGTGTTCCGAGCCGGTCGCGTCATCGTGGCGATTGAAGTGAAGAGCGGACGCTCACCGGATAGCTTCGCCGGTTTGGCCGATTTCAGTGCCGCGTTCAAGCCGAAGCGAACGCTGATCGTGGGCGGAAATGGGATCGCGCTCGACGAGTTTTTGCGAAAACCGGTGGAGCACTGGGTGAAGTCGTGACGGGCGCTGTCCGGTAAAGCGCGCTGGGGTCAGACGCAGAGACGTCAACTTGTGTGCGTCCAGGGGCAAGTTTACCCGGGCGGGGCTCATGCGTTTGGCTGGGTTTAGACTATGCTGGCGCCATGTCGAGGAGCTTCCCGTTAAAGTTGATCGCTTGGTTCATGTTGGGGGGATCTGGCCTGAGTCTCGCCAGCTGCGGCAACAGCAAGGCCCCGTCCGCTCAGGATTCTCTAGGGGCAGCTGGGGCTTCGACGACGGGGTCAGGCGGCACGGGGAACAGCCCACCCGCGCCGACTCAACCCCCCGTGTTGCTCACCGCGCTTTTGAAACCTGCCGCCGAAGGTCAACTCACCTGCCGTCCGGTAGCGCCCGCTCGCAGCTTTCCTGCGACGGGTAAGGTGTTGTTCGTCGCGATGACCGGTGATGACACCACGGGAGATGGCTCGGACCCAAAACCATTCGCAACTATTCAGAAAGCCGCCGATCTCGCCATGCCAGGCGACACGGTAGTGGTGCGGGAGGGAACCTACAGAGGCCGCGTGGCGCCACCCCGCGGTGGCGTGGAAGGGATGCCCATCACCTATCTAGCTGAGCCGGGTAAACAGGTGACGCTCAAGGGCTCGCAAGTCTGGAAGCCAGCCTGGGAGGCTAGCCAGCCTGGTCTGAACATTTTTAAAGCGATCCCCGATCCCGCACTGTTCAAGGATACAAGTCAGATCGACGGGCCCAATCCCTTGCTGGTGATGATGTCAGGCAAACCCGGGCTCACGCTTGGTCAAATCTTCGTGGATGGGGAGCGCATGGTGGCGATGCCGGCCGCAGCGGATATCCGACAGCGGCCGGGCAGTTGGCATTACGACGCGGCCACCCAGTCCATCCAAGTCCATTTTCCGCTCGGAAAGCTGCCGGAAACGAGCGTCGTGGAATTAACCACTGAACGCCGCGTTTTTGCGCCGCATCTCCGCGGGCTGGGTTACATCACGCTGAGCGGATTCACCATTGAGCACTGCGCCAACAACTATCCCGGTGGATTCTACAACCGCAATTCCGTTGCTGAGCAGCAAGCGGGGATGGTTGGAACGCGGAGCGGCCACCATTGGGTGATCGAGAATAACATCATCCGACAAGCGCAGTCCCTAGGTATCGATTGCGGCAGCGAAAGCGAAGTTTCCGGCGAATACGATATCGAAGGAGTCGATCAGACTCGCATCCGAGCCACTGACGGTCATGTCATCGCCAATAACTTCATCGCCGATAATGGCACCAACGGCATGATGTGTTTTGGGGGTACCGGCATTTCTGTGCTGAACAACGTGTTTGCGCGCAATAATCATCTTGATCCGCCGGGCGGCGCTGAACCCGCCGCCATCAAAGTACACCTAACAACTGGCTTTACCGTGATTGGAAACCTCTTTTTGGATAACAACACGCTGGGCATGTATTTCGACAACAACAATCGTGAGTCGCGCGTGTCGCGCAACGTCTTCATTGGCAATGATCGAGCCGTATTTCTCGAGCTAGGGCGCGCGGATTATCCCGCCCTGGTGGATAACAACATCTTCGTGGACAACATCGCCAACGGCGTCTACATGCACGATTCTTCTGGCGCACGCATCGTGCACAATCTGATTGCAACCACCAAAGGGAACGATGAATGGGGCTCAGCAGCGGAAGGCTATTTTCTGCGTCGTGTTACCGAGCGAGTGGCCACTACCAGCTCCAATTTCCTCCTTGCCAACATCCTTATCGGCAACGAGGGCGGGAGCCTCAGCATTCCTTACCCCTGCGGCGGAAGCCTCAACAATCGCACGGATTTCAACGTCTACGCCGACAGCGTCCTGCGACCATTAGCCGTGAACTTGCATTGCCCAATGAATGCCCTCATGCCACCAGCTACCCCGCTCATGAGCCGAGAGAATCTGATTCAGCAAGTCACCACTGAGCTCACAGCGCTCGGGTTTCCGGCTCCCGTGAATCCCCGCACAACCTCCCTCGGCGTCGGACTCACGCTGGAGGAGTGGCGCGCATTCTGGAGCTCACACAACGAGCCTCACGATCAGAAAAGCGTGATTTCCAAGGCCACCGCCGAGCTCAATCGCGCGACGTGGACGCTCAAGTTGAACCTTGACATCGACCTTGCCAGCGTCGGAAGCGAAGCCACCCCCGGAACCGATATGGATTTCGCCGGCCAACCACTGCCACTCGCCGGCCTCGCGAAGCCGGGCCCCCTGCAGAGCTTGGTGCCCGGAATTACCGAGATCCGTCTGTTTAAATGCGCGCCGTAGTGGCGTGTTGTGCGCCGATTGCAGGATGCGATTGCCGACGTGGAAAAACGGGGGTTCGTGCCGCCCGCCGCCTAGCGCAATAGCGAGCCGACGGCCTGATACCAGACGCCACCCAAGACGGCATAGCCGGCGTCTGTGGGGTGAAAATCATCCGCCAAATACTCCGTCGTGTAGTTTGGATTGGCCACCAACGGAGTGGCGCCCTACTGGCTGCTCAGGCAAGCTTTGAGCTCATCGCTGGGCGTGAATCCGCACGAGCCTGTTGACTGCCGCTCACACGTCGCGTGCTCGTAACACGCATATTCTGGGCGGTATTCGCAGGTCGTAGACACATCTTGATCGGAACACACCTGACCGGAGCAGCCCGTGCGGCGGCAATCCGTCGGCGGAGCCATGCACTCGCCGTCGTGCGTCACTTCAACCCCGGCGCAGCGCGCCTCACACGCATTTCCGAACGTTTTCCCGTCTGCTCCGCACACAGGCCGAAACTCTTTCGTGCACGCACAGACGGGCACGCAGCGTGGGATGCCTGGGCAAGGAGCCCGAACGCAGACGACTTGCTCAACGATGCACTGCTCCCCTGGTTGGCACATCGCACTCGCGCAGGGATCTTCGACATCCGGCACGCACATGGGCGCATCCGCAGGCGCGCTACAGTGTTCGCCCCGCGGACAAACAAAGCCTTGGCAAGGATCGCGCGAGATGCACTGGGCTCCTTGGGCACTCTCCACGCAGGTAGCGCCCGGCGCGCACAAGACGCTGGCGCAGGTGGGAGGGAGCGGGGGGGTGGTATTGCTCGGAGCGGTGCTCGGCATGCTTCCAGGGGTGGATGCCACTGGCGTCGACGGTGACGCTGGCGTCGACGGTGACGTATCCGGGCTCACCGGTGGTGGCGCCGGCTCTTGATTGACGAGAGGCTTCTGCCCATTCGTGCTATCAAACACTCCGTCAACCTGTTGCCCTCCACAGCCACTGGCTAACGCTAAAAATAACAGGCTCGATAAGCAAAGATACGTCTTGGGCATAACTGGTTCTCCGACTGGCACTCTGAGTGCTTAGCACAGAGCCGCACGGGGTTCACGGAGCAAGCGATTTGAGTCCCCGGATGCCGCTTTTTCCGACGTCTTGGAAAGTATACTATCGAGTATACGCGTCCGAGCCTTGCCGACGCCGACACCGGTGTCATCGCGCGAATGCAGAGAACTGACAGCGCCCTCCGGCTCAAAGCGCACACCCATGCCCGGCTGTCCCGTGTTCAGGATCTGCCGTTGTCATCGTTCCTGTCCACCTTGTTCAAGGCCGAAGCCACCAGCGCTGGGATCGCTGCCCACGGGAAACACGGCAATCGCTGCTGGTGAGTCTTACTGCTCGCCCCCTCTTTGCCGAGTGGAGATAGTAAGCATGCTTACTACTTTATTTTGCGAACAGCCCCCTTCGCGCCAAGCGATGGGATCGGATGGGCTCGGATGGGATCGGATGCTGCCCCCTCTCGGCCGTCCTCGGCTGATGATTAACATCTCCGTTGGTGCGAGTCTGTTCGAGAAAGCCTGCGGGCGGGCGGTCTCCCCCAAAGCCGTGCTCGCTGTCGCTGCGCGCGCCCGGGGGAAACACTCGATCGCTGTCGCTGAGTGCGGCCGGGAGAAACACTCGATCGCTGGCACGCCTTGTGCTTTACAAGTTGCGATGCATCGAGTTCATGGTGACTCCGCCCTGTTGACTAAAACCTTGAGCGCCCTCGCGCTCTTCGCTTCCGTGGGGTGCGGCACAACGGGAAACGAGGCTGGAATGTTCTCGGATAATTCGCCGATAGCGGGGGCAGGTGGTGGAGGCGTCGGGTCAACGGGAGGTTCGGCGCCGGCGGCAGGGGGTTCGGCGCTTGGGAGCACTGGGGGCACTGGAGGCACTGGGGAGGCGTGCGGAGCTTCTGTGCGGCTAATGCCGGGAATGGTGCGTACCGAAACGGGCGTGCTGCAGGGGAGCGCTCAGGGCGAAACGTGGTCTTACAAGAACATTCCGTTCGCGGCGCCGCCGCTCGGCGCGCTGCGTTGGAAGGCACCCGAACCCGCCGCGTGTTGGGAAGGCGTTCGCGACGCGCTCGCGTTTGGCCCCCTCTGCCCGCAAATGGACGCCAATGGTTCACTCGTCGGTGAGGAGGATTGTTTACAGTTGAACGTCTGGACGCCGAAGGCCGCTCCGGCGACTCCCCGGCCAGTGTTGTTCTGGATCCATGGCGGAGGCCACGTGCAAGGCGGTGCGGCGCAGCCTTCAGGCACTGGCTTCATCTACGACGGGCAGAGGTTCGCCGAGCGCACCGGCGTGGTGCTGGTGAGCATCAATTATCGCCTGGGGCCTTTGGGATTTCTTGGACACGCCGCACTGAGTGCTGAGCCCGGAGCGCACGGCTCTGCGAACTACGGAGCCTTGGATCAAATCGCGGCCCTCCACTGGGTTCAGCGCAACATCCAAACTTTCGGTGGAGACCCCGCTCGCGTCACCATTTTCGGAGAATCTGCGGGCGGCGTGAGTGTGTGTGCACTCGTGGCCTCGCCGCTCGCGAAAGGCTTGTTTGCCAGCGCGATCATTCAAAGTGCTGGCTGCAATGCGCACACCTTGGCAGAAGAAGAAGCCTTCGGTGCAGAGCTGTTTCAGGCTGCCGGCTGTCAAACCACAGCGGATCCTGTGGCATGCATGCGCGCGCTGCCCGTGGCACAAGTGCTCAGCGCGAAACCGGTGGTGATCGACGTGGCGGGAAAGCCTTCTGTCTATGGTTCGGTGGTGGATCAATACACCCTGCTAGATACGCCAGCCAAGGTGATAGCACGCGGCGAGCACAACCACGTTCCCGTGATCGTTGGCAACAATAGCGCCGAGACGGGTAGGAGTGTGCCGGCCACGCTTCAGACGGAGGCGCAGTACACCGCTGCCGTGAAAGCCCTGTTCCCCGTAGGATCTGCCGCGGTGTTGGCTCAGTACCCAGCTAGCGCCTATCCGACACCCCGCGCTGCCTATGTGGCGTTAACAAGTGATGTTAAGTTTGTATGTGGCGCGCGCACCGCAGCGCTGCAGTTGGACGCCCAGCAGACCGAAGGCGTGTATCGTTATGTCTTCAGCCATGTCTCAGCCACGCTGCCGGCGCTGGTGCGTGCAGCCGGTGCTCCGCACGGGGTTGAGATCCCTTACGTATTCGGCACCATGAGCACGATTCCGAACTTCATGCCTGATGCTGGAGACGAAGCGCTCTCGGCTGCCATGCAACAATATTGGGCGCGTTTCGCCGCAACAGGAAATCCGAATGGCGGCGGTGCCCTGGTGTGGCCCAGCTACACGACGACCGATCCGTACTTATTGTTCGAAGATCCGCTGTCGGTGAGTGCGGGATATCACCTCGCCAACTGCGACTTCTGGGCCAGCCTCGCGCCCTGACAGTGCCAAAAACACCCACTATTTGGCCAAGTGCTTCTCGATACGCGGATCGGGCACCAACCACATCAGCGCCACCAACACATACAAGCCAACCGCAGCCATTGGTTGGATGAAAGCAACGCCGATGCCAGCTGCATAGAGCAGCGGCGTCCTTTGTTCATGCGGGGGTACCTAGTGTCGTGACGGGTCGATCGACAATTCCGCCCCTCGGCCGAACGCTCAAGACCGGATGTTTTTGGCCTACTGGCGCCAGCGAACTTCACTAATACCTAGCGTTTTCCACATGTTGGCAGCGAGGCCCGGCGGTGCCTCAAGCTGCGACGCCACTGTCCGTACAGTAAGCATGCGTCTTTCGCTTTGGGCCGCCGGCCTCTCCCTTCTTTTGTTGCTCGGTTGCCAGAAAAAACCAGAGGCAACCGCCGAAGAAACGGACACCGCCGAGGAGGAAACCGCTGATGGCGGCGAGCATGGGGATAAAAAGGAAGGGGCGAAGGAAGGCGAGAAACCCGGAGACGCCGCGTCCGCAGCTGAGCATGCCCGGAACCAACCGAAACAGTTCGCCGTGCCTTTCGCGTGGGAAGCTTCCGCCGACGAACCACTCGCTCGAACCCGGGCGTTTCTGCGAGATGTGGTGCGCGACAACGAAATCAA
>JBBSBI010000054.1:0-27510 GCA_038251425.1 Polyangiales bacterium
CCATACGGCGTCGTGAGGATGCGGCTGAGCTTGCCGGTATCGAGTTGATAGGCCCAAACAACGTCGTTCTGATGAGCGCTCGTGTCTTCACCGATCAGCAGCGTGCGCCTTCCGGGTATGAAGCTCAGATTGTCCGGGTTGGCCAGCCCGTTCACGCTGCAGGTGTTGCCAGCGAACTGGCTACCTTCCGGATAGCTTGTCGGCGTGCCCATGATGAGCGCCTTGGAGGAACGAGCCACGTAGTTACTTCCAAAGCGTGCGTCAGGAGCCACGCGCAGCTGATAAACACCTCCGCACATATTTTGTGGCAACCGAATGTGATTCGGAGCGCCCACTTCGTCCTTGTCGCCATCCGTCATTCCCCTGGATACCTCACTCATGCTCACGTAAAGCGAAGACGAATCAGGGTCAAAGGTGAGACCCTCTTCCTTCCGGAGTTCGGTCGTCGCGCCAAGATAGGCCGCATAACGACGTGTTTCGAGTCGGGATGCTGCCAGCTCTTGGCCAGCTTTAAGCTTCAGACATTCGGAACCAGCGCTATCGGTGCGTGTGAAGCGAAAACCAGCCGGGCAGGTGTGTTTCTTCGGGTCCAGTTTTTGAGCCTCGAAAATATCCGAGAATTTGTGCTTCTTGTCGATCAGCGGTCGAACTTCAGCGTCCGAGGCTTTGCCCAGGCTCACCCACTCGATATCCGCTTCTCCGCCATGGGTGGCGCTCACTTGGTGCCAGCGCATCGCGTAGAGCTGGCCGCTTGAGAGATCCGAAGCTCTATCAGCGATGAACATGTAGAACCCGACGTCGCTGCCGTCGTCCGTGAGATACGCCGTTTTTCGGTCGGGCATGACGTACGCAAGTTCGAGGTTCAATCGCCCCATGGCGTAGTGTTTGCTCGGAATAGCCTCGCCGTTAGCCGAGACGCGCACCTCGACCGGATAGCCGTAAGAGTACGGGTTGAATACCGCGCGCACAGCATCGAGCTTGAGATCTGGCTTGCCATCCTGATTCGCGTCGCGTTTAGGATCGAGCTTGAAGTAGCGAGTCATCGCCAAGACGGAGCTATCGAGCGCGCGTGTCTCTGTGGCCGCCTCAAACGCTCGAGCCTCGGGTGAATACTCCTCACCGCCCAAATGTGTGCCCCACGGCGTCACGCTGCCGGCGCAGGGAATCCAAATTCCGCCAAAATTCGCGAAATTGACCGGGTGCGTGCTCTTGACTGAAAGCTCACCCGTCTTCGGGTTTTGAAGCAGTTCCGACACGTACATCGCGCCCGGCCGACTTTCGAAGTGCGTGACGGAAAAGAGCTTCCCCCCGACGGGCAAGAGCGATGAAAAATCGGTGTCCGGGGAGATGTGAACCGAGCCATCTTCCGCGTGCACCGGATCGCCAGCGATGTCCGTTATCAAACCGAAGGTTCCTCCATGCACGTCACCGCTTCTCTGCAGTACGCGATAGCTCATGGGGAACTTCTTGCCATCGATGGTCACCTCAGGCGAAGTGAGCACATCGCGTTTCTGCGCGTCAGTTGAGGGAAAAGGAGCATCCATGAACGCAATGGATCGCTCTCGCGATGCCCCCCCCAGCACAGTTTCGTGTTCATGGGTTTCGCGCATTTGAGCTTCGCAGCCCGTCCCCTTATCTTTAGGCATTTCAGTCGAAGCGCTACACTGTCCCTGACTGAGCAAACGGGAAGGTGAACTTGCTGTTTGGGCCGGCGCTGCGGGGCCGCCACAGCGAAGGCACAAAAACGGCAAAACAAACAGCGAAGCAAAAGGATGAAGGATTCGGTGACGGGTCACGGTGGTGCTCCACAAATAGGACAAACGGCGCCAGCGCAATATCCTCGGTTGGTGTCGATGGTGTGACGGCTCTCGGGCACGAGCCTGAGCCGGACCGATTCGGCAAGGAAACGAACAGGATTTCGACCCAAACCCCTTCAAGGTGAGGCGTGTTTGTCCGAAGATTAGTCCTGGAAGACGGTCTCCACTGACGGGGCCGAAAGAACGCGCTCAGTCCAGCGCAACACCTCGGCTTCATTCGCACTTTGGATTCGATCGCGAACCTCCCCAGGAACTCTGCCAAACTTCAGCGTCAAGAGCTTAGCGAGTACATCCCGAAGCGCTTCAGCCTTGCCTTCAGCCTTGCCTTCAGCCTTGCCTTCAGCCTTGCCTCTAGCCTCGCCCTGTTGCTCGGCCAGCTTGACCGTTCGCTTGAGGTTCCAGATTGCTAGTTCCCGGTCCTCCGCGAGTTGCTGTGCTTTCGGATCCGCTGACAGCCGGTCCAGCGCTCGTTTGGCGGCGTTCATGTCGGGGTCTGCCATCGCAAGTTCCTCTAATTCTTCGTCAGTGGTTGCTCGAAAGAAGCGTCCCCACTTTAGCACAGGTGAGTCCGGGTCGTGCGCGGCTTCCTCCTCCAGCTTCGGCAACTCCAAGGTGTGGATCTCCAAGTCCCGTGAGAATTCTCGATGATCGTGGATCTCCAACACCCGGAAAATACTGTGGAATCTCGGGGAATCCGACTCCGAAAAGTTCAGGATGAAGATGCAGATCGTGGGCTCTAGTTCGAGGTAGTCCTCTCCGCGCCCAATCTGGCTCGTGTACATGCGAGCCCAGTAGAAAAGCTCTCGCTCACGCAGCCCCGGATGGTGCCGCGCCTGTAACTCGAGATCGATTTGAGTCCCATCCGCCAGCCTCGCTCGTACGTCCAGAACCGCACCGCGCTCATCGGTGGCTGCCTTGGGTAGCTCCGGATTCAGAACCACTAAATCCAAAATCGGCGACGGCGGACGAAGCACAGCGTTGAGCAGGGAAATCAAAAGCGCCTTGTTTCGCTCGTCGGCGAACAGGAGCTTGAAAACAACATCGAGTTTCGGATCAAGGGTTTGACGCATGACGAAGGCGTCAGCTTAACACATTTGCGGTTGGTGTGCGAGGAGAATGCGGTATCGAAGGTGCGCCGTTAATCACACGCCGAGAATGGACGAAGGGGCACCCAATCACGCACGCAAGGGGCGATCACGCAACGGGCAAGTGGGTGAGACTCTCAACGTACATGCCGTTTAGCGGGAGAGAGAATGGCTATCGCGCTGGCGCGCTTGGTGTCACTCTCCGGAGCCTGGGAAAGTTGAGGCCGCGGAGTCCAGCCCAGCATACAAGGCGGGGCCTTGAGCTCGTCGTGCAGAGGGAAAGTGCCGTTCCTTCGACGTCCTTCGCGAGATCAGCTAGCCTGCGCCCCAAGATGTCGCGCCCGAGCTCTCTGATCCCGATCCTTGCGGCTGCCTTTGCGGCGACTTTGCCCTTGTCTGCCAGAGGCCAATCCGCCACCGCGCCGGTAGTTGTCCGAAGCTTTCCGCATGACCGCACCGCCTTCACCGAAGGCCTGGTGCTGTTCGAGGGCAAGCTGTTTGAGAGCACGGGACTTGAAGGCCGTTCGACGCTGCAGCGCACAGAAATTGCGACCGGCAAGATTGAGAAGAAGATTGATCTCGATCCAGCTTTCTTTGGCGAAGGGCTCGCCCGCGTTGACCGACGCCTTTATCAGTTAACGTGGAAGAATGGGATCGCGATCGAGTACGATCTGGACACTTTCGTCGAGCGGCAGCGGTTTGTGTATGCCGGCGAAGGCTGGGGTCTTTGCTACGATGGCCAATCGCTGGTGATGAGCAACGGTACGGATCGCCTTTCGTTTCGTGACCCGGAAACATTCGGGGAAATTCGAAGTCTCAAGGTGGTGAGTGGAGGGCAGCCGCTGTTTAACATCAATGAGCTGGAGTGCGTGAAAGGGCAGATCTACGCGAATGTTTGGCAAACAGACCGAATCGTCGCGATTGATTCAGCCACAGGGAAAGTTCTCTCCGAGTTCAACGCCGCGGGCCTCTTGAGCGCAACCGAGCGCCAAGGTGTGGATGTCTTGAATGGCATTGCTTACATCCCAGAGAGTGGCAACTTCTATATTACCGGGAAATATTGGCCTAAGCTATTCGAGGTGACGCTCGGTGCGGCACAGAAACCTACGGTTGCGACTCCGCCTAAAATGGCTCCGCAGATCAAGCCGGGCTGTTCGCTCGGGCCCGCTGGCGGTTCGGGAGGCGACTTTGCGCTTCCAGCACTCCTGGCTTGCTGGGCCGGGTTCCGAAGGCTAACCGCGCGCGCCAGAGCCCTTACGGGTTAACCTCTCGAGTGCCGTGCGCGGACTCACGCGGAGCGCTCCGCTGTTGTTCTGGCCGGTGAGCAGCTTTTGAGCGCCGGCAAACGCGATCATGGCTGCGTTGTCGGTGCAGGCGCGTAAGGCGGGGATGAGAAGTGTGAGGCCGTGCTTCTTAGCCGCCAGCTCGGCGCCTTCGCGCAGGCCACGATTGGCCGCCACCCCTCCGCACAACACGAGCGTGTTCACGCCCTCTTCGACAGCTGCGCGCACGCTCTTGGAAATGAGGCTGGTGACCACGGCGTTTTGGAAGGCGGCACACAGATCGCGTAGCCGAGGTTCATCTCCCGGCGCACCATGCTGCTGCACATGGCGGGCCACCTCGGACTTCAAGCCCGAAAAACTAAATTCAAGGGATGCCTTGCCCTTCATGGGGCGTGATAGGCTAACTGCTTCGGGATTGCCTTCGAGAGCCAGCTTGTCGATGATCGGACCACCCGGGTAGCCGAGGCCGAGCAGCTTGGCCACTTTGTCGAAGGCTTCACCGGCCGCGTCGTCTCTTGTGGCTCCCAGTTCGAAGATTTGGTGAGGCTCGAAACCCTCGACGCGATAGATGGCCGTATGCCCGCCTGAGGCTAAAAGGCCCACAAACGGCAGCTGAGGCGAGATGTGGCCCGGGATTTTGGGGTACTCCAAGTACGCCGCGAGCAGATGGCCCATCAAGTGATCCACTGCGACCACGGGCTTGTCCAAAGCCCAAGCCAGACCTTGCGCAAACTGCACGCCAACGAGCAAGGCGCCGGTGAGGCCAGGCTGGCAGGTGACGGCGATGCCATCGATCTGCGTGCGCTCAAGGCCTGCCTCCACAAGCGCTTTCTCGACAACCGGTGAAATAGAGCGCAAATGGTCGCGCGAGGCCAGCTCTGGCACTATCCCACCGTAACGGCTGTGAAGCTGGATTTGCGTGTGCACGACATCCGAGAGCACACGGCCCTCGCTGTCGACGACCGCCGCCGCTGTTTCATCGCACGATGTCTCGATGCCTAGAACTCGCATGCTAGCTCAGTAGGTACAATTGCTTGCGGGCTTCTGGGTCAGCACGAAAACTCCGAATCCCGATTGTGCCGAGGGCGGCGCGGCTTCCACGGTTTGAGGCTTCGGTTTGAAAACCCGCATTTCGAGCGAGCTATCCCGCATGAGGGAAAGCACACCGAGCAGGCTGCCTTGGCAGGCTGAGTCCATCCAGAGCATCAAGTTCATGTCACGGCCGTCCCCAAACGCAAGCTGACTCAGCTGGTCATGCTGGAGCGGCCGAATCGGCCGCAGCTGTGCGTGGTTCAAGAGTGGGAGGCCGGCCCCGGAACACAACCCTGACGCACTATCACCGGTTGTCACGCTACCGGGCTCGGTGTCCAACGCTTGGAGGTTGAGTTCAATGCGCATGGGTAGAACTGGCGGAACGCCGGCTGGCAGTAGCCCTTCGTGAAACGCGGGTGAGGATATCAGGCTGCCACAATAGGCCTCGCCAGGCTTGACTTCGAAGCGGCTCAAATTTTGGCAGCCTAACAGCCACAGGCTAACAGTGCAGAGTAACCAAGACAGGGTGCGCATAGGGGTCGCTTCAACGACCTTTTAGCAGACTCTTCGCCAAATTCCGCACTTCTTCATCGGGATCCCGGCGCGACGCCGCCCTCAGCACCAAAAGTGAGGCCGTTGGCTCAAGTGCGTTCAAGGCTTCGAGGCAGGCACCGCGCACAAGGGCGTAGCGGTCTTCTTCGGCCGCGCTCTTCAGGGCACGGATAACGCCGGGTGCGGTGGGGGAGCCAAGGAGCCTCAGTGTCTGCGCAGCTCGCAGCCGGAGCGCCCACGATGTTGGGTCAGAAAGCACGCTCACGACGTCCGCGGCGGCAGCTTGGATCTTACGCTCACCGAGCACTGTCAGCGCCACCATGCGCACGCTCTCTCTGGGATCCGTCAGCGCCTTGATCACTGGAGCGAGAGCGTTGTCCTCGGCATGCCGTCCAAGAAACTCAATCGCCAGCTGCCGCGCATCGGTTGCCGGGTTGCCCGCGAGCGCTGAAAAAGGCTCTACGAGCGACCGCACCAATTCCTGTGTTTGGGCGTTGACTTGTAATTTTAGCTCGGGAGAGAGCTCCTGGTGGGTGCTGAGGAGTGGCAAGAAAAACGGCGCGGCTCGCGTGCCGCCGAAGCTTGCTGCTACGGTTCGCGCGCCATTCAGCGAGGAGTGTGCGTAGGTGGTAGCAATCTGCGTGAGCGCGGAGCTGGACCAAACGAAAGCGGTGGCAAGCTCTGTATTGGTGAAGATCACGGGCTCTAATCCGCGATCTAGAAGTTCGGCCACATCCACGCGTGCGCCGCGCGGTGTGGGCAACAATGGGGGCCAAATCGTGCGCCGAGTGGTCGCCAAGAGCACCGCAAGTTTCCCGGCCTCACGTGTCTTGGGATCGGGATCCAACAGAGCGGGCGCTAAGGCTGTCGGATCTGCTTTCTTCGACAAAGAGCCGAGCGCGATGAGCGCGCTTTGACGGAGGCCCGCGTCCGCGGACAAAACTAATTCTCTAAGGACAGGCTCGCCGCTTGGTTCGCCAATTTGAGCGAGTGCGCGTGTTGCCGCCCTTTGCACCAAAGGTGCCGCCGTGGCGGATCGGCAGAGCGAAACCAGGAGCGGCACCGCTGTTCGATACTTGAGTGAGCCGAGGCCGAGCACCGCCAACGCCCGAGCCGAGGGAGAATCCGACGAAAGGAGCGTGAGCAACAGCGGAGCGGTGGCGTTGTCGTGGAGCGATGCCACGGCGAAAACGGCCGCGATGCTGACCGGATCGCCCTCTACAGGATTCGCACGGCCATCTCGATAAAGCACCTCTTTGAAGCGAGGCAAAAGGCCGATATCGTGGAGGCCAGCGGCCGCCAGCATGGCACGCGTCCGCAGATTCACGTCCGCGTCGCTGGTGGCAAACGTGACGAGTGAGGGGCCCGCTCCCGGGTTGTGAATGTGGCTGAGGAGCTCTATGGCAAACTGCCGCTGCTTGCCGTTTGGATCGTTGAGAGCGTCGAGCAAGGGCTTGATGGCGCGTTCCCCGATTGCGGAGAGCGCTTGCTCATTTTTGGCTCGCACTTCCGGGTTCGTGCTGGCCGCGCCCGATATCAAGGGCGACGCCAGGGCTCCGTAGATTTCGACGAGGAGCTCGCGATAGAGAGGTTGATTGGGGTGCCCCAGCGCGACTTGAAACAACTCGTGCTCTAAGTCCGGAAGTGTGCCTGCGCTCACATTGATTTCGGAGCTCAAACGAACGGCGCGTGACACGAACTCGCTATCCACAGCAGAGCGCATCACCCGGCGCATGAGGCGATCGGCTTCGGCCGTTTGCCCTTGGGCCATGAGTAACTCCGCCAACTCGAAATACACAGCGAAAAGGCGGTCATTTTTGGCAATCGCTTTGCGAAATGCTTCGATGGCTTTTTCGGGCAGGTTCCGCTTGCGGTACATCTCGCCGAGACGTCGGTGGCCTTCCGCATCGTCCGGGTTCAGCTCAAGAGCACGAGCCGCAAATTGGAGCGCGTCCGCGTCGCGGTACAAGGCCGTCGCGTGTTCTGCCATGCGCTGGTAGGATTGGCGCGCGCTCGCCGGGTCCAGTACGACCAATTGCTCCAAGGCAAGGATCGCATCTGCCAAGCGCCCCAACTTGACCAAGGTTTTTTCGAGGGTCGCCCAGCTTTCCACGTCCCCGGGCGCCAAACGCACCAACTGCCGGAGAGTTGCTTCTGCTTTTTCTGGCTGGCCGAGCTTGAGTTCGGCCTCCGCCAAGAGCTTGCCGGCTTCAAGATCAGGGGGCTTGTGTTCGAGTTGGAGGCGAAGCGCAGCGGGCCGGCGCGAGAGTGAGCGATCCAGACTCCAAAGCGTGACGATGTGTTGGCGGGCTTCATGTGCCAGGTGGGGCTCAGATGAGCGAAGCTTGAGTAGCCCAAACCAAACGCTACTGGCCTCTTCGTAATAAGCAGCGCGTGGGCCTGCGCTCGCTTGAGCGCCTGCGCGTTCTAGGGCGAGTGCATAAGCGCGATCGACACTGCGGTCTTTAGGTTTCAGTTTTCTCGCTTCGCGATAGGCAGTGAGTGCGTCGGATGTGAGCTCGTGTTGCAGGTAAACATCGCCCAAAATCAACAAATTTGCCGCGCGATCGGTGCCGGCGTGCTCCACTTGCTTCCAGGTTTTGATCGCTCTGTTCTTGTCGTCGGCCTCCCAATAGCGTCGACCGAGCTCGACCAAGTGTCGAGGATCGCGCCCCGCCACCGCCGTGATCCTTTCCAAGATCTGGGTTGCGCGCGCGGGATCACCCAACCGCTCATAGAGGTCAACGAGAGTCGTGAGGACCTGATCGTCGCCGAGAGCCCGCTGTTCAAGCTTTTGGAGTTCAGCCTGGGCGCGAGCGCGTTCGCCCTGTTGGAGTAAGGCTTCGACCATGCGAAATACGAAGGTTGGATTTTTAGGTTCAGCACTGATGAGCTTTTCGTATTCGGCGAGCACGCCTTTGAGATCGCCAGAAAGCTCACGGAGCCCGATCAGCTTCAAGCGAATGCTGACATCTCGGGGGCGCTCAGACGCCAATTGGGTATAGGTTTTTTGAGCTTCGGCGAGCTGGCCCGTCTCTTCATACAATTCTGCCAGCAATTTCTTGCGCTCAAAATCCGCGATGGGCCGCGCTTCCAGTTCATGGATCAAATCGGGTAAGCGATTTTGGCTACGGTAGATGTCTGCCAGCGTCGTGTAGATCTCTGCAACAACCCCTGATTGTCCGGCGATCCCGAGCGCTCGACGCAACTCAATCAGTGCTTCTTCGGGTTTTGCGGCCTTGGCCAGCGCGCGCCCAAGATCCCGAAGTGCCGGCAAAAGCGCGCGATTATCGCCCGCCGCCGAACGCACCACCCGTCGGTACTCTTCCACCGAACGGTCGTACTTCCCGCGATTGAAAAACTCCCGAGCCAGTTCGGATTCAACAAACGCTGAACCGCGTGCGAGCTTCACCAATCCGCGGTGCTGCTCGGTCGCACAGGCGAAGTCTTCCAAATCGAGACACAGCGTGAGCAGGGTCCTCAGCGTCTGCTCGCGGAGGCTCGCGTTCGTTAGATACTTGAGTGAGGCCTCGTAGCCTTGGCGGGCACGCACCCAATCTCCCTGTTCTTTAAAGAGATCAGCGAGCGCGATCCTCGGCCCGGGAGCTTCCGGGCGTTTCAGAATGGCTTGCTCGTAAGTCGCTTGGGCTCCAGCAGCGTTGCCGGCTTGGCGAAAGATCCCGGCAAGTGCCACCAGAGCACTCACACCGAGATCGCTGTCGGCACGGGCACGTGCTTCAAACTCGGCAACCAAGGTATCAATTTTTCCATCACGTTGACGATAGAGCTCACTCAAGCGTCGGATCGGAAATTGGGCCTCGGGTTGGCTCAATACAATACCCGTGTAGCGCAGGATGAGGGCATCTGGGCTCTGTTCTGCGCTGTTCGTAGCTGGGCGGCTTGTCGCCTTGGGTTTGCTGTTCGGCGCGTCTGTGCCGACAGGCGCGTGAGCACGCGGTTTATTGCGGTGTCTACCTGCGGGGTTAAATTGTGCTTGCGACTGCCCGTCCACCAAACAGATGGCAGCCCCGAACAGCAAGCAGCGCGCTACGGAACCGAGCCTCACAGGGGATCAGCCTTCTTGCCTTCAATTGCCGATACACGGGCCGGGGCAGGATTGGCTAATGCATGCAACGGCTGAGAAAGCCTGGGTTGCGGCGTTAATGTCTCCGCCGAAGCAGCCGAGCACGCAGATGAAATCAAGACCTTGGTTGGTGTTGCAGGTCGTGATGGTGCACACCGTTCCATTGAGACACGTCGCGTTCGTAAAGCATTGCGTCGCCGCTGGACACTGAGTCACCGCACAGGTCAGGCACTCAACAGGCATTGGAGGGCTGCCCCCGAAGCCACCGGTCGGAAAACCGCCGAAGCCACCGGTCGTAAAACCGCCGAAGCCACCGGTCCCTCCAGAACCACCTGCGGGTTGGCCGCCGATCCCTTTGCCACCTATCCCTGCTGTGCCACCACTTCCGCCCCCACCGACGCGCCCAGCTGAACCTCCCGCCGGACTGCCACCGATCGCTCCGTCAAGCGCGAAATCATCCATGCCGCTTCGTCCGCCACCGCATCCCAAGAATAGAGCCAAGCTGCAGAGGGCGGCACCGAGCGACCACACGCGAACCGCTGTGCGACGTTTTCGACCGCGAACGGAGGGCCGAGCGCTTGGCGTTTCAGAGGCGGACGTGTGTCGCATTCTAGGTACTCACCTTTAGCATTCTTCACTCGAAGGCGCATCGCGGGCAATTTTTGTGGCTCGTGGGGTGCGCTTCTAGAAGTGAAAGAGTTGCTCCCTTCAGCGCGTTGAAGTTTGCGGTGCTCAAGGGGTAGCCCTCGGCTTGGCTCGGAACTAACGTGCCGCCCATGGAGCCGCGGACCATCCGGGTGGGTCTCGTGCAGTCGCCGATCATCGGTGATGTCGCCGAAATGCTGGCTAGAACATCAGCTCACGTGCGCACGGCGGCCGGGCGCGGCGCACAGCTGGTCTGCCTGCAAGAGCTCTTTGCTCAGCCGTACTTTTGCCAGGTGGAGGACCATCGTTACTTCGACTGGGCGGAAGCAGCCACGGGGCCCACTTGCACCCACATGTCTGGCATCGCAAAGGAGTGCGGCGTCACACTCGTGGTGCCGTTCTTTGAGCGGCGGGCCGCGGGCGTCTACCACAACACGTTGGTGGTGTTGGGGCCGAGCGGCGAGCAGCTCGGGCTGTATCGCAAGATGCACATTCCCGACGATCCGCAGTTCGAAGAAAAGTTCTATTTCAGCCCGGGAGATCTCGGTTTCATGAGCGTGCCCACTCCCGAGGTACAGCTTGGGCCGTTAATCTGTTGGGATCAGTGGTACCCCGAGGCGGCCAGGCTCACAGCACTCAAGGGGGCTGAGCTTCTCACCTATCCCACGGCGATTGGTTGGCTTGCCGAAGAGAAAGCAGAGCACGGTGCGGCGCAGCTGTCGGCTTGGCAGACCATGCAGCGTTCGCATGCGATCGCCAACGGTGTGTTTGTGGTGGCGGTGAATCGCGTGGGCATCGAAACCCTCGCAGGACAGAGCATTGAATTTTGGGGGCACTCGTTCGTGTGCGACCCCAGCGGGACGATTCTTGCGGAGGCAGGATCGGGTGAGGAGGTGTTGGTGGTCGAGTGTGATCTGACGGCCATCGAACGCACCCGGCAGATCTGGCCATTTTTTCGCGATCGTCGGCTGGACGCGTACAGTGGACTCACCAAGCGCTGGTCCGACGAATGAAAAGAGCAGCACGCTATCGCATGCCTGCTGAGTGGGAGCCGCACGCGGCAACCTGGTTGGCTTGGCCGCATAACGCCTGGGATTTCCCAGGGAAACACGCGGCAATCCACTGGGCGTTCGCCGAGCTGATTCGCTATCTGGCGGAAGGCGAACGGGTTCGAATCCTTGTGCAAGATGGTCCAACCAAGCGGCAGGCAAGCTCGGTGCTCAGTCGGGCTCGGGTAGATCTTGAAGCAGTGGATTGGGTGTTGTGTCCGACGGACCGGTCCTGGACGCGAGATTCCCTGCCAAGCTTCGTGAATTCAAAAAGTATCAGCCGGGCTCAATCGCTCAAGTGTGCGCGCAGTCCGGTAAAAGCAAGGCTCGCTGTGAAACGGCAACGCGCCGCCGCCGTTAAGTGGCGATTCAATGGCTGGGCCCGCTACCCCAACCACCGTTTGGATGATGCTGCCGGCCAATGGGTTGCCGATCACTTCAGTGCACGGCACTTCACGCCAACCACCAAGAATGGGGCCAGAGTCGTTTTGGAGGGCGGTTCGATTGACTGCGACGGCTTAGGCACCCTTCTCACCACCGAAAACTGTTTGGTGAGCGGGAGCCGTGCTCGCGGTGCACGCCTCGGGAAGCTCGGCTACGAAGCTCTCTTCGCGGAGTTCCTGGGCATAGAGCAAACGATTTGGCTGCCGGATGGAATTGTTGGTGACGACACCTCCGGACATATCGATGATTTCTGTCGCTTCGTGAGTCCAAGCCGAGTGGTGATTTGCGAAGAACACGATCGGCAAGATGCCAATTATCAGCCCCTAAAACAGGCACGAAAAGTGCTCCAAGCTGCCAAGGATGCGTCTGGACAGCGGCTGGAGATCATCGGGCTGCCCATGCCACGCCCCATCTTTTTCGGACGTTCGCGCTTGCCCGCTAGTTACGCGAACTTTTACATCAGCAATCGCGCTGTTCTGGTGCCCACATTCAACGACGAAAATGATCGTGTGGCGCTTCGAATCTTAGAAGAGATATTCGGAGATCGCACCGTGATTGGAATTCACGCCGCCGATTGGGTGCTCGGCCTCGGCACGCTCCATTGCAGCACGCAGCAGGAACCTGAAGGCTGATGCGCAAGCTGGTCTTGATCTGGTTAGCGTTGGGCGTGGGGTTGGCTTGTGGCTGCGCCGAGCGGTCGGCGCCGGTGCCCGCCGTCAACCAAAATCCGCCTGAAAAGAGCCTGCTGAAGCCCGATTGGGCCGCGCAACGTGAGCGACTCGATGCGCCCTACCATCTGAAGCTCGATGCTCGAATTCCTCTGGCATTTCGTGCACTGCACCAAATGCTCACCGCAGGTGTTCAAGCGAATTTTCGTTCGGCGTTGGAGAAGCATCGTCAAGTTCTCTACCTCGATCAAATCAAGTTGGCGGAGCTTCCGGAGTACCCTGAGCTCGGCCAAGCCAAGGAGGCACTCCAGAAATACGTGGAGGTTCTCGCCCCATCGATCGTCAGATCGGCGCGGACGCAGGGCTCAAAGCCAGCTTCGGAAACGCCCTGGTTGGAGCCACTCGAAACTTCGTTTGAACGTTTGCGATCGGTCGCAGGCTTGCGTGCCGCTGAACTGTTGAGTCCCGAAGTGGCGCCGCGGATCGCCAAGGCACTCGTCAACATCTGCTTCCAGTCTACCGATCTGCTCGGCACAGCTGATGAAGTGTGTGCCAGAGCACTTGCTCTCTTGGTTGTAGCTGAGAAGGTATCCCCGATTTCGATGACTGAGCCGGCAGCGCTGCTCGCGTACGCGCTGGGCTATGAGGCGGAGGCCGCCAAGCTTGCCGAAGCTCTCGGGCCGGAGCATCCGTTGCGCGCATTTGTGACTCGGAATCACGCCTCGTTGCGGCGCCTCAGCACGATCCGTGAACCCACGTTTGCCGAACGTGTGCTGTGGCTAATTCGCTTGAACGAATCTGGGAATGTCGCCGAAGAATCGGCGTATCGCGCCCAGTATTTTCGCAGTGATCAGCTCACGGTATCGGTCTTGTGCGCTCGGATGCGAGCGCCGGCGGCGGCCCTCCAGCGCGAATTGGTGGAGGCTCTGCCGAGCCTGCTTCTCTTGGAAGCCAGTGCCTTGACTCGGGAGCCCGAGGCCTTGCGCCTTAGGTCTGCCATTCGTAGCTCAAGCGCGCGCCCTGAGGAGCTTGTCGGGACCCAGCTTGCTATTGAGCGCTTGCTGGTTCGGGGCCGCGGCGTCTATCTCGGGTACGGAAACGTCATAGAGCGCCTTTCCGCGCGCGCGGGCGCTGCAGATGCTTTATCTCCGGCGGCCACGCGTTCTTTTCTTTCGACTTTGATGTACTCGGCGCTTCGCGTGCGTGCGTCTTGGGCGTTAATTGATGAAGACCAAGCGGGGCTCGTGGCATCCGGTTTGCGTGGCCAAAAGCTCGGAGATTTTGCTGATTTCTCGCGTTGGCTCGACCTCGTGCTGGGGCCAAAGTTGCTGAGCAAAGCGCCCGAACAGATATCCAGAGCACAAAAACTTCGCGAGTTTGGCGGGGTCGCTTGGCAGAGTCTCTACGAAACGTTTGGCGGCGGCGCACGTTTTGGCGCGTCAGCTGAGTTTGCGCTAGCCAAGGGGTTCTTTTCCCATCTTGATTCGCGGCCCCGATACCGTTGGTTGGCGGCGAACGTGGCCAGCGTTTCACTTTCGGATCTCGTGTTGCGCGAGCGCCTGCTGGGTGCTGCTGTAACAGCCGCCCCGAATGCCGATCCTGAGCTGAGCCTTACTTACGCACGCTTCATCCAGGATTCGAATCAGCTGCTCGCATTTTCAAAGGAGTCAAGTTGGGGCCTGGCGTTCCGGGCGCGCGCGATCGCAGAATTAGGCCACACCGGCTCACCCAGCAGCGAAGCCATAGACCAACACTTTTCCAGCCTATTGAGCGCCACCGAAGACGATTGGGCAGGGCGTGCTGTCTATGTGAGCTTTTTGAAGCGTCAGCGTGCGCTGGATTCCGCGCTTTCGGTCACGCGTGCTTGGTTGTATCCGAATCCCAGAAGTAGCGCGGCTCACTTGATCTCAGCTCGCACCGAGGCTGCCTCCATTCTGATGGAGCAGGGGAAGGCCGCTGAAGGTTGGAAGTTGGTCGATCCCATGATCGACACGTTGCAGAGCGATGCTTTGCGCGTTGGCTCCCAAATCCTGGTCCGTCTCAAAGACGTGGACCGTGCCGTGGCGTTGGCAGGGGTCGATCTCAAGCGGGAGCCGCGCGCCCCAGCTGCACGCGCGAATTACGTGGAATTGTTGTGGCGTGCAGGGCGCTACGAGGCGGCTGCGAAGATGCTGACGGAGTCTGCGCGCGAGTTTGGAGAAGTGGGTTTTGGGCGTGAAATGAGCGAGCGTTTCGCCCACACGTTCCGAGGTGAGCCGGAAGCGGCGAGGCTCGCGTTCGATGCGCTTCGAGCAGCCAAGCCGAGCTCAACGGAGTTGGGGCGTCTAGGCGGAGCCCTCCAAGGGAGCAACCCCGGCCTGGCTTTCGACCTGCTGCAAAGCATCAAGGCCTCGGGGCCAGAACAGTTCGGCAATCTGCTGAGCGCGTATGCGGCAAAAAAACAGGCGCAAGGCGAAAGCTCCGCACTGGCCTGGATATCTGAGCACGTTACCAAGAAGTCGCGCGAGGATTTGGTTGAGCTGGCCTATACGCGGCACATCGACGAGCTCTTGTGGGATTTTGCTGACCCCACGGATAAGCCGCAAGCTGAGCGCGATCTCGTTTGGCTCTTTCGAGCGGCGGCACTCTTACGGGAACGAAAGAATTCAGATCCCAATTTCGCCAAAGTGAAGCGCTATTTCCAAGAGTCCGAAACAGCGGCAAGTCCAAGCAGCCTCTCGCTCTCGTTGGCCCTTGGCCGCTACCTGGTGGGCACTGTCCCTCTCGAAACGCTTCTGCCATTTGCCCACACGCCCCACAATGCCTGCCGCGTCGCGTACTACTTGGGCGTTAAAGCTCAGGCCAGCGACCAGCTTGAGGCTGCCCACACCTGGTATCGAATGGCCGCAGAGACCGGGCCGCTCGATCTGGCCGAACACCGCTTTGCGGTCGCGCAGCTGGAAGCCTGGCGTGACACAGGCAAAGCCCTGAAGTTCCTAGGCCATACGGACTGAAGCCGCGCCTGCAAGCGCCCCTGCAAGCGCTGGCGCCTCACGACAAACCCGTTGCGCCGGGGGCGATTCAGGGTTATTCGAGCCGCGCTCAAGCACGAGTGGCGGAATTGGCAGACGCGCCGGATTTAGGTTCCGGTACCGTGAGGTGTGAAGGTTCAAGTCCTTTCTCGTGCACTCAGCCTCGCGGAAGCGAGGCGCAATCCGAGACTGCACCGAAGTGAACCTGTATCGAGAGAAACAAGTCAGGCGCGAGGCCACGCGAGCCGCTGGCCGCCCCTGAAGCGAGTCCTTCCTGACTCACGTCACCCCCACCTCAGCTTTTCCTTCAACTCGTTAAGTTGTGAATGCTGGATCACCTTGTCGTGTTGGAGCCTGCCAACCACGATCCCAGGATGTACCCCTTGTTGGGTCGAGAATCGCTTGATGGACAGTGCGGAGAAGGAGCCTTGTTCTCGGAATCGTGCGTAGTCAGTCGGAGGGATCAGGTGATCGCCCGCGAACTCATTGGCTTCGACCTCTGTCTGGTTCGACTCGCTACCGGTTTCATCAATGAAGATCAATTTCTTGCCATGCAGCAAGATATGCCCCGCTTCATGAAAGAAGCTGAACCACGCGTGGTCACTGGTCTTGTGACGCAGGCTGAGTTGAATGAGCGCCTTGTCCTTGGTGAGCCAGCGAGCAGCACCGCTCAGATGTGTCTTCGGCAGCTCAGGGATCAACGCCAGTGCAACGCCGGATGCAGCGCACTTGTCACGCAGCTCCTCCAAAATGTCCGGAAACGATGATCGGGTGAGCGCCCGAGCCTCGCTCAGCGCAGCTCGGAACTTGATACGCTCAAAGGGTCG
This sequence comes from Polyangiales bacterium, assembly GCA_038251425.1. Classification (GTDB taxonomy): domain Bacteria; phylum Myxococcota_A; class Polyangia; order Polyangiales; family Polyangiaceae; genus JBBRRP01. The sequence goes on from JBBSBI010000054.1 coordinate 16,498, forward strand.
GCATTTGACCGTGGCCGCTTCGAGCTCACCCCTTCGTAGCCAAGCTGAAACTGCCTCGGGAGCGGCGTTGAAGGCGGGGGAGCGGCGGAAAGCAACTCCCGGTTCAACGAATGATGATTGCCACCCAGCGACCGTTCCGACTCCGAAGAAGCCGAGCAGCTTCGTCACCAGATCGGCGTCACCGGTAGGCTCCTCCAAACAACCTGCCTCGACCAGCGCCTTGATGGGGAACTTCTTTGCCCAAGCTGCGTGACCGGACAGACTCGCGTGGTCGTTCTTCTCCGCGAGCTTGAGTCGATAGTTAGCCTCCAAGTTTTGCCACAGAGATGCTGGGCGACCAAAGACACGACCGAGTTGAATCGCAGTTTCGGCTGTGATTGCGGCCTTCCCATGAATGATCTCGCTGATGGTCTTCGTGGGGCGCCCACAGCGGACTGCCAGCTCGGCTTTGGTCATTCCCGAAGTCGCCAGATAATCGCTCAGCACTTCGCCTGGAGGGACGAGGTGATCTGGCTGGTAAGAAAATAAGCGGGCCATTAGTGGTAGTCCAGAATATCCAGGATGACTATCGAAGTGATCTTCTGCAAGTCGTGGCCTCCATCTCGTTTCTTAGGGGGAGGATCCTCGGCAGGTTGGAACACAAGCCGCCACGGGACTTCTGCAAGGCATTCCACTGCTTCGAGCGTTGCCAGACGAACCTTTATCACCGGCGCGTTTACGCCGTATTCCCGCTTGAGCAGGGATTCACTGTTAAGGATGTTCGCGAGCTTCTTGGATGTGTTGAACGTTTCCACGTTTCGACTCCTGGTTAGCTAGCTGCCGCTTTGAGCACAATACGAGCACAGGCTTCGGCATCCGAAGCAGCATCGTGATGCTTCAAGGGAAGGCCAAGGAAATCGGCCACGTGCCGTAGCGTTGTAGGGCGAAGAGCCCATGTCGCTCGCGCCAGCTGGACCGTGCATTTGAACACGATATTCGGCAACGGAATGCCATACCAAGCGCAGCTTGCTCGCAGGACCCCAGCATCAAACGGTGCATTGTGGGCCGCCACGAAGTCTACGTTCTCGAAAAACTTGTCGATCTCAGGCCACAGGTTTTCAAAAGTGGGAGCCCGTTTCACCGTGGCCCAATCGATCCCATGAATGTGCGTGAACTCAAAAAACACCGACGGCGGTCGAATCAATCGGTGAAGGCGCTGGACCACGCGCCCCCGTTCAACGCGCACTAGCCCCACTGAGCACGCACTGTTGCGGTATCGGTTGGCCGTCTCAAAGTCGATCGCCACAAAACTAGCAGTGCGCTTAGTAGTCATAACCCTAAGGGTTACGAAAATATATGATCAGGTCAAGCACACCGAGGGACCAGGTGGGAAGAAAAATGTCACCCCAGCGCTGTTAGGTCGCTGTTAGGCGCACGAATTACGGACTTTTTGGCCCTAGCTCACTCAAGCTCTCGCTCAGCTCAGCACGCTCGGGGTCCAGGCGGGCAAACTCGTGGATCGCGACCCTACCTCGTCGCTCCAATTCCTCAGCGTTGACGGTGCGGGCCAGGCAACGGAAATAGCTGGGCAAGATCCGGATCCAGTTGATCCCGAACTGCCAGACTCCGGCCTCATCGGCAAAAAACACGATATCGCGTTCGAACGTGTCGATCTCTCGCAACAAGCCGAGCAATAGCTCGTAGGCTTCCACCACTTGGACAGGATCCGAGCCATTGCTCGTAGAACTCGCCCAGCAGCGATTGCTTGATGAAGTCCTGCACAGCTTCCAAGAGCGGCCGGGGCTCCGTCGCTTGCACGTCCCCAACTTCGTGGGGTTTGGCGTAGCCGCTGAATATGGGTTCAAGGTCGTGTACGGAAATGAACGGGAGGGCGCGGCACAAGAGGTAAAGCAGTTCAGCTCGGTCAAACCTTTGGAGCACCTGCCAGGCTCGGTCGTGATTGATTTGTGTAAGCTGAAACCAGGTAGGTGAGTCTTGATGGGGCGTCGGCATGGCTCACTCGATCACACTCTCACATGAGCCCGTGTTCAACTCGGGGTAGGACTTTGGTTGTCCTAGGTTGGTTGTCCTGATTGGTACGACGGATTGAACCGGGGCCGAACAAGGCATCAGGTGACGGGAGCGTTGGCACTCAAGTTGATATTTCCCAGTAGCTTGAGATTTTACCAAGTCCCGCTACATTTGCGTCCATGCCCCTGAAGGCACTGGATGCTCGGAAGCTGATCCGGCGCCTCCTCGACGAAGGCCATTTTGTTTCGCCGGGCGCGGGCAGTCATGCACGCAAGGAGATGGAGAAGGATGGGCTCACCGACCTGGACGCAGTGAACTTCGAGGATGGTGTTCGTTGCGGTATTCGACCCTGAACTTACGGTGATGCCCGCGGACGACGATGATGTAGGTGATGTGGAATTGGTGCTCGTGACTGGCTGGCGAAATAGATCGTGAAGCGACGGAAGCCGACTTGGTAAGTAACGTTGGAACTAGATGAGTGACGAAGGAAAGTTGGAGCGAACCATGAGCAAAAAGTGCCGAAACTGCGGAAAAGCGGAGATGACGGGTCGCGTGGAGACCTACCTGTACAAAGAGTCCGGGCTCCCGAATGTCGTGCTCGTCGGTGTTGAAGTTCGCCGCTGTGCTTCGTGCGGGCACCATGAGGTGGTGCTCCCTCGTGTGACGGAGCTTCATCGAACGCTCGCGTTCGGCCTCATTCACAAGCATTCTCGGTTGAGCGGATTGGAAGTTCGGTATCTTCGCAAGTACCTTGGCTGGTCGGGCGCGGACTTTGCCCAACACGCTGGAGTGGATCCGTCCACCGTGTCGAACTGGGAGAACGACAAGGATCCCATCGGCTCCGCATCGGACCGTCTCCTTCGGCTCATGGTGGCCCATGGGGCGCCCGTCGGCGACTATTCGCTCGACGACCTAACGAAGATCAAAAACGAGCAAACGCAGCCGCTCGAAGTCCGAGTTTCGCCTAAGGGTCGGGGCTGGGAGCAAGTGATCGAGGCAGCCTAACGGTGTTAACTAGCATGCCCACTCCTGAACTACGGCGTCCCCAAGCTCTCCGCGTTATCGTAACCGACGAGGCGCTGACAGTTGACCTTGTCGATGGGCGCACGGTTGCGGTCCCGCTTGCCTGGTATCCGCGGCTAGCTCACGCAACAGGTCCTGAACGCAACAACTGGCGATTGATGGGTCGGGGGGAGGGTGTGCATTGGCCCGACCTCGATGAGGATGTGAGCGTCGACGCTCTGCTCACAGGCCGTCCGTCAGGTGAATCGCAGCCTTCACTTGAGAAATGGCTGCGAAGCCGCATGGCAGACTGACGCACGCTTGTGATCGCTCAGTTCTCGTGGCTCTCGAAGAACTGCGACCGGACATTTAAAAATACATTTACAATATGTCCGGTCTGGCCTACGCTCAGCCATGCCCAGGATCGACGCTTTCCGGATTGCGGGGCTCGACCTTTGGTTCAACTCGGCGGACCACAAGCCCCCACATTTCCACGCGGAGAAACGAGGGCTCTGGGAGATACGAGTCTACTTCTTGCGTGACCGAACCGAGATGGTGGAATCGATTTGGGGAGATGGCCTGAGGGCTGTTGACTTGAAGCGACTGCTGGCACTCGCCGAAAAGCATCGAATCGAGCTGCTTCAAGAATGGGAAAGCAAGGTCGTGGTGAACGACCCAGGACCGGACAGGTGAAAGCTATGGAAGCGATCGTTGAAGTTACAGCAACCGAATCCACCCGTGCCATTCTTCAGGAGGCGGGGCCTCTGAAACATGTGCGCTTTGTAACCAAGCGCTCCGCGGATCAAGCGGTGCGACACCTGGTGGTGGTGAGAGTGTCGGACTTTGAGGAGCCGATTGACGAGGTTGAACGCCTCATTGCAAGCGGCGACAGCTTCATCTCACCGTTGGTACTGATGGCCTTGACGAAGGAGCGTCAAAGTGTGGCAGCGCTTCAGAGGCTGGCGCTTGTTGCGAGCAGGCTCGGCGCCAAGAAAAGCGATCCATTCGTTTCCCCCACGGTTGATGTCGCTCGAAGGATCCTGAAGGCTTATTCCTTGGGTGCGGAGAAGCATCTCATCGCGTCCGCGGCAATTGAGAATGGAATGCTTTCGGTTTGGAGTTGTGAGCCCCGGCTCTACCGTTGCGCGGTATCCGATGTCCCGGCGCTAGCGGGCCTCTCAGGCAAAGCGCTTGGTAAGTTCACAGTCTCGGCAAGCGGGAGCCGCCTTCACTGGGACGGCGTCGATGTTGATTTCGACATGGACACGATTCGCGAGTTCGCTGATCCAAAAGCTCGCCGGATCACTGAAGCCAAGTACCGCACGGATGCAGTGCGATACGGAGCAGCCATCCGAAGAGTGCGTCTAGCCCGTCACCTCTTGCAGGGCAGTATTGCGGGCGTGAGCGAACGAGAGGTTCGTCGATTAGAGAAAGGCGAGGTGTTGCCCCATTCCGACACTCTGAAGAAGCTCGCTGACGCACATGGGTGGTCGGTGCCCGAGTACATGGCCAAGATTGCGAGAGAATCTAAGCCAACAGTGAGTCGAGCTCGGTAGGCAACTGCCCCGAAGACTGTGGAGCCCTCACCAAGTAGGCGGCTCCAGGCTTTTTACCTGACGGGCTTGCTGCGAACCGCCATGTTGTGAGCGATCCACTGAGACAGATCGCCTTCACCGAGTTCGCCTGCGGCCACAGCGAGCATCATTCTGATGGCGTCAAGCGGGCTCGCAGTCAGGCGATGCCCATTGATCGCAAGGAACACGCCGATGGACAGAAAGCCAACGCGCTTGTTCCCGTCCACCAACGCGTGGTTCTTCGTGAGCCCGAAGGCGTATGCGGCCGCCAGATCGGCGAGTGTGCAGTCTGGCTGATAGGCATACAGATTCTCAGGCCGCGCGAGAGCGGAATCGAGCAGCCCTTCATCGCGCATACCACCCGCTCCGCCGAATGAGGCGAGGCTCTCCGCATGCAACAGCAGCAGCGCCTTCTTGCTGATCCAGTTCGGCGCCGAGGTCACTTTGCGAGGGCTTTGAAGGTATCGCGGTATTCCTTCATAAAGTCCTGACCGGCCTTCAACTGCTCATCAATCGACGGATCAAACGGAGTGAGCAGATAGCCATCCGGCGTTTCGATCGCATACAAGGTATCGCCCTTGCCCACCTTCAGGCGGGATAGCATCTCTTTCGGGATCACAGCGCCCGTCGAGGTCCCGATCGTCGTCAGCTTCAGTGTGGTCACGTTGAACCTCGCATAATAATGATCATTATAATGCCGCCACGGCTGAGCTTCAAGAAGTCAAAAATTGGTGTAAATTGGGGCTGGAGGCTCGCCAGGGTACGCCAAGTTCCTCGCTCACCGGTTAGTTCAGAAGGGGTGGGTCGGCTCGTTCAGATATTCGCTTTGTTCGCCTGGCAGTCTCGCGGCAACCGAACCGTGAATGTGGTTCCCTCGGCGGCAGACGACTTGACGTCCACCTGTCCGCCGTGGGCGCTGGCGATCTGCTTGACGATGTACAGACCGAGACCGAGGCCATCCTGCGCGGTCTCTTGTCCGTTGGCCTTCTTCCGTGGCCCCTGAACCAGCGGCTCGAACAGCATCCCTATGGCGGAGTCGGGAATCGGGTCACCTTCGTTGTGGACGGCGATGATGACTTGCTCGTCGCTGTCGCTGACCGCGACGGTAACCGGAGATGCCTCCTTCCCGTGCCGGCACGCATTGGCGACAAGGTTCGAGACCAACTGCCCGACTCGGCCTTCGTCCCAGCGACCGTCTAGATTGCCCATCGTCGAATAACGAATGACCCAGTCGGGATGACCAGCCTGCATCTCATCGACGGCGGCCCCACACACCTCGCCGATGTTCAGGGCCTTCAACTCGATCGGGATGCTTTTCCCGAAGCGGGTCCTCGTGAGGTCAAGCAGGTCGCCAATCATCTGCGTCATTTTGGCCGTGCTTCGGAGGATACGCGCCGCGCTCTTCCGCGCCTTATCGCTGGTTTCCTCCGATTGCAGCAGCGCCGATGCGGTGAGGTGAATCGCCGAAAGGGGATTGCGCAGGTCGTGACCGAGGATGCCGACGAACAGATCGCGGTAGCTTGTCACCCTCTGCATGCTCTGCGTCACCGATTGAGCAAGCGCTTGATCGATTGCCTCATGGAACCGGGTCACTCCATCGCGGTCGGCGCCGTCGAGCTGCGACTTCTCCCACAGGCGGATGACCGAAGCTCGTAGTGCGCGGAATTCGGCCACGACCTGTTCCATGCGAAAGCCGGACTCGGCGCGATCTCCCCCGTGCTCATTTCCCACGCGGTCGAGACGCACGCCGTTGTCACCCCGACCCTTCGACTTTTCGGATTGCTGCCTGTCCGTCTGTGCGTTCTCCATGTCTGCGGCGATCGCGTCGATTAAAACGCCGCCGTGGTCGCGCAACTCCGCGACCGACATGCCTTCAGTTGCCGAAGGCATAGAGCGGGCAAAGGCCTCCCATTCGACGAGGATGGGCTCACGATTCGACCGGATAAAATCAGACAGCTTCATGTTGTCGCTCTGCCGACCCCGGACTCCATCGTCGCGAGGTCGGCGTTTTTCTAGGGATCACTTGGGGAGTATACCTGCAAGTCGCGATTCGCCGCCAGGCCCAGAAGGACGCGCGAACCCAGCGTGTGGGATGTTGTGTGCGTATTCGCAACGAAGGTGAATACAACGAGGCCGTGCAGCGATTGAGGTAGGAGCGTAAACGGCTCGCTAGCCAACTTGCCAGTGCGAAAGCTGGGCTCAGCAGGGTAACACCGGCTTGGCCGCCGCGCGCGTACCCTGTGGGCTTTGGAAACCAGAAAATCTCGGCTGACAAGGCTCGCTTCAACATCCCGTACGAAAAAGACGGGCCGTGCCCAGAACTTATCAACCATTGTGCCTCTAGGATCCCATGTCCGCTCAACGTGTACTTCAACAGTTCCGTAGTGGCCAGTAGGGCAAGTTCCGCATCCGCGGGCTTGATCCACCGCCGTTTCCCCGTTAACCGCTACCACTCACAGCCCTTCTTCCCTGGTGGGCAACTGTCAAAAACACGCGTCACGACGCCATACTCCACAGCCACGGTTCTGCTGCCGAGCAGGCTCGCTGTCCCTCCAGCTAATTCAAAAATCACCAGACGCTCGTTGCCGTGCTCTCTCGGTCCGGCCAACCTACCGCGCTTCCCCTGAAAGGGCCAGAGGGAGCCTGTAAAGGCGACCCACGGTGCTCGTCTGCTGCAAGCGCTTGTCAAGAACTTGTTGGCTGCAACTGCCGAGCTAGAGATCTCGCGCCGAAGTAGCGTGCTGATTCACGTGTCGCGAAGAATGCGGGACTTGAGCTCGTCGGGGTGCAGGCGAACAGGGATCCGAGCGACTCGTTCAAGCTTGGCTCGCGCGAGTCGATGATACCCATCCAGAACGACCCAACGAGCGCCATTGCGAAACAGCTCAAGCGGGTACGCTGCGACCAGTCGCCTTGAAGATGAAGGTCGACAGCTTCAACAATGCGTCCGTCAGTGATGTAACGCAGCTGATCGGCGTGTGAGAGGGGAGACATGCCATCGGGTGTCAATCAGTGAGAGGGCGAATGCCCGGGCCGAATGCTCCACTTGGGGAAAGTCGTCAGCCTCGAGGGCGGGCATGGCATCGCGAATGTGGTCGGGCGGTATTCCGAAATCTGTCATGGAATGACTCCGAAGAAGCAGGGGGGGCACTACGCAGGCACTACGCTTAGCCTTCCTGCATAAGGGCGTGAAAGGAAGGGCATCCGGTGACGAATTGAGACATCGGACAACTGACAAGCTTGCGGTCCTCGCGAAAGCTGGACAGCGTGAGTGAACGGCTCTCGATCGTGCTTGTATTGGCCAGCAGAAGCGGAAATGGAAAATCGCGAAGACTGAGCATGTTGAAGGTGCCAAAGGCGTATTCAAGCCCATAGGCATACGTTGGAACCGCACAGCCATCACACCAGCCACTATCGGGTGGGATCTCAGTGTCTTGGCGTGCGAGCACGCTCCAATCTCTTGAATACAGGACGACCGACATTCTGCGGATTTCGTCGGGTGAACGATTGTAGGCGGCATACTGGACAAAACGGTGTTGACCGCTTGGGCTGGTAAGCTGCTGTGCGCGTACGCGGTGGACTTTGGAAACCTGAAAATCTCGACTGACAATGTGAACGGGCACCGAGCCACGGTGCATCCCAACTGTGATATTCGGGGGCCGTGTCGGCATGCCCAGTACGATGGTCTTGTGGTGGACCGGATGAGGGGTCCGATACGCGTAGTACTGCTGGCTGGGATCGCACACGACATCAGGAAAGCTTCGGGCGAGCCGGGTTGCCTCGGCCCCCGACAGTGGACGGCTGTACGTCGCCTTGCGGAAGCGGAATTCAGTTTCGAGAATGTACGTCCAGCTAGCGACTTGTTGATCAAGGAGTAGGGTGTTCGGGGGAACCAGCCAGCAAAGACCCAAGCCAGGAATTCTGGCGGCGAGGTCGTCGCCAAAAAGCTCCGAAGGATCGGCTTCGTCGCGACGCTTCTGCTTGTAGTCAGAACTCAGATAGTCATCATCCGCGTACGAACGGCGGGCAGACAAACCGATGAGCGCGCTCCCCATGGCGGATAGCGTGGAACGACGTGTGACGGGAGGCGTCTTCATCAATCCGCCCAACCTATCGCGTTTCAGCTGTGTGAGCCAGAGGTGACAAGCCCCTAGGCAACCTCTCGATCGAGGACATCACACGCGAGTTTTGCTACGGTCTTGCGTTTGACTTCTTAAGTCCCAACCCATTCCAGAACTGAGCTGGGTACTGTTGGGCACCGGAGAGTCGTGTCCGTATGACGAGGTCACCCACGTTGGCGTGTGTGACCTTCTTCGGCCTCCGCACGAAGTGGCTTTACGATTGCGACCGGAGGTTGAGGCAGAACGGCAGCGCTTAGCCTTTTGAAGTCGGGTGCCCGGGCAGCCCTTCCCGCGTGAGCGAATGCAGCCGCAAGCTTAGCGATTCCGGTGAAGAGGATAACCGCAAGAACAAGATAACCCTCAATCGGACGGGGCTGGGGCCACGAGGTCAAAACCCCTCCGTTCTCAGCAATAGCTCGAGTTGAGGTACGTTTTCTGCTGCGGCGAATTCAGGCCGGAGTGACCCTAGCGATGCCGCACTCGCGGCCGATGCCAGTGATTGGAGCGAGGTGCCATGAATTGAGAGTCCAGGACGAGCGGCGAATCTGGCGTGTCATCTACCGGGTGGATCGAGATGCAATAGTAATCGGTGAGGTGTTTTGGAAGACAACACAGGCAACGCCCAAGGCAGTGATTGAAAGAAGCGAACGTCGCTTCCGGGATTATGATCGCGTATCGAAAGGAGAGTTGTGATGGAGCGAAGCAAGCGAAAGCGCTTAGAGAGCGCTGGTTGGAAGATAGGAAACGCAGCGGAATTTTTGGACCTGACGGAGGTTGAGGAGCAGCTGGTGGAGATGAGATTGGCCTTGAGCACGCGGCTTCGGAAGACAAGCGAGCACGGGCAATTGACGCAAATGGAACTCGCGAAGCGGATGGGATCCAGCCAATCGCGTGTGGCAAAGATGGAGGCAGGAGATCCAAGTGTAACGCTAGATCTGCTGATCCACGGGCTACTTGCCGCGGGTGCGTCGCGGCGCGAGATCGCAGCTGCGTTGGGCCCAGGGAGGAAGGCTGCGTTCGGCTAACCGTACCGCGCTTCAGGCACGAGGGCCAGAGAGATCCTGTAGAGGCGATTCGGTCATGCTCAGTGATCTCCTGGCCAAGTTCAGCGAAGCCCTTCAGCTCAGCCTTGCCGCATTTTTCGCATCGTAGTTCACTGGAGCCAGAGGGAGCCTGTAAGGGCGACCGGCAGTGCTCGATTGCTGCGAGCGTTTGAAACGCGCCGTTAGACGGCACGATCGACGACGCCCTTCCGTCCTCCATAGAGAGGTATCACCACAATCGAGGGCAGGAGTGGCTGGATCGCTGCCTTCGGACGCCAGACGCCCGTTCGCCCCACCCGTACGTCGTCACGAGCCAAAAGCATCATGCTGAACGTCGTCTCCGGATCGGAGGGCACGACGAAGGCCCGCAGCAGAAGGCCAGCCTCGCCGACCTTCGGCAGAGTTGGTAGCACCACGCTGTCTGGCGTTCGCAGGAACACTGTCACGTCCTGCAGGAATCCATCGCGGACGTTCATGATCGGTTGGACGTGAGAGGGATCTCGCAACGGATGCACGTCAAACGTGATCGGTGCGGGAGGGTCGCAGACCTTGGTCTTCCCCCAAAAGAGCCGTCTGCCCGTTTCGGCTACCAGAAGCGCCACGAACGGCCGATCGGCGTGAACCGTGCCGCTCCACCGCTTGTTGCCGTCGACCGGCACGGTCCAGTCACCGTCAAACGCGAGGGACATTGCCGTTAGCATCCAGATGACCCTCTCTCATGCGGCTAGGTACCGTGCCTCAGCTGCGAGGACTAGGGGGAGCCTGTAATTCAAACGGAAACAGCCCGGCCGCTGCAACTCGGGGAACTACCGGTTAGCCGTCCCGAGCCATTTTCTCCCGGCAATCCGACACGAATTTGATCCATGTGTCGTCAGGTTTCCAGAAGGTGCAAAAAGAGAATTAGCCCTCTCGGGCGACCATCCAAGGCGGAGCTGACCGTACAATGCGACGAACGCAGATACTCGCCAGTTCAGCGCACAGTGTACGAAGGTTCTGCGCGAGCCGCAGGTATCCATCACATCGACAAAGCGTTCGAAGTCAGAAATGTGCGGCTCCCAGAACTTCACGGGGATGTGGTGGTACTCCATGCCTGCGCTCGCGCCCCATCCGGCTTCGTCCGGCAAGCAGTACTTCGGGTCGAGCAAGCCAAGATTCACTATCACCTTGAAGCCTGCAGCGGCGACGTCGCTCACCTCGGGCGCGGTCGGCTGGCCTCCTGTTGCCAACAGGTTTCCGACAGTCAAAAAGTTCTTGATGTCTTCG
>JBBSBI010000055.1:0-27257 GCA_038251425.1 Polyangiales bacterium
CGCTAGCGCACCATCACCACAAAGCGTGTGCCCCCGTTGCGCCACACCAGCAGAGCCAACTTGCCCTTTCCGGTGAGACTCCTACGAAGCTCTTCCGCAGACGCCACGGGCCGCCCGGCCGCTTCGATGATGACGTCTCCAGCTGTGAGGCCCGCTTGTTCAGCGTTGCTGCCATTGGCCACTTCCCGCACGAGCACTCCGCCCTTCACGCTTGCCGGAACATTGAGCTGCGCGCGCTCCTCCTGGCCGAGCGTCTGGAGGCGCAGGCCGTTCGCAGCTTCGGCCTCCGCGCCCTGCCCTTTGCCAAGCTGCGACGACATGGCTGAATCGGAAGGACGCTCATCCAACTTCACGCTGAACTGCTTCCGTTCGCCTTTTCGTATGGCCATGAGGCTCGCGCTGCTGCCGGCACTGGACGCGGCGACCGCGTTCCTCAACTGACCAGCTGAGGTGACGCTCTTTCCGTTCACCTCGACGATCACGTCGCCGCGCTGGATTCCCGCCTTATCCGCCGGCCCACCCCCAACGACGTCAGAAATCAGGACACCAGCTGTTGTCTTCAGGCTCATCGCCTCAGCGAGATCACGATTCACGTCCTGCAACAGCACTCCCAGATAGCCGCGCACGACGCGCCCCTTCGCAATCAAGCTATCCATGATCGGCTTGGCCATGCTGCTCGGGATCGCGAAACCAATGCCCACGCTGCCGCCACTCCTCGAGAGGATCGCGGTGTTGATACCCACGAGCTGCCCGCGCGCGTTCACCAGCGCCCCACCTGAGTTACCAGGATTGATGGCCGCATCCGTTTGGATGAAGTCTTCAAATTCTACGATTCCGAGATCGGCGCGGCCCTTTGCCGAAACGATGCCCTTGGTCACCGTTTGGCCTAGCCCAAATGGGTTGCCGATTGCCAACACCACATCTCCGAGACGCAGGCTAGATGAATCTCCAAAGCTGATAGGTGTCAACCCATCCGACTTGCCTTTCACTCTCAAGACGGCAACATCGCTCTTTGGATCGGTTCCCACCACTTCAACCGCATATTCTCGCTTCGAAAGCGAAGCTATTTTGATCTCTGAGGCACCCTCCACGACGTGGTTGTTCGTGAGGATCAAGCCTTCTCCGACGACCACGCCGGAACCAAGCCCCTGCTGGCGTTCGTCTTTGTTCTGCCCGGGGCCAAAAAAGCGCCGAAAGAACGGATCATTCATATAGGGGTGCTCTTCACCGCGAACGACCTTGCTGGCTGTCACGCTCACCACCGACGGCAACACTCGTTCGACCACGTCTGCGACCGTGGCTAACTCGCCCGAGGATTGTTGGGCGACGCCGAGTTCAGCTCGACTCCTAGGCTCAGCGCTGGGGGCTCTCGATGAAGCGCACGCCACCAACAATCCGAAACACAGCAACGGAAACGATCGACTAACTCGCAGCATTCTAGATCTACTCCTGACAGCTTCAGATAACGCGAGACCAAAGACCCGCAAGCCAAATTCAGAAATCGGAACACGGCGTGCCTCGCCGTTATTCCCCATTCCCCCCCGGGCCATCAGCTCGATTCGCCAGACTATCCCAATCTGCCAGCACCAAAACGCTGCTGCCCAGAATCCGCCGCCAAATACTGGGCAAGCTGCAGGCCAACCTGTGCCAAAGCGCGCCCCAGGCTCGAATCAAGATCGTGCTTCGGACCGGAAAAACGCAGGACTCCCCAAAGATGCGCGCGTGTTCTGACCTCGATCAGAAAAACTCGGCCCACCCCCGCCGCCTCGCCCAGCCTGAGGAGTTCGCGCAAGGCCAGCCTGCTGGGACCGAGAGCGCCGCTGTCGGCTTCGCCCCCCTGGCCCACCGCAGCTTGAGTCCAAACAGTATTCCGCACGGCCTCTGGACCCTCGTGCCCCGCTTCCACGCGCCAAAATTCTCCGGACTTGAACCCCGCGACCGGACACAGAATGGCTAACACGCTGAGGACAACATCTTCCCCGCGGGCGGCTTCCCTCAGCACATGACTCACGCGCTGTTGCGCAATGAGCCAGCTCTCAAGCCGCTGCACCCTCCCCGTAGCACGACCAGCTGCCTCCCGAGCGCGCTCCAAAAGCACGCGCTCTGTTGCAGACTGCGTTTCGAGCACGCGAACTTTCGCCCGTAGCTCATCAAGCTGAGCGTGCAGGGCTCCCGCATCTTGAAACTGATAACTGATGGCGAACGCCTCGCCATCGACATCCGTTAGCAGCGACCCAGTCAGCAGCAAGGCGTGAGATCCAAGCGTCGAATCGACCAGCTCTATCTCGACTCCGCTCTGATCGCGACCGGCCAAGCACTCTTCACGCACCAGGCTCAACCGTTCTCCCGCATCACTCTGTAACAAAGCTAGCAAGCTTCCACCCTCCAGGAGCTCGGCTCGCACGCCCGAAAGTTGCTCGAAGGCCGCATTGACCTGAAGCAACAATCCGGAAACAGACTCCACCGCAATCGGCACCGCCGAATCAAGAAACACGGAGGCCATCAATGCTCCGGACTCCGCAACAGAAGGCCGCAGATGTATGCCACTCGGCGTTGCTTGAAGAGGCAGCTCCGAAGACTCGCCTAAATCGAAAACATTCGTCGTCACGGATTTCATGAAGCTTGAAGCTCCTCAGATTCAGGACAAAAGGCGCGCCCAAAAACACGCCAACTGCTCAGCCAAAACCGGCCAGCAACCCCAAAGAAATGCCGTAAGAAGCCCGAGTGTAACACCGGGAACGTTCTTGAAAAGCTGAACATGGCACAAATCTACAAACCAGAGTGATTACAAACGCCTGCATCCGTGAGCCTTGCGAAAGCCGCACGCCGACTCCCACGTTACCGAGCGGAAACATTTACTCATCCAAGAAATATGCACATCGTTCACGCGTTCGCTGCACTGAACCGCTGGTGAGCGAAACCTATTCCCACGAATGGAGAATTCACTCCACACACACATATGCACCAAAAAAACCTGCATCTGCGTTTCCTACCTGAAACATACCGCCACCCGACCGCTGTGATGATGAAGTGATGATGAAGTGATGAAGATTTAGAAGAGAGAAATTTAGAAGAGAGAAGTGGTGGACGGGCGAGACAAACTCGGATAGGGTTTTGTCTAATTGGCTTCTACATGGAGAAAGTCGCATGCCGAATCAGTGTGTCGTCATTGCAGATGGTGCTCGAGCTCGTTTCTTTGCCCTTCAGTGGGCCAGCCCGCCGGAAGTGAATGCCGGGCCGGCGCTCCTCGAGCGTGAGGTGCTTGAAAATCCAGCAAAAACAGCCGCGTCTGCTGAAAAGCCGTCGCCCCAGAGTGAAGTTCGGGGACAGAGGCGCGTGGTCAGCTCAGGATCGGATGAGGCGCGCGAGCGCCGCGAGGAACAGTCGGGCCGCCGTTTTGCTCGGCAGATCGCGGTGCGAGCTGCGGATTTCGCGCGTCAGCAAGGAGTTCAGCTTTGCGTTGTCGTAGCTGATCCAAGAACGCTGGGAATGCTGCGGCGAGAGCTGAAAGCAGTGAGTAAAGGGCAGCTCACTTTCACTGAACTTGGGAAAGATCTTTGCCGGCTCTCGGCACACGAAATCCACTTGCACCTCGCGCGCACTGGGCATCTGCCGGCACGCAACGCGCCGCGTTCGGTGCGTCCGGTCGCGGCTTAGCTGCGATAGGTGCGGCCGCCTGCGCCTTGGGGGACGGGCGCGACGGGCGGAACGGGCCGGGTAAGTGCAGCGCGGGTGACCAAACGCATTCCACTCACGCCGCTCGCCATGTCGGTTGAAGGTTGCGTTCGGATCGAGGTTCGATTTCGGCCACTCTGCTTGGATTGGTAAAGGGCTTTGTCGGCTTCATCGAGCAGCTCTGCGCTATTGGCCATGGCCGGTGTTGCTTCGGCGATTCCTAGAGAGACAGTGATCGCGCCTGTGTTCAGTTTCTGCGAAAGCTCAGCGAGTTCACTTCGCAGACGCTCGGCGAGCGTGAAGGCACTTTGGGCGTCGACGCCAGCAGCGAGCACACCGAACTCGTCTCCTCCCAGCCGGGCCGGCAGATCAGTGGTGCGACAACTGTTGATAATCGACGCGGCAATGAGCTTCAGCGCTTTGTCCCCTGCTTGGTGTCCAAACTTGTCGTTGACCGCCTTCAAGCCATCCATATCGAGCACAATCACCGAAACTGGCGTTCCGTAGCGCATGGCTCGAGAGAACTCTGCCTCAAGCTTTGCGTCGAAATTTCGCCGATTCGGCAGCCCGGTGAGCGGATCCGTTAAAGCTCCTTTCTCTAAACGATCCGCAGCTTTCCCCAAGCAATACCCGACCATCCAGAACACCGCTATCGTCGAGAGCGTTGCGTAGGCGTAAAGAGCGGGATCACGCGCCAATTCTTGAAGAATAAATCGGACACCGGGAAACTCCCACCCCATCACCGCTCGCAACAAAAGCAGCCCCGAAGGCGCACCCAACGCTAGCGCCATCCCAATTCGGGAGAACAACTGGCGTCGAGTTAACGTTTGCATAGCAAGCGCACTCCACGCTATTCGTCACGCGTCATCGGCGCGACAAGCGGCATATTGCTGTGACTAGCGGCTACATTGCGTGGAACATAATGATAGGTGTGGGCTCGCGGGTGATGTTCACTGTGTCGCGGGCACCAATAATTCGCCCCTCCGGAAGCACGCCGGGTCTCAATGCACTGTGCACAGGGGGGTGCTATTTCTGGCACACGGAGTTTAGGGTCCGTATTGCGCACGACAAGGACCGGGCAGTGTGCCATGCGAACCACACCTTCTGCGACCGAGCCGAGCAGTAAGCGTTCGACGCCGCGCCGGCCATGAGTCCCCACCACCAGGATGTCAGCTTCCAAGTCTGACCCCATCTGAGCTAACCGCTCGCCAGGGGCGCCGAGCGCGATATGCGTCACAATGCGTTCAAGCCCACCGGGCTCGGTCACTAGGGCCACCTTCGCCTCAGCGTAATCTTTCAAGCGGTGTGCTGCCTCGTCGATCGTCATCCCCAGGACTCCGTCTGATGTGTCCACGAACACACCCACGCCAGCTGAGCGCACCACGTTCAGCAGATGCACCTCGGCGTGCGCCTGGCCTTTCGCCAAAAGAAAAGCCTGAGCGACGGCAAGATCGCCCAGCTCGGAATAATCAACACCTGCTACAATCACGTAGGGCTGAATGCTCGATGGGCTCATGACTGGGTGCGCTGCACGGCTTATGCCAAAATGTTGGCGCAGCTATCCTGTGATGGCTTTCTCGACTTGTGGGCCAGGTTTAGAGCACTTCCCCAATTAGGCCCGAGCGATCAGTGACGGCAGCCTTCGGCAAGATCTGCGTTGACATCAATCAATCGTCGCTGCCACCCATGCGCATTCGAGGCGGGAGCGCAACGAAGGCCTGGCCGCTTTCCGCAGGCTCGGTGTGCACCAGCACGTCGCGCACACCCGAAAAACGCTCTTTGATGGCATCGATCACCCAATGCGTCACCTCATGCGCCTCAACCACGTTGAGATGCGGGGCGATTTGGATGTGCAAATCGACGTAAACGGAGCCTGGCACGCCGCGTGTGCGAATTCTGTGCGCGCTCGCCACTCCAGGCACGGCCAACACCGCTGCCTCCACTCCCTCGTGGTCGAGCTGTGCGGCATCGGCAAGATATCCCCAATTTTGCCTCAATATCGCCAGCCCAGCCCAGGCGATGAAGCCAGCTACGAAAAGTGCCGCGAGAATGTCAACCCACGCGAACCCAGCCCGCACAAACGCCACGGACACTATCACCCCGAGTGTCACGGCAATATCACTCTTCGTGTGAGTGGCATCACTCGTTAAGAAGGTGCTGCCCAGCTCCTTGCCTCGTTTCGACTCGTAGCTAGCCACCCCAATATTGACGAGGAGCGTCACCCCGAGCACAAGAAACGACACAGTGTCGATCGTTGGTGCGTGTGAGACGCCTTTGATCAAGCGATCGATGGCCCCGTGCACGACGTCGTAGGCGACAAACAACAAGAGCGCCCCCACGAAGCCAGCCGCGATCAGCTCTATCTTTTGGTGCCCATAGGGATGGCTCTTGTCCGCAGGGCGAGCCGCCCACGCCACACTCACGATCCCCACGACGTTATTCGAAGCATCCGTCAGTGAATGGAAACCATCGGCTCGAATCGAAAGTGCCGAGGCCATGTAACCGTACGCAATCTTGGCCACCGCCACCGCCAGATTAAGCACCAAGGTAACGACCAGGACTCGACGGACTGCCCGGGCGCGTTCGGCGTTGTCTAAGGGAATTGCGCTGGGTTCCATGCTCGGCCAGCAAGGATCTAGGGTGAACGCGGATTTTTCACCAGCTCCGACGCCAACTGCATGATTTTCGCACTCTGCAGACCGAGTTTGAGGCCGAACCGACTCCAAACGCGAGCAGCGTGCATGCGGCGCGGGTCTTGCAGAACTCCAGAATTCAATGCAACCCATGGCCCGTATCCTGTGTCCCGTGGATTTTTCCCCGGCGTCGTCACCCGCTCTGACCCAGGCCTTGGAGCTTGCCGCGGCAAGTGAGGGCACCGTTGAAATCGCTCACGTGTGCAATGTGCCCTACTACGTGCGGCCGGATTTGTTGGTTTGGGCGGATAGCATGTCGCGCCCGATGGCGGCGGTGGCAGAAGAATCAGCAAAAGCGAGTCTAGATTCGCTTTTAGCTCCTCTCAGCGCACAAGACCGTGCGCACGTGCGAACCAGCATTCACTTCGGTTCGCCAGCGGAGACGATCAGCAAGCTCGCCGAAGCAAGCAAGGCAAACCTCATCGTGATGGGCACCCACGGCCGGCACGGTCTTGGCCTGAGGTTCCTTGGCAGCGTGGCGGAGCGAGTTGTGAGGGAGGCGCCCTGCCCTGTATTGGTGGTGCGGCCGACTGAAGATAGAGAAGACAGCGAACGAAAGGGCTAGGCTCAGATCATGGCAATGAAGCTAAATAGGATCTTGGTGGCGGTGGATTTCTCGGCTGGCTCAATGCATGCGCTTGAAAAGGCCTGCGCGCTGGCAGTGGCCTGCGGTGCGAGCGTGGATATTCTTCACGTTTGGGAAACGCCGAGCTTCCTGCCTGCAGACACACTCGTAGGTGCGAATGTCGAGATGCAGCAGTCGCTGTTTGAAATGGTGCACGAGCACGCGAATCAGGAGCTAGCACGCTTTGCGATCGATGCCGAGGCCAAAGGGCTCAAGCTGGTTGAGAAGCTGAGCGAAGAAGGGGACCCTTCGCGCACGATTGTCACCGTCGCCGAAAACAACGGCTACGATTTGATTGCACTTGGCACGATGGGGCGCACGGGGCTCATGCACTTGCTCCTCGGCAGCGTTGCGGAAAAGGTGGTGCGCCATTCGAAAGTCCCGGTTCTGACCGTGAAAGCGCACGAAACCGGCAACCCATAGCCATTAGCTTGGGTCGTTAGGCACCCGGCACTACCCTTTTGCCCATGGATCTAGCGCAGTACGAAAGCATCCAGGCCTACGTTGGATTCGACGGGGAGGCGAGAGCGATCCTTCGCGAATTTCATAGCATCGCGCACCGCCATTTTGGCGAAATCAGCGAGGATTTTTACGCTGCATTGGAGCGCCACCCGACAGCTCAGCAGTCCATTACTGGTGGCAGTGCGCAAGTGGAGCGCCTCAAGCAAACGCTCGTTGCATGGATGGGTTCGGTCCTGCTCGGTCCACACGATCAGGCCTATCTCGCGCAACACTTACAGATAGGGCGTGTTCACGTGAGAATTGGACTGCCGCAGGAGTTCATGCTCACCGCCATGAATCGCATTCGTTTGAAATTTCTGGCGGTGAACCATGAAGCCCACCCCAGCAACCGCGACCTTGAATTTCTGACTGCCAAGGCGATCCATCAAGCACTCGACCTTGAACTGGCGATCATGCTGGCCAGCTATCGTGATGATCTCCTGCACAAGGTGATGACGAACGAACGCCTGGAAGTCGCAGAAGCCGTGCCAGCGTTTGTGTTGGCGCTCGACGAGGCGGGCAGGATTCAACTCTGGAATCGAGCCCTCGAAGAAGCTACAGGATTTACACCCGCCGAAATGCTTGGCCAACCAGGCCGGCATTTGCTCGCTGAAGCTGGCGACAGAAAGCTACCGAAGAAGACGGGCGCCCCCCGCATGGCGCGTTGGCGCTCTCAATCAGGCCGAAATGGCCTCACCTACGCGATGGGGGTGGATGTCACGAACGAACTGGAAATGCAGCGCCGAACACTCCGCGCAGAACGCCTGGCTGCCGTGGGAACGCTCGCGGCGGGTCTTGCGCACGAGGTTCGCAATCCACTCAATTCTGCGACGCTGCAGCTTCAAGTTCTGAAACGCCGAATTGAACGCTCTGGCCGCGACGACGGCTCTTTCCTCCCGGTGTGTGAGGTCGTGCTCGACGAAATTCGGCGTTTGGATCACCTCGTCAACGATTTTCTTGCATTTGCTCGGCCGCGGCCCTTGGAGCTCCGCCCGGTGGACCTGAACGATCTCGTGCTGTCTGTCGCCACGTTGATTCGCCCTGAGGCGGAATCTGCTGACATTGAGCTCAATTGCCAATTGGCGACCGACGCGGGGTTGGTGAGTGCCGAAGCGGAACGCCTCAAGCAAGTACTGATTAACCTCTTACGCAATGCCATCGAAGCCATGGGCAACCAAGGCAGCCTGCACGTCGCAACGCATTCGCCGGACGCCGAAGGATTCGTGCAAGTCGAGGTGGTCGACACCGGGCCCGGTTTTCCAGAGGAGGCACCTATCTTTGATGCCTTCTACACCACGAAAGCCGCAGGCACTGGGCTTGGGCTGGCGATCGTGCATCGCATCGTCAGCGACCACGGCGGTTCGATCTCCGTTTCCTCAGAGGCCGGAAATACGCGGTTTACCATTCGTCTCCCGATGCAGGTCGGCTGAGCCAGGGGAGAGTGGGCCGCTGCGCACTTTTTGCGCACCCCGGAGCCTTTCTGCGCATATTTTTCGTGCCTCATCTGTGAGGTGAGACCCAATGCGGCGCCAAAAACAGCAAATGCTGGCAATACCCGGGCTTCTCGCGCGGTCCGGCATGGGCAGTGCATAAGCCGCAAGCCTAGACCCGGAGCGAACCACCAACATGGCGACCAAAGGCAGCATTCTCATAGTTGATGACGAGGCGAACGCCCGCAGCGCTCTCGCGGAAATTCTCAAGGAAGAGGGATACGCGGTTGAGACGGCTGCCGATGGCTTCAAGGCACTCGGCCGCGTGGTGGATTTCGAGCCCGATATTGTGCTCACCGATCTGAAAATGCCTGGGATGGATGGCGTTGAGCTCTTGCGAAAACTCCGCGAACGTGACCGAGAATCTGCAGTGGTGATCATGACTGCTTTCGGAGCTGTGGAAACGGCCGTTTCAGCGATGCGCGAGGGAGCTGCTGATTACCTGACCAAGCCACTCAATACCGAGGAGCTCCTGGTGATCTTGGAGCGAGCCATGGAGCGGCGCAGCCTGCGACGCGAGGCTCAGGAGCTAAGAACCCAACTCACAGAACGCTACAGCTTCGACAACATTGTCGGCAATTCGCCGGAGATGCAGCAAATTTTTAAGAGTATTGCGCAAGTGGCTCCGAGCCGCGCCACCGTCCTCCTCGCTGGGGAATCCGGAACCGGCAAGGAGCTGGTGGCCGCTGCGATTCACCACCGCTCACCCCGGCACGCGGCTCCCTTTGTGAAGCTGCATTGCGCCGCACTCGCCGAAACGCTGTTGGAAAGTGAGCTATTTGGGCATGAAAAGGGCTCCTACACGGGAGCTGAAAGGAAACGGGAAGGGCGCTTTGAGCAGGCAAATGGGGGCACGCTCTTCCTGGATGAGATCGGAGAGATTTCGCCCGCGACGCAGGTGAAGCTGCTCCGTGTGCTGCAAGAGCGGGAGTTTGAACGTGTGGGTGGCAACCAGACGGTGCAGGTCGACGTGCGCGTGGTCGCTGCGACCAATCGAAATTTGAAGCAGATGGTGGATGAAGGAAAGTTCCGTGAGGACCTCTACTACCGGCTGAATGTCATCAACATCACGCTGCCAGCGCTCCGCAAACGGCCGAGCGACGTGACAGCGCTCGCCATGCATTTTCTGAAAAGGTTTAGTAAAGAGAACGGGAAATCGCTCACACGCATTGCCGACGGTGCGCTCACGCAGCTCCGCCATCATGCTTGGCCTGGCAACGTACGTGAGCTGGAGAATGTCATTGAACGCGCCGTGGTGCTCGCCGATGGCCCCAGCATCGAAGCGCATCACCTGCCGCCCGAGATCGCGGCTGCGAGAAAGAATGGCGATGTGCCGATCATTCCGGGCTCGTCCTTAGCCGAGCTTGAACGCTACGCAATCCTACAGACGCTCGAAGCTCAGGGCGGTTCCACGAGCCGCGCCGCCGATGTCCTTGGCATCAGCGTGCGCAAGATCCAGTACAAGCTCCAGGAGTATGGCGCCGCGCCGAAGAGCCACTCACCCGCAGTGCACCCGAGTGATCGGGCTGTATCGTAGAGCTGACTCACGTGAGCCCTAGACCGAAGATCCTGGTCCCCACGGACTTTTCCGAAGCCGCAGCGGGCGCGCTCAACGAAGCCATCGTGCTTGGACGGCTCACCTCACGGGGCTTGATGTTGCTGCATGTGGTTTCACCCACTCCCTATCTGCCAGCTCATGCCTTGCTTCTCGCAGCAGGCGCGCATGATCCGCGACCAGCGACCGATGTGGCCAGAAACCAGGCACGGTTCAAACTTAAGAAGCTGGCTGAACGCGTCCAGCCGTTGACCGGCCAGCTGCCAGAAATTCGAGTTGAATTCGGCAGCCCCGAAGAATTGATCTGTACACTGGCTGAAGAGGCGGCGTGCGCCTTCATTGTGCTCGGCTCCCGTTCAACTGAGCCCGGCGCGGGTGACCTCGGCAGCGTGGCGAAACGCGTGCTCAGGCGTGCTCCGTGTCCGGTCATGCTGGTGCGTCGGCCAGGGCACCCAGCATTGTTGAGCGCTGCAGCAGCTTCACTGTTCTAGAGCGAGAGCCAAAAGGCCTACGCTGAAGAGCGAACGCGAAGTTCCGAGGTGTTGCGGGTAGCCGTTGCGGGGTCCGGTCACTAGACTTTGCGGGCTCATGAATCTTCTACAAAAGTCGCCCGAAACCTTCGTGCAAGAGCTGGAAGCGCTGGGTACGCGCCGAGCTTTTTTTGTGTTCGGTCCCGCGCCCCGCGCCTCGCATCCCGCGCTCGAGCCTTTATTGCAGTCTATATTGGGGAGCCTCGATGCCGCGAGCCACGAAGCGCTTTTTGTAGAGCTCGGCGCCCATACCGGTGCACTGTTCGCGGCGTTCGTACACCGAACACGGCGTGGCCAAGCCGCGGGCGGTCTCCGACACTGGGAGTACGCCACGCTCGGTGAGTTCCTGAGTGACGGGCTTCGATTGTCGAAGGCGATGACTCGCAAGAATGCGCTTGCAGGCCTGTGGTGGGGTGGCGGCAAAGGGTTGATCTTGCGGCAGAGAACTGGCGACTTACAGGATGCAGCCTACCGCGCCCAACTGTACCAAGAATATGGCAGCTTTGTCACTTCGCTGCGCGGCTTGTACGTAACGGCGGAAGATGTTGGCACGCAGCCCTCGGACATCGCGAGTGTCTTCAAAACTACCCGCTTCGTGACCTGTATTCCGCCTGCTCTCGGCGGCTCAGGCAACCCCTCGATCTCAACCGCAACCGGGGTGATTTGCGCCATGGAAGCCGCGCTTTCACACTTAGGGCTGGGAGATTTGGGGGGAAAGAAGATCGCCATTCAAGGGCTCGGCAATGTCGCTTCTTCAATGATCGAACAACTGCTGCGGCGGGGCGTGGCGGAGATCGTCGCCTGCGACGTTTCTGAACTTCAGGTCCAAGCCTCCAGAATTCGCTTTGCCGAGCAGCCTGTGAAGCTCTCAGCTGTGACGCCCTCGGACACCAGCATATTCTCCGAACGCTGCGATATCTTCGCACCCTGCGCCTTAGGTGGAGTGCTGAATGCTAGGACGATTCCCCTGCTCAACGCGAAGCTTGTGTGTGGGGCCGCCAACAATCAGTTGGCCGATGAGCTGCGCGATCCGCAAGCACTGAGTGATCGCGGGATCGCGTACATTCCCGACTTCGTAGCCAATCGCATGGGGATCGTGCGTTGCGCCAACGAACAATACGGAACGCTACCCGAAGATCCCAGCATTCGTCGTCATTTCGGTCGAACCTGGGAAAACTCGGTCTATTTGATCACCGAGCAGGTTCTCAACTTCGCGATTGAACGCGGCATCACCTCTTCTGAGGCCGCCAACCAGGTCGCTGACGAAATGAGCGAAGAGGAGCACCCGATCTGGGGCCATCGCGGGAAACTCATCCTCGATAGCTTGCTGAGCGACCTTTGGCACTTGGAAGGCGCAGGCCAAGAGCTGCACACTGCTGGGCCATCGCCGACACTCAGATCGCCACTGGTTGGCCTTGAACGCGACCCTTAAACGCGCGGTTCAGTTGCAACGTGTGCCGACACAACTGCCGGTGCCGCAGTCCGAGGGCAATTGGCAAGCCTGATTTCTTGCGCACTTGAGGCAGGCAGTGCCCCCACAGTCGATGTCTGTTTCATCGCCGTTCATTGCAAAATCATAACAAGTCGGAGCAACGCAGGCACCTCGACACACCAGGCTCTTACAGTCCTTGTCGAGACGGCAAGCCTTGCCAAAATCGCAGGGCCCACAAGCTCCACCGCAGTCGATACCCGTTTCGTCCCAATTCTTGACACCGTCTGCGCACGAGGGTGCTGCACACACTTGGACCTTGCAAACTCCTGACGCGCAGTCAGTCGACTTCTGGCACAGGCGTGAGACGGCACACACTGGGCAGGTGTTTCCACAATCAACGTCGGTTTCATTGCCTTGCTTCTGAGCGTCCGCGCAGGTCTTGGAACGGCAAGCGCCATCAATGCACTGCGCGTTGGCACAATCGATGGGCGTCGTGCAGCGCTGCCCATCGGGGCACTGAGCACACACGCCACCGCCGCAATCCACGCCTGTTTCCAGGCCATTCTGCAATCCATCACTGCAAGAAGCGGCCACGCAAACCCCCTCCACGCAGTGATTCGAAACACATTCGCCCCCGTGACGGCACTGCTTTGCTGCCGCACAACGGGTGCAATCCCCACCACAATCAACGTCCGATTCGGTACCGTTCTGAACGAGATCATCGCAGCTCGCGACAGCACAGCGACTATTCAAGCAAACCGACGTCTTGCAATCCGCAGCGACGTTGCAGGTAGCACCGGCTGGGCACTGCCCACACAACGGCCCGCCGCAATCTACCGACGATTCAGTGCCGTTCTGTAACGCATCCCCGCAGCCCGAAGCACGACACTTATCACTCTGACACACGTTTGATTCGCAATCATTGATCGCACGGCAGGGTTGACCGGCGGGACAGGCGGGGCACTTCCCTGCGCAATCAATGCCCACTTCATCGCCGTTCTTCACGCCGTCGTTACAGGTTGGTACCTCGCACACACCCCCGGACGTGCAGACTCCGCTCGCGCAGTCCCCGCCAAAGCGACAGCTCCGACCTTCGACGCACGAGGCACACGTCGGCCCCCCGCAATCCGTGTCCGTCTCCCCGCCATTTCGTTGATTATCCCCGCAATTAGCTGGATCTGGACTTCCCGCGGCGCCTGAGCTGCCCCCGCTGGTTCCAGGAGCTCCCCCTGCCCGCGAACCACCGACGCCTCGCGTTCCCCCAATCGGCGCTCTCCCGCCAAGAGCCGGGGATTGCCCAGCTTCGCCTCCCATCACGGGTGCGTCTAAGCTCATGTCGAGCTTGTAGTCGTCCTGCACCAGAATTGGGCAGCCGGGGAGCACCAAAGCGGCGGCGATCAACAGCAGACAGTACTGCGCGCGCATCAGAAGGCTCCTTGCACACCTAGCACGTGGCCATCCGACCACACACCGACATCTGCCGAAACCGAAACCTTCTTTTCCTCACCACTCAGCAACAAATACGCGCCCACTGCCACCCCCACCAAACCGACGCCGTAGCCGACACTGCTGAGGGTGCGCGTAGTTCGAAACCTGGCGAGATCATCGGAGGCAGAGGCCGGGCAGGTTATCCCGCATTGATCCTCCAATTTCCCTTGAGCGTCTAACATCATGAATCCCGTCACCGCACCAAACCCGAGCCCTGCACCACCTACACCGAACGCAACCCAGGCGGCGCTCTGGCGCGCACCTTCGCCCCGATGCTGGACCACAGGAGCTTTGGGTGGAAGAGGCGGCAGCACCGCAGAAATGCCCATATATACGGTTTTTTGCTCCCTTTCGACCACAGCGAGTGACGTTGAAACGAGTACCTGTTTGGCGACCAGCACGCGGATGCGCTGCACGCCCGGATCGACCAACACTGGCTTTGAGCGCTCACTCGCCGTGAGCAGCCGAGCGTCTACGTAGAGTTCCAGGGTGGGATCGGTCGCACCGGGACCCTGCACCAGCAAGGTTAGCCTGGGAATGCGTGCGTCGAGGAGTGGCAACTCGCGGGCCGCCTCTTCCCGTGCCGCGTTGAAAGCTTCCGGTACGTCCGCTCCAAGCTCGGCCTCATTAGCCCGCTGATACCAAGACTTAGCGTCCACGAGACGCCCCATTCGTTCAAAGGCTCGAGCTTCGAGCAAGGCGAGCGTTGGCGCGGGCATGAGCGCATAGGCTTCCGCGAGGAGTGTCTGAGCCTGCTGCCACTCTTCGGCGTGCATGTGGGCGAGCGCATCTTGCGCAAGAGCTCTCGCTTTCGTGCGAGCGCCTTCTTCAACCTCGACGGCAAGCGCTGGCGAAGCACGCCCGAGAACCAGACAGATCGCAATGGCGAGCACGCCCGAGCTTCTCCCCCAAAAGAAGCGGCCAATCCGAAGCGACAACGCCGGCATGTTCAAGACTATGAAGCGGCACCTAGAACCCTAAATCAAAGGACCCTGGCTTCTTTTGCTGTTTCTTGCGCGAAGCATGGTTCGGCCGTTGCGCCGGTTTCCTGGGTAGGGGAGCAGGCTGCGCCGAACTTTCCACGCCGGCGTCAGCTTCAGAACCTGGCGGTGTAGCGGGGCCGGTTGGGGTTGCAACGGCGGGTGCTGCGGTGCTCGACGCAGTCGCCGTCGCGGCTGGCAATGACTTCGGCTTCTCAGCTTGTTGAGCGATTACCGGTGGATCCGAACGTGAAGCCCTATGGGATGGCGCCCAGAGGACCAAGACAAGTGCCACGACGGCAACGACCGCGACGCCAGTGGCAGCAATCGCCAGCAAGAGCGGGGCGCGCTGCTGGAGGCGGTGAACTCGGCTCGGCAGCGGAAGCGGCGATGGCTCGCTCGGGGGGACCAACAACTCGTCCACGAGAGTCGGCGGCAGCATGTTTCCCACTGGAGCGCGACCCGGTGGGCCCAAGACTCGAGTCGTCATCTTCGAGACACTCGCGGGCGCCAACAACTCGTCAAGTTCCCGAATCGCCTTCATCGCCTCGGAGCTGCCATCAGGCATCATCGACGAAGTGTCGATCTTCACGCCATCGATACCCGCTTGGAGCCAGCCTGTCTTCAGCGAGGCGCCAAACGCATCTTCGCGAATGCCGCGCTCATAGAGCCAGAGCGCGAGAGACTCCCCGAAGACGCGCATCGTGTCCCAGCGCTCCTGACGGCGTTTGCGTAGACCCCGCTCAATGATCACCCAGAGCGCCTTATCGCCGACATCAAACTCGAGAATGGGACGCACCGGATCGTGAACGATGGCCCGCAACACCGCCAGGTAGTTGCCGCCATCCTGCCCGAACGGGCGACAACCGGCCATCAGCTCATAAAGCACCACGCATAGCGCCCAAACATCCGCCCGATGATCGATATCTGGTTCACCGCGAGCCTGTTCGGGTGACATATAATCTGGCGTGCCGAGCAGCGCACCAGAACGGGTGAGCGTGCCAGAACCCTCAGAAAACCGCGCGATTCCAAAGTCGACAATTTTGGGTTGGAGGCGCCCATACTCATCACTCGCAATGAAGATATTCTCGGGCTTGATGTCGCGATGAATAATGCCACGGCCGTGTGCGGTAGCGAGCGCATCCGCGATGGGTAACATCATCTGCAAAGCGCGAGTGACCTCCAGCTTGCCTTCGCGATTGAGGAGCGCCGAAAGTGGCTCCCCTTTCAGTAACTCCATCACGATGAACGGCGTGTTGTCGTCCATCTGGCCAAAGTCGAAGACGCGGACGATCGCCGGATGGCCCAAACGGGCTGCAGCCCGTGCCTCTTGCAACAGGCGTTTGGCCATGTTCGAAGGATCGGCGCGCGGATTGTCGATTCGCATGAACTTGATAGCGATATCCACATCCAAGACTTCATTCTTGGCGATCCAAACCGCGCCCATCGCACCTTCGCCGATCTGCTTTACCAGTCGATACTTGTTCGCAACCAACTCGCCCTTAATGAGCGGTGTCGATGCTTTGAAGTCTGGAATGGATGAGCCGCGCCCACGGGTCACGATGTCGCACCTACATGTGTGGCAGAAAAACGAAGGACTCCGATAAGGATAGAGTCCTAACCGGGCTCGGTGAAGCTCGATCGACGAGCCGCGACACGATTAGTTTGCATGGCACTCGGGTGCGCGCGTGCAGGTAGGAAGATGCGGGCCAATGCATGACAGCGGCATCTGCGCGCATTAGGGGACTCCGCGCACTCGCCTCTGGCAGCGAGAGGGGCCATCGTGTGACAATAAGAAGAGAGTGCGCGGAAACATTGTGCGTCTAGAAGATTACGGTGCCTGGGTTGCTCTGGTAGCCGCGATGCTTTCGGCCATCGGCTGCGCCAATGCCCGCGCCGGGGAAGATCAGCACGCACTCGCAAAGCTCACGCAAATGAGAGCGAAGCCGGTGACTCTCCCGAACAGGGGTGCACCAGAATGCTCCAAAGAGATGGCACAAGTGGGCAGTACGTGTGTGGATCGCTGGGAGGCCCATCTGGTAGTGCGCACGAAGGTTGGCACCGAACCTTTTCCGTATTTCGAGCGCCCCAATGCCGGCAAGCGGTATGAAGCGCAGAGCTCACCCTCCGTAAAACCGCAAGGCTACATCAGTCGCGAAGAATCTAAAGCGGCGTGCTCCAACGCGGGCAAGCGCTTGTGTTCCGTTTCAGAATGGTATCAGGCGTGCAGCGGCACCCACCGCACCACTTACCCGTATGGTGAAAAATTCACTAAGGGCTCCTGCAACGTGGCCCGCCCGCACCTGCTCAGCCGCCGCTTTGGCAATAACCCGCGCGCGTGGCGCTACGATGAGCACTTCAACAACCCAACGCTCAATCAAACGGAGGGCTGGCTGGCCAACACTGGCGCCTTCGAGGCTTGTGAGAGCGACTACGGCGTGCACGACATGGTCGGCAATCTCCATGAATGGGTCGACGGGGAGGCGGGCGCCGCAGTGGCCAAAGCGCTCGGGCTGAAGCCGGAAATCCGCCAGGCACTCGTGCCGCACCGCCGCGGAAGAGGGGTTTTTATGGGCGGTTTCTACAGCACCTTGAGTGAACACGGCGAAGGTTGCACCTTCGTGACCATGGCCCACGAACCGACGTATCACGATTATTCGACCGGGTTTCGCTGCTGCAAAGATCTCTAGGCGTGCGGAAGCTCAGGCACGCCGTCCGGCACAACCAAGGCCGCCGTTCGTTTCTCGCGTTGGCTCTGGCATCGGCCTGCAACGCTCCACCAAGCCTCAAGGGGCCACGCACGATTGTCTATTGGGAAAAATGGACAAACTTCGAGGGTGAAGCCATTGCACGCGTGGTGCAAACCTTCAATGAGAAAGAACTAGCGAGGGCGCAAGCCGAGCCACATTACCGCCCCATCCAAGTGGAACGCGTCACTGTTTCTCGCATCGACGAGAAGCTGTTGGTGGCGATAGCCGGCGGCGAGCCACCGGACATCGCCGGGCTCACCAGCAGCTTGCTCCCGGCCTATGCTCAAAAAGGAGCGCTTCTGGACCTCACGCTTCCGTTCCAGCACGCGGGCATTGAACGAGGGGATTTCGTACCTGTGTACTGGGATCTGTGCAACTTCGAGGGGAAAACGTGGGCAGCACCCACCGCACCCGTCTCGCTGGCACTCCACTTCAACCAACGCCTGTTCGCCGAAGCAGGGCTCAACCCGGATCGCGCGCCCGTTACCATCGAAGAATTGGATGCCTTTGCCGAACGCCTGACACGCTGGGAGGTCCGGCTTCCGGGTGGCGGCGTGGGGATCCGTTCAGGTTATCTCAGCGCGGTGCCAGCGACGCAAAAGCGCCTCCTCCAAGTTGGATTTCTTCCAGGAGAGCCGCCTTGGTGGTTAGGGCACTGGGGCGGATTTTTTGGGGGCAAGCTGCTCGCTGGGTCACGCGTGACAACTGCGGCGCCTGAGAACCTGCGAGCGTACACCTGGATGCAAAGCTATTCGCAGCGGCTCGGCGTGGAGATCTTGCGAAAATTTCGCTCAGGCTTCGGAAAATTTGCAAGTGCGCAAAATGCCTTCCTCTCGGGCCAGCTGGCCATGCAGCTCCAGGGTGTTTGGATGCACAATTTCATCGAACGCTATGCGCCGGGCCTGCAATGGTCCGCCGCTCCCTTCCCTTTCCCCGCGGATCGCCCGGATCTTGCCAATCATTCGATGGTGGAAGCCGATGTGCTGGTGATCCCCAAAGGTTCGAAACACCCGGAAGAGGCGCTGGCGTTTCTGAAGTACGCCACCAGCCAGGAAGGGCTTGAGCTGCTCTGCCTTGGCCAACACAAGTTCACGCCGAGAGCCACGGAGAGCCACTCCTTCCAACGAGCGCATTCGAATCCCCAAATTGCTCTCTTCCGACAGCTCGGCCTCAGCCCCACTGCTTTCGCAGCCCCACAAACTGGGGTCTGGAAAGAGTATGGGCGCGAGATGGTGGCCGCTTATGACGCTATGGAACACTTAACGCAAACACCTGGGGAGGCGCTGCGCGCCGTTGAGCTGAAAATGCAAGGCGCCGTGGATCGGGAGCGTCGGGCCTGGCTCCGCCGAGAAGGCCGCCAGTGACGCGGCTTGAACAGAGAAATCTTAAACTGGGCCTCTTGTTTTGTGCGCCGTGGCTCATCGGCATCGGCACTTTCTTACTGTATCCTATCGTCTCCGCCCTCATCTATTCTCTCTGCGATTACTCGGTTCTTCTGCCGCCGGTTTACATCGGCACCGAGAATTATCGTGAGCTTTTCACCGATCCGCTGGTCGTCAGGAGTCTTTGGAACACGGTTGTGTACGCAACGGGATCGGTCTTCCTGAGCTCCTTAGTCTCGCTGACCCTCGCGCTCTTGCTCAACACAAAAGTTCGAGGTTTAGGATTTTACCGTACGGTCTTCTTCCTGCCCTCGCTCATGCCGGTCGTTGCCGGAAGCGTACTCTTCATGTGGCTGTTCAACGGCCACAGTGGGCTTATCAATGCATTTCTGGCGATGCTGGGCGTGAGTGGGCCAGCCTGGCTGGCTGATCCTCGCTTCGCCAAGCTCGCCATGATTCTGATGGCCACTTGGGGCTCCGGACACGCGATGGTGATCGTTTTGGCGGGCCTCCAAGACGTGCCAACGGCCTTGCACGAGGCAGCGATCATCGATGGTGCGACGTATTGGGATCGTCTATGGCACGTAACCCTCCCTATGTTATCACCGGTTCTCTACTTCAACGTGATCATGGGGATCATCGGTGGATTCCAGGTATTTACCCAAGCATTTATCATGACCGACGCGACCGGTTCACCTGAACGGAGCACGCTCTTTTTTGTTTTACATCTCTTTAACGTGGCTTTTCAAGACTTGCGCATGGGCTACGCCTGCGCCCTCGCGTGCGTGCTTTTTCTGATCATCTTGAGCCTGACCTGGGTGCTCACGAAGGTTTCAGCACGCTTCATCGTGTATGACCGCTAAACGACAAAGCACTGGCTGGCCGCGTGCTTTCGTGCACGTTCCGCTTGGCATTCTGGCAATGGCCTTTCTCACGCCGTTGGTCTGGCTGGTGGTGAGCTCGCTGCAGCCGCGCGAACAAATTGGGAAGGTTCCACCTGAGTGGCTACCTCGCGGTCATGAGCTAACGCTTTCCAGCGGGGAGCGTCTTTCGGTGACGCCTCCGGAGCGGATCGGCACCGAAAGAGTGCTCGTGGTTCCCCTGGCAGGCGCGAAATCCGGCATTCCCGTGCTGGTTTCGCCGAACGATTTCTCTAACGGCGAGCTTGTGCTCCGCACTCCTCAAGCGCCAACTTCCGTTCAGGTGCGGCTCCCGGCCAAGCTCATTCAAAGAGTGCCTGGCTATTTTGTGAGCGTGAGCGAATCCTCCGCTGCCAATTACGCGAACCAAACGGCACGCCGTTTCTACGTGGACCCACGCCAGATATCCTCCCGAATCAGGCCACTCTTCGCGAACTACGAACAAGCCATTTTGGCACTCTCAACCGACACTCACGACAAATCCATTTCGCTCGGAACACTCCTCGGAAAAAGCCGCCTCCCTTGGACAAGCCGCAGCGATACGAGCCGAACGGTCACCTTCCTGAGCTACCTCGCCAATACGCTCACGGTGGCTTTGCTCGGCATGCTGGGCACCGTTTTCTCAAGTGCGTTAGCTGCGTACGGTCTGTCTCGTATCGATTGGCCCGGCCGAAAGCCACTGTTTGCGGTCACACTGGCGACGATGATGGTGCCCTTCCCGGTGCTCATGATCCCGCTCTATTCGCTGTTCAGGAGCCTGGGCTGGTTAGGAACGCTCGCTCCGCTTTGGGTGCCAGCCTGCTTTGGTGGCGCTTTCAATATCTTCCTTCTTAGGCAGTTTTTTGCCACAATTCCACGCGAACTCTCGGAAGCGGCACGGCTGGATGGCGCTTCCGAGATAGCTATTTTCTTCCGCATCATTCTGCCCCTAGCCAAGCCAGTGCTGGCAACGGTGGCACTCTTTCACTTCCTGTATGTTTGGAACGATTTTCTGGGTCCGCTCATTTTCCTGACGGATCCGGATACTTTCACGATGGCGCTCGGCCTACAGCAGTATCAATCGCAGAGCGGAGGCAGTGAGTGGCAGTTCTTGATGGCAGCATCCGTCTTGCTCGTCGCCCCCGTCGTCGCGCTGTTCTTTGTTACCCAGAAAACGTTCATTCGTGGGATCGCCACTACGGGCATCAAAGGCTAAGGCACGAAGCTGTGGCTCAGGATGCCTTTGTGTTTGCGTTGAACTTCAGCCGCGGTTGAGGCGCTCCATGCGCAACGTGCTCTCGAGTGCCTCTGCGCTCAAAAACTCGTCGCCGTACGCGTGCTGCCAACGCCGCGCTCGTTCCAAACCTTGCGCGTTGGCGAACGTTCGAAGTAAAGGCCCGCCGTCGTTAGCCTGACGCCCTGCTACAAGAAAGCTGCCGCTCTCGGGAGGGATTCGAGACTCGTTCGGGACAATGGGGGTGAAAACCGTGAAACCTTTCAAGCTACACATCCTTTGATCATTCCAGACTGATGTTACGGGAAGGCTATCAGCTTGTGACACTTCGGAGTCCGACTGGCCCAATTTCTGGCCAGCTGGCAATGGTCCAGGCATAGCGGCCGGTGATTATCGGCGGATGTAGCGCGAGGTAGGCGAGAGCCTACATCTGGAAAGTCTCAATGGACTTCCGCGTCGGGCTCACGTGTTTTTTCTGGTTCTGCGGGGGCTTCAGGCGCTTCAGGCGCTAAAGACGCTTCAGGCGCTTCAGGTGCGGCGGTCGGCGCGGGCACTGCCGGCGCGTCGGCTTCCGCGGGCGCCGTGATTTCTGCGGGCGTGCCGGACTCCGCGGCGGCTGGGATGCCTTCGTGAGCTTCGGCTTCTTCGCGAGCTGCGGCTTCCGCTCGCGGGGCGTTCGGCTCATTCGGGGCCGTCTCGTCCGGAGGCTCGGGCCTCTTGGCCTCCGTCTCCGTCTTGGCTACGCGGCGCGATCTTGGAAACAGCCGTGGTGGCTCACCCGGGCCAGCGTAGTCGACCCAACGTGTCTTCTCGTCGCGAACATCCAGATGCACAAACGATGAATTCGGGTAGTAACCGACTCCAACCTTATCCAGCGTGAGCAGGTAATTCTTCAAGGCTTCATTCGGGACGCCCACAATGGTGAGATCGACTGCACGCCCCAGATGGTGCCGTGAATCCTGAACATAGGACTGTTTTCGAAGGCCGCTGATAATCCTCAGTTCGCGACCCCCAAACTTATCGCTCAATTGGACCACCAGACGCACCAGACGCGCATCCACTGCAGGCCAGGCCGGGCTCGCGTTCAGAATCTCCGACATCGCGGCGCGGGCACGCGGCAACACACGTCCCGACGGCCCAAGCGCAGCTCCCTTCCAGGCACGATGATAACCAACTAGCGACACATAGCCACGCTGACGCGGTGCCTTCACATAAGCCTTCCAGTCGCCAGGCGCGCGACGCACTCCACTTCGGCGCCCATCCGCACTCAGGTTCACGTCATTTTCATAGACGCTGCGCGCGTACTCGCCGTCAGGGTCATCCTTGCCAGGGATCACGAGCTTTTGGTTGACCTTGAGCTTGGCATTCCTGGCAAGGCCGGAAGCCGTGCAAATTGCGTCCACACTGACTCGGTAGCGTTTTGCAATCGAGGCCAGACGCTGGCCCTGGGCTACGGTGTGGATCCGCGGAGTCTGATCGAGCTTTTTGGGCTCCGGGGCGGGACGTCGGGGTGTTTCTGAGCGGGGCCTGACCGAAGCCACGGACGGCTGGTCCGCGCTTTGCAAGGCCGGCGCATCTTTCGGACTGTTCTTGTCCGGGATCCTAAGCTTCTGCCCTACTCGCAAGCGCGCTGATCGGCTGATGCCATTGGCAGCACACAGCGCTTCGACGCTCACGCGGTAACGCTTGGCGATCGAAGCCAAGCGTTGGCCCGCGTACACCGTGTGGCTGAGCGGGGCGGCTGCGTTTGCCAGGCCGGAGACGCCCAACACGAGACAAAATAGCGACGAGATAAATAGGCGGCGCATGCTCCGGGCGGTATTACCTGGCCCCTGGCCTCGGAGCAAACGGGACTGGCCAGCAAGGTGGGCGCGGACTACTCTCACTAAGGAACGGGCCATTTTGTACGATGACTAGCACCGAGACTCTTGTTTTCCAGCCCGGGGAAGTGATCGCTGGCAAGTACGAAGTCTTAAAGCATCTCGGAGAGGGCGGCATGGGGGTCGTCGTTTCAGCACGGCACCGTGACCTCGATACGCGCGTCGCGATCAAGGTCGTGCGTCCCGAGTACGCGCAGAACGAGCAAATCGTGGCACGCATGCTGCTTGAGGCGCGTTCAGCCGCAAAAATTAGGAGTGAGCACGTTTGCAAGGTGCTTGATGTCGGGCGCCTAGAAACCGGTGTCCCTTACATTGTCATGGAGTACCTGGACGGCCAGGATCTCGGGCAAGCGCTGGCCCAACAGGGCAAGCTGCCTCTGCAAACGGCTATCGACTACGTGCTTCAGGCTTGCGAGGCGCTGGCCGAAGCGCACGCAGCCCAAATCGTCCACCGTGATCTCAAGCCGGAGAATCTCTTCCTCGCCCACCGTGCCGATGGCTCGGCGCAAGTGAAGGTCTTGGATTTTGGGATCTCGAAGAGCCTCAAGACGGATGACCGAGCTTCGGCCCTCACCAACCCGTCCTCCGCGGTTGGCTCCCCGTTCTACATGTCTCCGGAGCAAATGCTGAGTGCCCGGGACGTGGATGCTCGCACGGATCTGTGGGCGCTCGGTGTGATTGTGCACGAGCTGCTCACCGGTCAGCCTCCTTTCTATTCGGACACGCTTCCGGGCGTTTGCGCGTTGGTGCTCAATCAGCCACCACCACCGCTTCGCACCCTGCTGGCGGACGCCCCGTTGGAGCTGGAGCTGGTCCTGCAAAAATGCCTGCAAAAAAACCGTGACGACCGCTACAGCAGCGTCGGTGAAGTGGCGCGCGCTTTGGCTCCGTTTGGCAGCGCCCACGCCCGAACATCCGCTGAGCGCGTATCACGGATCTTGGGCGATGCCTCACTCAGGCCGCCGGCGGGGGAAGCTAATCTAGTAGGGAAACTCGAGACAAATGTCCTTGGGGCGACGATTGCGCTCACCGCACCGGGGGTCACACGCACCACGGGCAACCTACATCAAGCACGGCGCAGTTACGGATTAACCACTGTTGTCCTGGGGCTCGCTGTTCTGCTCGGAGGCGGTGTCTTGTGGTGGGCCTTTGGGGCCGACGCACCATCCAATCCGGCTACGCTCGGCGCTGCATCGGCTGCACCCGCCAAACCCAGTGAGGCCACGGCTTTGTCGCAGGCTTTACCCCTCGGATTGGTACCCGACGCTCCGATAGTGGCTCCGACTATTGAGCCGGCTTCAGGCACTCAGACGCCAGCCTCGGCGGCGATCCCCAATCCCCCGCCCGCCACGGCGGCACCGGAACAGGTTCGACGCAAACCAACCGGCGCCCGCCCGAAACCGGCTGGCAGCCTCAACAAGAGCGCTCCCGATCCGTTCGACCCCGGCGCTTTTGGCAGCCGCCGCTGAAATCTTGGGCTTCGCGCACCGCGCCTGCGAAGAACTTCGGACCCAAACACAAAGCGTACTAAAGTGCCGCCTTATGAAGACACGCACCCTGGTAGCAGGCTTAGCAGGCCTGATGGCTCTCGCGACCACCGCGGCCGCTGAACCTTCGGGAGCCAACAAGGCGGCTGCTGAAGCATTGTTCAATCAAGGCAAACGCCTCATGGCGGATAAGAACTACGCAGAGGCTTGCCCGAAATTTCAGGCAAGCCAAGAGCTTGATCCAGGAGTTGGCAGTCTGCTTTTCCTTGGAGATTGTTTCGAGAAGAGTGGCAAGACAGCCAGCGCCTGGGCCACCTTCAAGGAAGCCGAAGGACTCGCACAACGCGAACAGGATCCCGGGCGTGAAAAGGTCGCCAGTGTGCGCTCACTCGCCCTTGAGCCAAGATTGTCGATGCTGCTGCTGCGCGTTGACCCCTCTCTGATGAGCCTCGAAGGACTGGATATCAACTTGAATGGTCACCCGGTGCCGAAGGCGCAGTGGGGCAGCAAGGTGCCGGTTGACCCAGGCCCGCAACGCGTTGAAGCAACAGCTCCAGGTTTCGAACGCTACGACCAAACCCTGAATATCGCCTCCGGACCCACCTCATCGACATTAGATATTCCCTCTCTGAAACCCACTAAGCAGGAAGCGCCGCTTCCGCCCACGCCTGCCCCAACCCCAAAGGCTGCCCAACAAACGGTGACGGTTGCCGATACACCAGGCTCTAACATGCAGAAGACGATCGGTATCGTGCTCGGTGGAGCGGGGATTTTGGGGACAGGTGTCGGCAGCTACTTCGGTTTGCGTGCCATCGGCAAGAACTCAGACTCAGACGACAAATGCCGCACCGCCACACTGTGCAGCCCAGCTGGGTTGACGCTGCGCAATCAGGCTCGTGACGCAGCAAAAGTGTCCACCATTGCATTTAGCGCTGGCGCCGCGCTGCTCGGCACAGGCCTCGTGCTGTTCCTCACTGCCGACGATACGCGTGCGGCCCACGGCGCGAGCTCGCTTTTCTTGACAGCAGGCGTTGTGCCATCGGGAACAAGCCTGGAACTCGGAGGTGTTTGGTGATCACACGAAATTATCTGGCCTGCGTTTTGCTTTTCTGCAGTGCGGCTTGCGCCAACCTTGTCGGGATTGAGAAAGCCACGCTCGACACGGAAGTGGTGCAGGCGAGCGGAGGGGGTGCGGCCCTCGGTGGCAGCGGCGGCACGGCCACGGGTGGAACCGCTAGCGGCGGCACTCCGAGCACCATCGAAGAAGCCAAACGCTTGGCGTGTGAGACCTTCTGCACTGACGTTCAAACCACTTGCACCGGCGCCAATCAGGTCTACACGAGTGAAGAAGTGTGCCGAAGCGTTTGCAGCAATTTTGATCTCGGCAGGCCGCTCGATGAAACAGGGAACACCGTGACTTGCCGCATCAACAACGTGAGGCAAGCCAAGCAGAACGGCGAGGTTCAGATCCATTGCCCAGCTGCTGGTCCTGGAGGCAACGGCATCTGCGGGGCAGATTGTGAAAATTATTGTGGTCTGATGGCCGCTATCTGCCCCGACATTTTCGCTTCGCGCGTGGCTTGCGGCGCGGAGTGCCTCAAGCTCACTACCCAAAACACCTATAATACCAGCATCATAAAGGGCAACGATGTGCAGTGCCGCCTGTATCACGTGTCCGCGGCAACCACGAACACGATGCTGCACTGTCCGCACGCCGGCGGCGCCGTACCTTGCCAGTGACTTCGAGCCAATTGAGATTGCCTGAACGTAACGTTAAGCTGAAAACCATGCACTCGCGCTGCCTCCTAGCTCTCCTCCTTGCGCTCAGCTCATTCCCTGCAGGCGGATGTGCGCGGCACGAGCGAGCACGTTCCAAAGAATTGCCCCAAGCTCCGCTGACGCTATCGAAACAGCCTCCGCTCCCCTCGCCACCCGCTGCCACGCCGCCACCCATCCCAATGCTTTCAGCAGGCACGCGCACTGAAGACGAAGCCAACACCATCGCTGTTTTCCAAAATGCGGCCCCAGCTACGGTATTTGTGACCCAACACAATCTCGTGTTGGATCGCTTTCGCGGGCAGGCCTCCGAGGTGGAATCGGGCTCTGGTTCAGGATTCGTGTGGGATAAGGCGGGCCACGTCGTGACGAATTATCACGTGGTGGCCAACGCG
Organism: Polyangiales bacterium; assembly: GCA_038251425.1. Taxonomy (GTDB): domain Bacteria; phylum Myxococcota_A; class Polyangia; order Polyangiales; family Polyangiaceae; genus JBBRRP01. Next base: position 26,773 of record JBBSBI010000055.1, read on the forward strand.
CGACGCCTTACGGTCACCCTGCAAGATCAGAAAGTATTCAATGCCGAGCTGGTGGGCGTCGAGCCGCGGCGAGATATTGCTGTGCTCAAGATCAGTGCACCGGTTGACTCACTGACCGTTGTGAAGATGCTCCCCAAAACGCAGCTGCTTCAAGTCGGGCAGAAAGTGGTGGCGATAGGCAATCCATTTGGGCTGGACCACACACTGACGACGGGTGTGATCAGCGCGCTCGGGCGTGAGATGAAGGGCGCGGGGGGCGTGACGATCCCGGATATGGTTCAGACCGACGCGGCGATCAATCCGGGCAATTCGGGTGGCCCCCTCTTAGACAGCTCTGGCCAGTTGATCGGGATGAACACCGCCATCTACTCGCCGAGCGGTGCCTCCGCTGGGATTGGCTTTGCTGTGCCCGTGAGCGCGGTCGCGAGAATTGTTCCCCAGATCATTCGCACCGGACGCGCCGAGCAGGTTGGCCTCGGGGTGCA